>CAJFMZ010000289.1 GCA_904393575.1 uncultured Sellimonas sp. | reverse complement strand
AATGAAAATCAGCGGCTTCTGGAACGCGCCGCCCTGGCCACAGACCTTATCTGGTCTCAAATGGAGCGCTCTTGCGTCCAGGCGGCCTATGACCAAAGCGTGCTGAACCTGGCCGCCATTGACCGCAGCCACCTGAATCTTGATATGATTCAGAAGCTTATGCCCGTTCAGGCCTTTCTGCGCGCCGTCACGGGTTCATTCAAATACGCGGATTACGCGATACTCTACCTTTACGATTCGGATTACTATGTATCCACCAAAAGCGCGGGCGCGATGCGCTCCGGCGATACGCCTTCAACCTATCATCCCTACGCGCTGCTGCGCAAAGTCAGGACGCTTGAACCCGCCGAGGGATGGATCTTTGACAATAGCACCGACAATCTGTACCGCTATGTTAAAGTCATGAACTATCAGACCGAAAAAGGAATCATGCTGCTCCGATGCAATTCCGTACTGGTGGGCAACCAGATCATGAACACTCAATTGGATTACAACGATCAACGTCTGCTGTTGCTCGACGAATCCGGGGTCATCATGCAGGACAGCGATGGAACGGCGCGCGGCAAAAGGGCCAGCGAGCTTATCCCTGCCTTTGAAAGCGAGCCTTACCCGAGGTCCTATGAAAGGGATGGAGAGAAATATTTCATAGCCCGTCGTGAAGCCTGCATACCCGGCTGGAATTATATGCTGCTAAGCAATGGCTCGCGATTTTATGACACGATTCCATGGACCCTGGCCATCGCCTCCAGCCTATTGCTGTTGCTGCTGGGGCTGTGCGTGCTGTTGGCTTACCGCACGGCCCGCACCATTTGCAAGCCCTATCAGATTATCCTGAGCCTTCTGCGCAGTCCGGTGGAGGATGCCGCACAGCGCTATTCCAGCCAGTGGGCCAGCTACGACGAGTTGGGATTGATATACGGATTGATCCATGAGTCCAAATATCAGACCTACACCATGCTCAACCGCCTGTCTGCTCAGCAGCAAGCACTTAACCAGGCCCAGCGCGCCGCTCTTCAGGCCCAGATCAATCCTCATTTTCTGTTTAATACGCTGGAAAGCATAAACTGGAAAATCTACGAAAAATTGCCCCAGGAGCGGGAAATAACCGGCATGCTGCAGCAGCTCTCGCTGCTGATGCGCCTGAGTTTGCAAACCGACGAGCCGCTTACCACCGTCAGCCGGGAAATCCGCCATGCCGAAGTCTATCTCTCGCTTCAATCCGCCAGATTCCAAAACATGTTCTCTGTTAAATGGAATGTGCAAACGGATATTGACGACTATCCGGCGCTCAATCTCAGCTTGCAGCCACTGCTGGAAAACGCCATATCCCACGGGGTAAAAAAGCTGGATTCAGGCGGCGTTATTCAGGTGGATTGCCACGTTGAGGACGGAAATGTCCTATTCGCGGTTTCCGACAATGGCCCGGGGTTTGACCATGCTACCCTTGAACGGGTGCGCCGAAATCTTATGGACTCACGCCCCAATTGCCAGGACCACATCGGCCTGGCCAATGTAAACGCGCGGCTTCAGCTTTTATTCGGTCTGGAATATACCCTGCAGATAGAAAGTCATCCGTTTAAGCATACGCAAGTAACCTTGCGCGTTCCGTTAAACGCCCCCCAATTGCGCTAAACTACGAAAGCGAGGCCTGTATCGATGAAATTTTCACTCATTATCGCAGACGACGAACCCATGATCCGAAATGGGCTGTCCAGCGTCATTGACTGGGATGCTCTGGGCTTTAAAGTGGTGGGCATCTATGCGGATGGACGGGATATAATCGCTCATCTGAAACGTGAACCCGTGGACGCGGTATTGACCGACATCGTGATGAGCCATGTATCCGGGGTGGAAGCGGCAAAATGGATACATGAAAACCATCTCAAGACCCAGGTGGTATTGCTCAGCGGCTATTCGGATTTCCATGACGCTCAACAGGCTATTGCTTACGGCGTAAAGCGCTATCTGTTAAAACCCACCAACCGCGATGAACTTACGAGTGTATTCGAACAAATAGCCCGGGAACTGGCCCGGCAAAGTCAAACGCATTTGAGCGAGAATCGCCGTGTCAGCCTGCTCATTGGACACATCGTCAGGCTGATTGCCAATTCGTGGCTGGACGCAACTGAGCTTTTGCCCATCGCGCAGGAGATATTCCAGAACGACTGTATCTATGAAATTCTGCCCATAAGCGCAGATGTATCCGATCTTCCCCCCGGTGCCGAGTGCTTTAACTTATCCTGCGCCGGCCTTGATTATCGAATTCTCATGTTGCCTGCTGAATACGATACATCCCCGGCGGATCAAAATTCTGAATACGCGGATCGCGCGCCATTGCGTTCCCCTGAAGCGCTGCTTCACGAGCTGTCGGCCCTATACCGGCCATCCGCGCGGCGTACCGCCTCCTTTCAGGAAAAGCATTTTTCCGACCAGCTTCAGGCCTTGTTGGAGGAGCAGCAATTCGACCGGCTTCCGGAGTTTTTTGAGCAGGCTATGCGCCAGCCTCTGGCGCACCATACGCTGCTCATCGGGGCCTATAAGGCCGAGGCGCAATTTGCGTCGCTGTGCGCCCGGCTCAATGTTCCCCTCAATATCGGTTCAAAAGCCGATGCCATGCTGCCATTGCTGGAAGATAACGCGGGTGAAAAACAGCTTATCGATTGGGCGCGCCAGCTGGCCTCAAGCTATGCGCTTCTTCATAAGCGCATGAACAGCCAACTGCTGCGCAGCATTGATGAGCTGCTGGATAGAAACCTGAGTTCCGG
>CAJFMZ010000288.1 GCA_904393575.1 uncultured Sellimonas sp. | reverse complement strand
CCTGGCCCACAAGCTGGCCCGCCGCCTGACCCAGGTGCGCAAGGAGGGGCTGGTGAACTATCTGCGTCCCGACGGCAAGACCCAGGTCACCGTGGAGTACGACGAGAACGACAAACCCCTGCGCATTGACGCGGTGGTGGTGTCCACCCAGCATGGGCCCGAGGTGGAGCTGTCTCAGATCCGCCAGGACATGATCGACCTGGTGATCCGTCCCACCATTCCGGCCAGCCTCATGGACAACGACACCAAGATCTACGTGAACCCCACAGGCCGTTTCGTGGTGGGCGGTCCTCAGGGGGACTCCGGCCTCACCGGACGGAAGATCATCGTGGACACCTACGGCGGCAGCGCCCCTCACGGCGGCGGCGCCTTCTCCGGCAAGGACCCCACCAAGGTGGACCGCTCTGCGGCCTATGCCGCCCGGTGGGTGGCCAAGAACGTGGTGGCCGCCGGCCTGGCCACCCGCTGTCAGGTGCAGCTGGCCTACGCCATCGGCGTGGCCCAGCCGGTCTCCGTGCGGGTGGACACCTTCGGCACTGGGAAGCTGAGCGATGAGGAGCTGTCTGATATGGTCACCGCCGTCTTTGACCTGCGCCCCGCCGCCATCATCCGGGACCTGGACCTGCGCCGTCCCATCTACCGCCAGCTGGCCGCCTACGGCCACTTCGGCCGGGATGATCTGGACCTGCCCTGGGAGAAGACCGACCGGGTGGATGCGCTTCTGGCCCAGAGATAAGCAAGCGAATGTGTGCTGGTTTAGGTATGCCGGCGTCCCGCGTTTTTTAGCGCGGCAGGTATCAATTTGAATCCATGGAATCCAGCCCAGCGAGGTTTCGCTGGGCTGAATTTTTTATGGGCTCATATCAGGTTATGCAATAAAATTTACTCAATCTTGTGCCGTGGGAGATGTGAATTTGAGGCACAATAGATCTTGACGAAAAATAATAAGCTTTCTTATAATAATATCTGATACAGTAAGAATGCATATTGTTTCAGAGGTGACTCTATGGAATCGCTGCACTATCTGTTGATGAAGACCCATACCATCCTGAACCGGCAAATTTTAAACTGTGCGGGAAAGGCAGGGCTGACGGCCGGACAGCCTAAGGTTTTAGAGTTTCTCTCTCAGCATGGGGAATCGGATCAAAAGACCATTGCCTCCTACTGTGAGATTGAGCCGGCTACGGTGGGCAGCATTCTGCTGCGGATGGAGCGCTCCGGCCTGGTCGTCCGGCAGCAGCACGAGGGAAACCGCCGCTCCCTGTTCGTGTCGCTGACAGAGCAGGGGGAGCAGGCGGCAGCGGCAGTGGCAGAGATTTTCAGGGAGACAGAGACGGCTGCGGCTTCCGGCCTTTCTGCAGAGGAACTGGAACAGCTGAAAGGACTTCTGGACCGGCTGTGGAGGAGTATGGAGGCACATCGCATGCAGCATGACAGCGGAGAGGAGAAGAACGAAATCCAATGACAACAAAACGAACCATAGAAGAATGGGGAAAGCGGTATCTGGTCTTATGTGTGGGACTTTGGATTATGTCCCTGGGAGTGGCCTGTTCTATCAAGGGGGCGCTGGGTACGTCGCCTATTTCCAGCCTTCCATACGCCATGAGCGGCTTTCTGCCCCTGACCGTAGGGACCTGCACCATTATCATGCACGTGGGCTTTATTCTGCTGCAGATTTTGATTCTGCGGCGGCAGTACGACCCCATGCAACTGATTCAGCTGCCTGTGGCCCTGTTGTTTGGGTATCTGACGGATTTTGCGCTGTGGGCAGTGGACTGGCTTCAATGTACTGCTTACTGGCAGCAGTGGCTGGTGTGCCTGGCAGGTATCTGCCTGGTGGCTGTGGGGGTCAGCTGTGAGGTAATCGCCGATGTGGCTGTCCTGGCGGGAGAGGGTGTGGTCCTGGCCGTGTGTAAGGTTGCGCCGATCCAGTTTTCCGCCATGAAGGTGATTTTCGATGTGACCCTGGTAGTCAGCGCCTGTGCCCTCTCCCTGGCGTTTACCGGAGAGATCTCCGGCGTCCGAGAGGGTACCCTGGCCGCGGCTCTCCTGGTGGGGACGCTGACTCGCCAGATCCGCCGCCCTATGGGGAGGCTGGAAGACTGGTTTACCGCGCAAAAGCCGAAGATTGGGGCTGAGTCGCCTCAGATGTGACGGACTGACATTTATGTAAGTCAAAATGCCCAGGAACAGAGATTACTCTGTTCCTGGGCATTTCAGCTAGTCAAAAAACTTCTGTCGAGATGAATCCGCTCCAGTTGGGGCGGGGGAGCTCGAGGGGGCGGCAGCCTGCCTCGAGTGGGATCGAATGCCCTGAATGCCTTGCTTGGCAAGGCGATCAGCGAGGGCAGCGAGGACTTTTCCGCCGCGCAGCGGCGGGAAAGTATTGGCATTTTTGTGGGGCAGAGAGACGGTCAGCGGTCCGTCAGGGCGGAGCCCCGGTCGAACTGCCGGTAGTAGTCCTTGATGAGGTTCATAAAGGTGCGGGCGGCGGGGGAGAGGAAGCCGTTTTTCTTGTACACCAGGGCCATGGGGCTGGTGAGTGGGGGCTCCCCCACGGTAAAGAAGGAGAGGCGGTCCATATAGGGAGTGCGGCGGATGCCGCTCTCCTGAAGGAAGGTGAAGCCCATATTCTCGGCCACCAGGTTGATGGCAGTGGTGTTGTTGGTGGTAGTGAGGATGTTTACCGGCTCTACGCTCTGGACACTGAACATGTTGTAGAGCAACTTGGACAGTCGCCAGTCCTCGGGGAGCATCATCAGCCGCTCCTTCTCCAGACGGCGCAGATCGCCGAAGGGGAGCGGG
>CAJFMZ010000287.1 GCA_904393575.1 uncultured Sellimonas sp. | reverse complement strand
TGACGCAGGACTCGACGGGCACGATGGCCTACCTGCAGTTTGAGGCCATGGGCATCGACAAGGTCAAGACCAAGCGTAGTGTCGCGTACATAGACCACAACATGCTCCAGTCCGGCAGCGAGAACGCCGATGACCACAAGTACATCCAGACTGTCACGTCGAAGCACGGCATCTGGTTCTCCCGCCCCGGCAACGGCATCTGCCACCAGGTGCAGCTCGAGCGCTTCTCCATCCCGGGCGAGACGCTGCTCGGCTCCGATAGCCACACACCGACCTGCGGCGCGGCGGGCATGCTCGCCATCGGCGCGGGCGGTCTTGACGTCGCGGTCGCCATGGGCGGCGGCGCGTACTACCTCACCATGCCGAAGGTCTGCCACGTCGTGCTGACCGGCAAGCTCCACAACATGGTCTCGGCGAAGGACGTCATCCTCGAGGTGCTGCGCCGCCTGACCGTCAAGGGCGGCGTCGGCAAGGTCATGGAGTACGGCGGCCCCGGCGTCGCGACGCTCTCCGTACCTATGCGCGCCACCATCGCCAACATGGGCGCGGAGCTCGGCGCCACCACCACCGTGTTCCCGAGCGACAGCCGCACGCGCGAGTTCTTCTCCGCGCGCGGCAGGGCGGGGCAGTGGAAGCCCCTCGAGGCCGACGCCGACGCGAAGTACGACGAGGAGATCGTGGTCGATCTCTCCGAGCTGCACCCGCTCGCGGCGCAGCCGCACTCTCCCGATAACGTCGCGGCTGTGAGCGACATCGCCGGCATCAAGGTCGACCAGGTCTGCATCGGCAGCTGCACGAACTCCAGCTTCTGCGACCTCATGCGCGTCGCCGGCATCCTCGACGGCAAGCATGTCGCGCCGAATGTCAGCCTGACCATTTCCCCGGGCTCCAGCCAGGTGCTCAAGGCGCTCGCCCTCAACGGCGCGCTTGCGAAGCTCGTCGCGGCCGGCGCGCGTGTACTTGAGTGCGCCTGCGGCCCCTGCATCGGCATGGGCCAGGCCCCGGCCACCAATGCCGTCAGCCTCCGTACATTCAACCGCAACTTCTACGGCCGCAGCGGCACCCCGAGCGCGAGCGTGTACCTCGTGAGCCCCGAGACCGCGGCTGTGTCCGCCGTCACCGGCGTGCTCACCGACCCCGAGACCTTCGGCGTCGAGGTGCCTTACGACATCCCTGAGCACTTCGACATCGACGACGGCATGCTCCTCGCGCCGAGCGCCGACCCCGCGAGCGTCGAGGTCGTCCGCGGCCCCAACATCAAGCCCTTCCCGAAGGCCGTGCCGCCTGCGGACACCCTCTCCGGCGAGGTTCTCATAAAGCTCGGCGACAACATCACCACCGACCACATCATGCCCTCGAACGCGAAGCTCCTGCCTTTCCGCTCGAACGTGCCCTACCTCGCGAACTTCTGCCTCGCGCCCTGCGACGAGGGCTTCGCGGCCCGCGCACTCGAGAAGCACGGCGGCTTCATCGTGGCCGGCGGCAACTACGGCCAGGGCTCCAGCCGTGAGCACGCGGCGCTCGCTCCGCTCTACCTCGGCATCAAGGCCGTCCTCGCCAAGAGCTTCGCGCGTATCCACCGCGCCAACCTCATGAATAACGGCATCCTCCCGCTCGAGTTCACCTCAGACGCCGACTACGACGCCGCCGTCCAGGGCGACGCGGTCACGATCGAGGACGTCCCGGCTCAGATAGCCGCGGCTGCCGAGGGGAAGAACATCACCGTCAAGATAGGCGACCGCACCGCCGCTCTCAAGCTCGATATCACCGAGCGCCAGCGCGACATACTGCTCGCGGGCGGACTTTTGAACTACACCAAGGAGCACAGGGAGGACTGAAGAAGATGGCACACAATGTAACTTTGATACCCGGCGACGGCATAGGCCCTGAGGTGGCGATGGCTGCCAAGCGCGTCGTTGATGCGTCCGGAGCGAACATAAACTGGCACGTTGTCGACGCCGGCGAGAGCCAGATGGAGAAGTACGGCACCCCGCTGCCGCAGCACGTCCTCGACAGCATCCGCGCCGACGGCACCGCCCTCAAGGGCCCCATCACCACCCCCATCGGCGTGGGATTCAGGAGCGTCAACGTCGCGCTCCGCCACGAGTTCGACCTCTACGCCAACGTGCGCCCGGCGCGCACCTTCAAGGGCGTCGCGAGCCGCTACGATAACGTCGACCTCGTCGTCGTCCGCGAGAACACCGAGGACCTGTACGCCGGCATCGAGCACAAGATAGGCGACGTCGCCGCCGAGAGCATCAAGCTCATAACCCGCGCCGGCAGCGAGCGCATCGCCCGTTACGCCTTCGATTACGCCGTCAAGAACGGCCGCAAGAAGGTCACCTGTGTCCACAAGGCGAACATCATGAAGCTCTCCGACGGCCTGTTCCTCGACGTGTGCCGCGGCGTGGCCGCTGAGTATCCGCAGATCGAGTTCGAGGACAAGATCGTTGACGCGCTGTGCATGCAGCTCGTGCAGCACCCGGAGACCTTCGACGTGCTCGTGCTGCCGAACCTCTACGGCGACATCGTGAGCGACCTGTGCGCGGGCCTCGTCGGCGGCCTCGGACTCGCGCCGAGCGCCAACATCGGCAAGAACGCGGCCATCTTCGAGGCCGTCCACGGCAGCGCCCCGAAGCACGCCGGACTCAATGACGCCAACCCCACCGCGCTCATCCTCTCCTCGGTCATGATGCTCCGTCACCTCGGTGAGACCGCGGCCGCGGACAAGATCGAGTCGGCGGTGCTCGCGCTGCTTGCTGAGGGCAAGAGCGTCACCCACGACCTCGGCGGCAGCCTCGGTACGAGCGAGTTCGCCGATGCAGTCATCGCAAAGATGGGCGAATAAAAATTGTTGCACGCCCGGCTAAAATATGCTATACTAGCCGGGCAATGCGGGTGTAGTTCAATGGCAGAACATCAGCTTCCCAAGCTGGTCACGAGGGTTCGATTCCCTTCACTCGCTCCATATGAGGACAACAAAAAAGATATTGTCCGAGAAAACCCCG
>CAJFMZ010000286.1 GCA_904393575.1 uncultured Sellimonas sp. | reverse complement strand
AATGTTAGCTTCCGGCGAGAACTGTCCACCCAGGTAAAAGCAGGGCGGCGCGAAGGGTTCTTTTGCGGGGGCGGTACCCCGCAAAAGAATGCTTCGACGCGTGGCGCAGCTTTGCTGCGCCACACTGCCCCCCCTTTTTTTTCATTCTTTTCACTTAAAATCAGACACAGGTTCGGAAAATAGGAGACAGTCCGGGGCTTGCTCGGGAGAAAATAAGTGATATAGTCCATGAAAAACAAATAGCGCACATTTTATTTGTACAAAATAACGATTATAATGAGTTCACATCCAAAAAAATGCCCGCCAGCCCAAAGGGAGCGGGCAGTTATTGTGTAGGAAGGAGCTGCAAGTATGAAACGGAATTGGATAAAATTGTTGGCGCTGGCCCTTGTGTGCCTGATGATGGCGGCCGGCTGCTCCACCCCGGCGTCCTCCCCGGCTTCCACCGGCGGCGCGGAAGGCGGCGAGAGCGCCGCGGCGGAGCCTGAAGGCGAAGAAAAACCGGCGGACGGCGCCCAGACTGTCATCAACTTTTACTACTGGGACGAGGCCCAGCGGGACGGCATGGAGGCCCTCATCCAGCTGTTTGAGGAGTCCCAGAGCAGCATTACCGTAGAGCCCACCATCGTGCCCTGGAACGAGTACTGGACAAAGCTGCAGACCGCCCTGCCCACCGGCACCGGCCCCGACGTGTTCTGGATGAACCTGAACGCGCGGGAGTACATAGCCCCCGGCCTCCTGCTGGATTTGACGGACCGCATTGAAGAGGCGGGCATCGACATGAGCAAATACCCGCAGGCCGTGACGGATTACTACGTGCAGGACGGCAAGATCTACGGCATCCCCAAGGATTACGACGGCACCGGCCTGTATTACAACAAGGCCATCTTTGACGAGATGGGCGTCGCCTACCCGGAGCCGGGCTGGACCTGGGACGACCTGCTGGCCACCGCCCAGGCGCTCACCAACGAAACCCACTACGGCATTGTGGCAAACCCGGACGGCAACTCCGGCTACCAGAACTATGTGTACCAGAACGGCGGCAGCTTTAACGACGAGAACGGCATGCCCACCGTGAACTCTGCCCCCGTGGTGGAGGCCATTCAGTTCCTGCACGACCTGATGTACGAGTACAAGGTTTCCCCCACCGGCGCGGAGCAGCTGGAATTCGGCTATTCCGACATGTTCATCTCCGGCCAGACGGCCATGATCACCGACGGTTCCTGGAACGTGGGCAAGTATGAGGAGGCCATGGGCGCCGACTTCCAGATTGCGGAGCTGCCCCAGCACACCACGCAGGGCGCCACCACCCACGGCCTGGCCTACGTCATCGCCTCCAACAGCAGCAACATCGAGGCTGCCTGGGAGTTTGTGAAGTTCGCCTCCACCAAGGAAGCCCAGGAGGCCACCGCCGCGGGCGCCATCCCCGCTTATGAGGGGGCCGCCGAGGTTTGGAAGGAAATGTACCCGGATCAGGACGTACAGATCCTGCTGGACAGCGTTTCCTACGCTTCCCCCAACCCCATCTACGCCGCCAACCGTTCCGAGGCCAGCCAGGTGCTCACCGACACCATCTCCACCATTTGGCAGGATGAGAACGCCGACATCCAGGCTCTGCTGGACGAGGCCCAGGCTAAGATGGTTGAAATTGTAAACGACGGTCTGGGCGAGGGCTGAGCCCCTCCCCCAAGCTGACTGTGGGTATCCGGCGCCGAAAAGCGCCGGATACCTTTTCCGGGAACTTCGGACGAACGAATAAGGGGTGACAGTATGGAGCAGACGAAACAGAAAAAGCGGGGCTTCCGCAGCGAGTGGGGCTGGGCCTACGTGTTCATCGCCCCCATGGTGCTGGGCACGCTGGTGTTCGGCATTATCCCCATTTTCTTTTCCATCGGCCTTTCCCTGGTGGAATGGGACGGCATGGGAGAAGCGGCCTTTGTGGGCCTGGACAACTTTGTAAAGATTTTTTCCGACGAAAAGCTGCAGTTTGAGCTGCGCAACACCCTGGTTTACACCTTTGTCACGGTGCCGGTTACCCTGGTGCTCTCCATGGCGGTGGCCAACCTGCTGAACAAGGGGCTGCGGGCCACCGGGCTGTTCCGGGTTATCTACTTTTTGCCCAACGTGGTCATG
>CAJFMZ010000285.1 GCA_904393575.1 uncultured Sellimonas sp. | reverse complement strand
TCCCAAAATCGTCGAAGAACTTGCCGACCTTATCCGAACAGCAAAGCCGAAGTATCTCTACACCCACAATCTTGCGGACAAGCACGAGACGCACGTTGCCACGGCTCTTCGCGTGATCGCGGCATTGCGCATGCTGAAACCTGAGGAGCGCCCCGAAAAGGTGTACGGGTGCGAGGTGTGGCGCGATCTCGATTGGCTCTGCGACGATGAAAAGGTGTACCTTGACTGCGGAGCACACCCCAACCTGATGCGCTGCCTTTCGCCGGTGTTCGACAGCCAGATCACAGGCGGCAAGCGGTACGACCTGGCGGCGGAGGGGCGCAGGCTTGCGAATGCGACGTTCTCTGCAAGCCATGCATGCGATACCTATTCCGCGCTCAATTACGCAATGGATCTGACGCCGCTTATAGATAAATCCATGGATATTGCCGACTATATCGCGGGCTTTGTCGACCGCTTCAAAATGCAGGTCATGGAAACGATCGGCAAGTTTGTTGTATAAACAGAAAACAGGGAAAACCTACAGTTTTCGGGCAACAGGCGGAGGTGCATAGGACGGTGGGAATCGGTGCTCTTGATAGCAGGCCTGCGGAAGTCAACGGGACAAAGCCAAAATCGTTGCGTACAGATCGGGAATTGCCTCAAAAACAGCAAAAGAGCCGAGCAAGGAATTGATCCTTACTCGGCTCTTAAAGTCTTTTATGGGTGTTTTCAGCGACGATTTTGCGGCCGTTGACGTCCGCGAGGAACTATGCTACCATAGCCGACCGAAAAAGCAAATTCGGAGGAGTTATCTCAGAATCCGTATTCCGAAGTAATCGTGCGAGAAAAAGAATACGAACCCCGATATTTCATCAGGGTTCGTATGCTCATCGTTTGGCGCGGTGAGAGGGATTCGAACCCTCGCTACCTGTTACAGTACTACGCCCTTAGCAGGGGAGTTGTATTTTTGTCTATCAACACAAAATATAGGTAGAATTCCAATTCTTATACACAGTATATAGTGCAATGGAGCGGAATTGCGATTGTCTATTGTCTAAAAATTGTCTATAACTCCGAAAAAACACTATCTTACAGCAAAAAGTTCATGCTCGATTTTGGATACTGCCTCGGCCGTAAGGACATCGTCCGCAGAAGCATAATGCTCTGCCGTTGTCTTGTAGGACGCATGTCCCATCATGCGGTAGGCGGTGTCAAGATCGACATGGAGACGCTTGCAGGCGTTTGCGTACGCATCGCGCAGCTTGTGGAACGTCGTGTATTTCAGGCCATGTGCATCAAGGAAACGTGCAAAGGAATTGGAGATCGTGTTCGGCTGAATGTTTGAGCCGTTTTTGTTGCAGCACACGAACGGGCTACCGATGCCATTGCGCGTTTTATAGGCATGGAGTTCGTCATAGACGGCGGCGGAGAAGATAAAGGTGCGGCGCCGGTTTTCCGTCTTTTGCGATTTGATGATGGACTTGCCGTCTACCGTGATGAGCGCTTTGTCGAGCGTGATACGATAGTTCCCGTCATGCAGGCGGACGATATCCGCTTCCTGTAATGCGCAGACCTCTTCGCGTGTTGCCGCAAACAAACAGGCGCAGAGAACAGGAGCATACAGCTTGGAATTGTCCTCTCGCAGCGCAGTAAAGAGAGTGCGTATGTCGTCAAAGTCATAAGCAGGAATCTTTTTCGGACGATACACGGGCACATCGACAAAATCCATCGGATTTTCCCGCATCCAGCGTTTTTTACGGGCATAATTAAATGCTGCGCTCAACATCTTGCGGAGCTCGTTGCAGGTGGCAGGGGATGCCTGATAGATGTCAATCAGCTTTTGAAGAACGTGCTCATTGATTTTTTTAAGCGCGAGATGATCCAGGAAGTCGGATATATAACGATGATAGTCTTCGTATTTTTCCAAAGTGCGCGGGGAGGCGGATTGTCTTACAAGGTTTTTCCGCCATTCCTTGAACAGATTCTGTCGTTACGGGATCGCCGTCAAGACGTGCGCGCTCCTGTGTTTCCCACTGCTGGGCCGCTTTGCGTGACGGAAATCCGCTTTTGTACGGGCGGTGCATTTTGCCGAAGACATCTTTGTAGTAGAATCGGGCAGCATAATTTTTGCCTTTTTCGATTTCGATGATCATGATTTGTCCCCCGGCGATTTTTTGGGCCTTTTTTCAATTTTCTTTTGAACGCCCTTGATCGTTTGAAGATAGGCTTCTTCCACGGGCGAAAGATTCTGCGTCTGATACTTGCGGTATTCCGCCCTTGCCTTTTCCATTGCCTTTTCGTGGCTGACGCTCCCGGCGCCGTCCAGCAACTTTTCCCCGGTAGAGGAAAGGATGTTGTCGAGCTGGCGGATATAGTCGTCCATATACATCGGATTATGGCGCATCGCCTGGATCTCGGCAAAATCGAAGTATCCGGAAACAAGGTTGTTGAGGATTTTTAATTCATCCTCTTTCAGATAGTTTTTGGCAATGCCGATGTCTTTGAGCGCAGGGAAATCTCCGGAAAAGCTCGTGAGCCCCATAAAGGGTTTCTCGGCGTCTGCGCGTTCGTAGATGACTTCTGCGGCGGTATGCCCGTGCGCCGCATAGTGGAGCTTGTTCTGCACGATCTTAAAGAATCGGACGGACTGCTCGCTGTGAGGATCGTAGTCGACGCTGGTCGCATAGAGGTCGAGCACCTGGCGGTAGAGGACCTTTTCCGAAGAACGGATGTCGCGGATCCTATCGAGCAGTTCTTTCCAATAGTTGCCGCCGGCGTTGCCTTTCAGACGTTCGTCGTCCAGGGCGAATCCCTTGATGAGATAGTCTTTCAGAACGCCGTTTGCCCAGATGCGGAACTGCGTACCGCGCAGCGACTTCACCCGATATCC
>CAJFMZ010000284.1 GCA_904393575.1 uncultured Sellimonas sp. | reverse complement strand
CATGTATTTTACAGGAAGCGATTATTTTAAAAACTACGGGATGGAAAAAGCGGGGCAGGTTACCGATGCTCCGGGGCTGATACTGCCAAAGATCCGCAAACATGACGGAAAACCGCAGATGAAAGTAACTCTCTATGCTCAGAGAGCGCCGGAACCCGTCCTTGAACTGCCTGACGGGACAATAATCCGGCCGGAGATCCCGAAGGAAGATATGAATATCTGGATGAAGTGTATCAGGGAAGAAGGGAATGGTAAAACAGTTGTACTGCGGGTGGAAGGAGCACCCGAAAAGGCGGTGGAGGCATATGTAAGTCTTTTAGATGAAGGAAAGCTGGCACTGGCAGGGAAGCTGGAAGGCGTTACGAAAATCATATTTGAGACACCGGAAAGGGATTATGTGGCAAAAGTCCTGCAGGGCACACGGCAGCAGGAGCAAAGTCTGGATATTTGCGAGATTGACCTGTCAGAGAAGAGCGTGATTGGATATGATGACTATATCCGTATCATAGAGCAGCTGAAAAAGGTTCCGGAAGACTGCCTGGAGATTCGCATGGCCCAGGAAATCGGTGTATCCTTTGGAAGATAAGCAGGATTTGTGAAAAAATTTTCCAATTGCATCCAATGTTGCAAAATACTGAATTTACAGTTGGCAATTTTCTCCGCGGATGCTATAATAAAATTTGTTTGTGATTTCGCTGCGGCGAAATCCTGGCTTTGCTTATTTCGCGGTGGTTTGGAAGCGCATACCGGAGTGTTTTGGCGCTTATAAATTGCTGCTCCTGAGATACAATAAAAAGGCAGCCGCCGACTGCGGCCGGCCGGTGCGGCTGCTGGAGACGCTGATGCAGTCCCGGGACCATCCGGCCACGCTGAACGCCGAGCAGGCTCTGTACCTCAAGGGCTGCATTCTGCAGGTATTATAGCATGAAGGACCTGATTCTGCTGGGCGGCCCCATGGGGGTCGGAAAGACGACTGTGTGCCGCAGCCTGATGGCACGTCTGGACGGCTGCTTCTGGCTGGACGGCGACTGGTGCTGGACCATGCACCCGTTCATCGTGGACGACGAGACGAAGGCGCTGGTGGTGGACAACATCGTCCACACGCTCTCCGGCTTTCTCCGCTGCTCCCGGTGCCGGACGGCGCTGCTCAGCTGGGTGCTGGACCTGCCGGAGACGTGGGAGCTGCTGCTCCGGCGGCTGCCGCTGGACGGCTGCCGCGTGCACCGGGTCATCCTGACGGCCCGGGCCGAGGTGCTGGCCGCCCGGGTGGCGGCTGACGTGGCCGCCGGCATCCGGGAGCCGGGCGCCGTGGAGCGGAGCCTGGCCCGCCTGCCCCGATACGCCGGACTGCCGGGCCTCCATCTGGACACCACCGGCCTGACGCCCGACGATGTGGCAGCGCAGCTGTTGGATCTCCTGACGGCGCAGGAAGCCGTCCGCACGCCACACCTCTATATAAAGAATATATAAAGAGCGGCAGCCACAAAAAAAGTGGCTGCCGTTCTTTTGCAGAGGAATCAAGCCATGCCGAAGATGGCCAGCAGGAAGCCGGCAGCGATGGCGGAGCCGATGACGCCGGCCACGTTGGGGCCCATGGCGTGCATCAGGAGGAAGTTGGCGGGGTTGGCCTTCTGGCCCTCCACCTGGGAGACGCGGGCGGCCATGGGCACGGCGCTGACGCCGGCCGAGCCGATCAGCGGGTTGACCTTTCCGCCGGTGGCCTTATACATGATCTTGCCGAAGATCACGCCGCCGGCCGTGGAGAAGGCGAACGCGAACAGGCCCAGGAAGATGATCTTGATGGTCTGCCCCGTCAGGAACCGGGAAGCCACGGTGGTGGCGCCCACGGAGGTGGACAGGAAGATGGTGACGATGTTCATCAGGGCGTTCTGGGCCGTGTCGGACAGGCGGTCGGTGACGCCGGTCTCCCGCAGCAGGTTGCCCAGCATCAGGCAGCCGATCAGCGGCGCCGTGGAGGGCAGCAGCAGGACGACGAAGATGGTGACGACGATGGGGAACACGATCTTCTCCGACTTGGACACGGGCCGCAGCTGCTCCATGGGGCACTCCCGCTCCTTCTTGGTGGTGAGCGCCTTCATGATGGGCGGCTGGATCAGCGGGATCAGGGCCATATACGAGTAGGCGGCGATGGCGATGGCACCCAGGAGCTCCGGGGCCAGCTTCGTCGTCACGTAGATGGCAGTGGGTCCATCGGCACCACCAATGATGCCGATGGACGCAGCCTGCTCCCCCGTGAAACCCAGCGCAACCGCCAGGATAAACGCCATGTACACGCCCAGCTGGGCTGCCGCGCCCAGCAGCAGGGACTTTGGATTGGCCAGCAGCGGGCCGAAGTCCGTCATGGCGCCGACGCCCAGGAAGATCAGCGACGGATAGACGCCCGCCTTGACACCGATGTAGAAGATGTCCAGCAGGCCGCCCTCTGCCATGATGTGACCGTAGCTGTGGTAATATGGGCCGCCTTCCTCAAGGAACGCATCCCACAGCTCCAGGTGGTACATATTGCCGCCGGGCAGGTTGGTGAGCAGGCAGCCGAAGGCGATGCCCACCAGCAGCAGCGGCTCGAACTTCTTGACGATGCCCAGATACAGCAGGACGCAGGCGATGAGGATCATCACGATCTGCTTCCAGTCGGAGCCCGCCAGATAGAAGCCGGACGTTTCCCAAAGAATTTTCAGGGTTTCCAGGAGGTTCATGGGGAGCCTCCTTTATGCCAGAACGAACAGAGGCGTGCCCGTCTCTACCACGGCCCCCTTGCTGGTGACAATCTGGGCGATGGTGCCGTCGTGGGGCGCGACGATCTCGTTTTCCATCTTCATGGCCTCGAGAACCAGCAGGAGCTGGCCCTTCTTGACGGCGGCGCCCTGCGTCACCTCGATGCGCAGGATGTTGCCGGGCATCGGCGCGGCAATGGTCTCGCCGGCGGCCGTAACGGCCGGAGCTGCCGCAGCTGCCGGGGCCGCTGCGGGTGCGGCGGCCGGGGCTGCCGCGGGCGCCGGAGCGGCGGCGGGGGCGGCAGCGGGCGCGGGCGCGTAAGCCGCATACTCGTCCACCAGCATGGCCTGGCCGGCCTCCACCTCGACCTCGTACGTCTTGCCGTTGAGTGTCACTTTATATTTCAT
>CAJFMZ010000283.1 GCA_904393575.1 uncultured Sellimonas sp. | reverse complement strand
ATAGTAATCGATAAAAGGTTCTTCATAGTAAATATCGGCTTTATCCGCCATAGACGGTGCTCCGCTTTCAAACAGTACGGCAAGTGCCATTTGTTGAGCGATAGTCAATCCGCCGGATAACGGATTCACGACAGGCGTAAAATCGCACGGACCGACGACATTGCGAACAAACAACTCGTTTACGATAATCGAACTATCCACACTTCTAAACTCATTGCCCTGTATTGCCTCTCGGTTAATTACGTTCGGATATTTTCGACGTTCGCCGGTAGGTTTATTGCAACCGTGGCAATTAACAAGCAATTTGTTCTTTGCAGCTTCCCTGTATATTACCTCATACAAGTTAATTGTGCCGACATCTTCGCCATAGAAATCGGCGTTTGATGAACCCTGTCCGTCAAAGAAATCTAATTTAAGCCCGTCGATTCCCATCTCATGCCATTGCTTAAACTTTTCGGCAATGACGTCCTTATTGCCGTTACCGGTGTTTAACAAAGAGCCGGCCCACACCATGATTTTTACATTGTTATTGTGTGCATAGGAAATAAAGTCGTTCCAAACTTTGGGATCGAGATTGTCATCCCATCCTGCATCGAGCAAGTAATACGGCCAACCCATATCTGCGGCAAGCGCAACATACTCGTAATGCAAGGAATAGTCCTTTTGCGTTATGCCTTCATTCTCATAACTGAGCCAGCTCCAACTCGAAATCCCGGGTTCGACCCAATCATACGTATAGATTTCTTTTTCCTCGTCTGACAATTCGTCGTAATTATCGGGTTTCCAGTATTCCGCATCATCGTACAATTTTTCGACCAAATCGCTTTCCTGGACGGTTTTAAGATCGCCGGTTATTCCTACGCGCCAAGGCGATTGGAACGGATACTTGATTTTATTATCGCTATCCGGATCGTAACTGCCCGGCGTATGCACAGTTTGCAAAATTCCACTGCCGCGCTTGGCTTCCTGCTCTTGTAAAAACGAACCGTAATATCCACTGCCGATAAGCTCGGATTCGGTAATTAAAGAATACATATCGTCAGAACGTAATTTGTAAATAAGCGGCATCGACAAATGCAGCTCGGCAAGTCCTGTAGCGCTACGCCTTGTATAACTGCTTTCGTATGAAAATTGATTCAAATCTATCGATTCACTGATGTAAGGCATCGACCACACATACGAATTGGGCAAAGCAAATTCGCTCCGTTCCTCTTTTACCGTCATCACGCCGGAACTGCCGTCTACCGCTCTCACATTATAGCGGAACGCATAACCGTCGTCATAATTGCGCATTACGATGTCGAGATAAAAATTGCAACCTTTAAGAGTAAGCATTAGTTCGTTACATTCGAATTTCACACTCGAATTTTTTCCCGTAATCGTATCATACTCGCCGCTAACGCGCCGTGTTTTTTCCGATTCGAGCGTCATAACGGAAAAATCGTCTTCCGCGATGTCAAATCCGAGGTTTGATTTTTCTATCATTGCCGTTCCGTTCTTCGATACAGAATATGTGCAGGCGCCGAGATCATCTACATCAACAGTGGTAACGATGCTTCCGTCGGGAGAGCTTAACGTAAACGTATTTCCGATCCCGTTAACCGGTGATGTGTTTTTATTATCGGAACAACCGAATGCAGTCATACACATACAACCGACAACGGCGACTGATAATAATGTTCTTATAATTTTTTTCATACGACACCTCAATAAAGTCTTTCGCCCATTAAATTGCGCATACGTTTAAGCTGCGCGGGAAGATTCTCGCCATTACTTTCCAAAATCGGTTTAATATAATTCGTATATGTCGGACCGATGAGAGCCCAACCGGCAACCGGATTGCCGTCCAGCGTTAAAAAGTCCTCGGGATTTCCGACTTTCTTTAACAGATTGACGACTTGATTTTCCGACTGCGTAAACTCTGTACTTTCCACCGCCTCTTTTCGGCAAGGATACCAGCCCGTTTCGCCAACTCTCGCCGACTTTTTTCCAATCCAATCGGCAAAAACCGTTGCTGCGGCAAGCTGCGTGTTCGATACGCTTGTTGCTTTGTTATAAAAATGGAAGCCTACGGTGGTAACGGGTATTGCGTTTTTGTTTGCATTTTCTCCGTCTGTGAACAACCCGCTCAACGGCAGTATTCCGATTTTATCATTCGTCGCGCGTTTTTCGGAATCATCGGGCGAATTGATAATTCCCATGAACGCCGTGCCGCTTGCTACTTTATCGACTATATTGGAATCGTTGCCGATAGCTCCGCCTATTATGTTGCCGTGGTCTTTTCCGTTCACGCCCAAAAGGTTGTACAAATTGGTAATTGCGGCGGTTGCGTTAGCCCAATGCGTTTCGTCTTTATCCCAATCGTTAATATAGTGATCGGTCGCCGGGTCGTATTTATAAGTGACCGAATCGTTTTGCATAAAAGCGATTTCCGCAGTAGCCTTTGTAAAGATCCATCCATCGTTTGTGATAAGTCCGTTAAAGTCCGGTTTACTTGCGCTTTGTTCGTCGTAAATCTTTTTTATGAGCGCGCTGAGTTCGCTGTAATTAGTAGGCAACTCGTTGTCCGCGAGCAAACTTTTATTATAGACAATGTACGGCGCATTCGTGGCGAACGGAATGGTCTTCAATTCCCCTTTCACTTTCGAATCTCGACTCATTCCGTCATACCAATATCCGTAATCGAAGTCGAGTCCCGCAAGATTATACATATCGGCTATCGAATAATAGTTCTCGTCTCCATTATGAGTATCATGCGTCTGCTGAAAACGTATTGCGTGCGTTGTTTGATTGCCATCCCATCTCTCGTACACAACGTTAATTTTGCCGGAAAACTCTTCGTTGAACTCGTTGATGAGTTCCGGGAGTTTTGTACCCGGTCCCCAGGTAACGCCTTCCGTAAAATGAACAACCGTAGGTTTGGTTATTTCATTTCCGGATTCATCGGTCGTTGTCTCTCCGAATATCGGCTGACCGTGCTCGTCACGTTTTACGCTGCCATCGTAAGAATATTTGGCATAAAGAGTTGTAGCGGCAGTAACTGTATCGTTATCGAAATCCCATTTGTTCGTGCACGCCTCATCGGTAAACCAACCGTCAAATACCGTGCCTATTCGAGATATCTTCGGGCACTTTTCTTCCGATATCTTGTCGTTCTCCTTAACCGAAATCTTAACCGGATATTTCGAGCCGACATAATTATAATCGAATGTTACTTCGAAGTATTCCGGTGCGACCTGCCACTTTGCATAAAGCGTTATATCGCTTTTGACGCCGCCGTTAAAGTCGTATGGCTTTGTACATTGCGCGTCGGTATACCAACCTTCCACTTCGTACCCTTCGCGATAGGGTTTCCAATCGGCGAGAATCGTACCCTGTCGCACTGTAATAGTGCGTTGCATATTATCGTAATTCAAGTTATAATTAACCGTAATACCCGTGCCATCCGAACCGCTCGAACAAGCTACGGTTCCGAAACAGGTTACCATAATCGCAATAGCTGCAAAAACGGCAAATATTTTTTTGATTCGCTTATTCATATTCGACCCCCTATAAAGCTATTGTTCGCTTGTCATCAACGATAGCAACCTGCTCGGCGACGGCGGTTTGTGTTGCCGATTGCGTCGGCTCATCCGCTTCCGCTTTGTACGACCACCGTATATTTGAAAATTCTCCAGCCACGTGATCGTTATTCCACATAATAACAACGCCTTGATACCACTTTGCGACGCGGTTCTCTACACCAGTTCCGTTATACTCAAATGATTTTGTCATTTTTTGCGAGGGATTTGCAATGCTGTAAGCCGATATCGTATACGTCGCGGAACTCTCGCCTATTTTTCGCGTTACCTTAAATCGCAAGCCTTGACTGTCGTCGAGAACACCGTCAAAATACTTTACAAAATTGTCTTCGGTGGGGTTATCGACCATATTGCACACGGTATCGGCACGATCCCGATAGAAAAGCGCGGAACTTGTATTATTATTAAACATTGCACCGAACTGCAATAAAGACTCCTCGCACTTGCGATTGCGAACTTGTAATTGCATCATCGCATTTGCACTTGTGGCATTTGTCTTTTTATACGTCCACTCGAATGTGAAATCTTTTTCGAAATAAACGTGCGGGCTGACAGACGAGTGATAATAATCGTCGTTTGACGAAACATAATCGAAATTCATTCCGCGCTCGGCGCTCGGTTTATTGGTCCGTACCGATGTTTTGAATGTGTCCTTCGATTCTCCGTATCCTTCCTTAGTTCCCCAGAACGTAAACGGTTGGAAATGTCCGTACTGCGTTTCGTTTTCGTAAAGAAGTTTTTGGATCGTATCACGCGCTTCGTCGCCGCCGTAGAATTTAATGTTCGACATAATGCAACCGTTGACGCCGCCGTAACTGAAATGCTCGCCGAAAATTCCGGGGATAGTATCTTTGTTACGGTAAAACTCATAGCTTACCGCGCCCATAAATGCGCCGTTGACAAACGAGTAAAACATATCTCCGTCTCGCGCGATACCGAATGTGAATGATTTTTCGGAGTTATCGAACGGAATGCCTCTGAACGTCGACGGTGAGTAAGAGTAGAATGACGGGCTGGAATCGAAGTCCACTCCAGCACCGGCAATAGCCCAGCCGCCGCCTTGAGAACTCTCCGATACGAAATCTCTGATATAGAAATTGTTTTGGTTTGCACCCGTTCCTCCGTCCATACACGTCGCTACCCAGCGTTTATTAGACAACCCCTCCAAATAATGAGCCATACCATACAAGAACGCATTGTTGAGATTGGTTTGCGCTGTGTAATCGTAAGTAACTTCGGCATAATACAACTTACTCGGTTCGATATTGAATTTCAGCCACGAGAAGCCCGTATGAGTCGTAGTCAGTTTTTGTTGTTCGTCCTTAACGAACTCGCAATCTTCTACATACTTGAAGTCCGATTTTATGCCGCCATCATTATCGTCGTTGATTATTTTGCGCGCAACGTTTATTGAAATAACCTTTTCCGTTTTTACGTTTTCGTCGCGGGGATCGGTCGCGGTATACTTAATCGAATACATCCCTGTTTTCGCAACCGTCAAACGAGCGCCGCGCTTTACCATATTTTGCGGGTCAGAAAGCTCCACTTCGAGATCGGTCGTAATATTCGTTCCGTCGCAGGTTTCCGCCGTAACCATCGGCAGTGTGATCGCCGTTCCGTGATAAGCGTTCACCAAAGTCTGCTCGTCCGACACCGATATCACGGGCGCAAGCAGCTTGAAGTTGACGTCGACGGTATCGCTTTTATTTCCGACGGCGACTGTAAGCGTATAGCTGCCGCTTTTTCGGGGTATCACGTTATATCCGTCGGCATCGATAGCTTCGGGATCATCGGCGGTTATTTCAACTTTTGTATTGGCCTCGGTGAACGTTTCGGGCGAAACGAACGCACAGTCTATTTTTCTGCTCTCACCGACGTTCCACTCCTGCGAAAGTTCCGACTTGTTTGTAACGGTAACTGATGTAATCGGCGGCTGCACATATACATCTACGCTATCCGTATAATCACCGAATTTAGCCGTTATCGTCGCGTTTCCCGTATTTACCGCTCTGATTGTTTTGCCGTTTACTGCGACCACGTTCGTATCGCTCGAAACGAGCGTATAGCCCACTTGGTCAGATGTGTATTTATCGGGGTCGACCGTTATTTTTACTTCGCGGTCCGCGTTTCCCGGCATCCAATATTGCGACAGTTCATCTTTATTGGAGATTTTGAGCCGCGTAATCTTTGCCGTTACCTCGACGTTAATTTCGTCTTTGACATTGCCCGAGCTTACGGTTATTACCGCCGAGCCTACTCCCACGGGACGGATTTTATTCCCGATCACGATTACCGCTTCGGGATTGCTCGACGTAATATCTACGCCTGCTCCGCTCAACTTATCATCTCCCGATTTTACTACATACTCGATCTTGCGGTCGTATTCGTTCAAATGCCATTCCGCCGCAAGCTCGGTCTTGTTGGATATTTCGAGAGATGTGGCTTTGCCGCCCGAACAGCCTACGACAAGAGACAAGGACGAAAGTACGATAAGGCATATTGACATCAATAATATTATTTTCTTTCTCATAAACACCTCGATAATAGTTTACTTTTTACGTTTATCGTCCGAAATAGCTTCAGGCAAAGAAGTCTGCGAATGAGCGCTTTGGGTGGTGGGAATGTCGTGCTCGCTCTCGTCGACGGAATAGCTCCAACTGATATTGGAATACTCGCCTGCACACTTGTAGTTGTTCCATACGAGAATAAACCCTTCATCCCACTTTGCGTTATTTCCTAAATTCGTCGAGCTTACTTTATACGTCATCGTAAGCTGTTTGGACGGATCGGCAATGCTGTAAACGGTCGCCTTTACGGTATACTGCGCTTCTTCTTTCTTGAACGTAAGAATATATCTATATCCTTGACTGTTATCGACATTATCATAATCTTGACTCCACATACTTCCAGGCGCCGTTCTTGCGGGATATTCACCTATTGCGTCTTTAAGCGCATTGCCGGCAAATCCTTCCCAGTTGGAAACGAACATCTTGCTCTTCGTTGCAGGGCCAGGAGTAATATCGCTACCCGCTTTCAGTCTGTCTTTGCCGCCTTCTTCCCACGCATCATTAAATATTGCGCCAACCTGGAATAAAGTGCCGTCGTGCCTGCGAGGGCGAACCTGTAATTGCATGAATGCACCTGTCGACGAAACGGACGTATTC
>CAJFMZ010000282.1 GCA_904393575.1 uncultured Sellimonas sp. | reverse complement strand
CTTCATCTCGGGGGCGAAGCGCTTGATGGCCAGCTCGAACCGCACCTGGTCGTTGCCCTTGCCGGTGCAGCCGTGGCAGATGGCGTCGGCGTTCTCCTTTTTGGCGATGTCCACCAGCCGCCGGGCGATGATGGGCCGGGCGAAGGCGGTGCCCAGCAGATAGCCCTCATAGTTGGCCCCCATCATCATGGAGGGGACGATGACCTCGTCCACCATCTCGTCGGTGAGGTCCTCGATGTACAGCTTGGACGCGCCGGTCTTGATGGCCTTCTCCTCCAGGCCGTCCAGCTCGTCCCCCTGTCCCACGTCGGCGGAGACGGCGACGATCTCGGGGTTGTTGTAGTTTTCTTTCAGCCAGGGGATAATGATGGACGTATCCAGGCCGCCGGAATAGGCAAGCACGATTTTCTTGATTTCAGACATGTTCGTTTCCCTCCAAATATATGAGTTCGGGCCCTGTGGAAGAAGGCCCGGCTCGGTCATTGGCAACAGTTTACCACTCCGTGGAAGAAAATGCAACCCTTTCTTTCGCATAATTATTCTTGAATTCCCTGAAAAAATCCGTAAATATTGAATAAATATGAATATACAAATGAATAATTTTAAAAAATATGCAGCAGCAGTTCTCGGATACAGCACAAAAAATTATTGACAAACGATAATTTTTTGATATACTACAATTAGAATTATTGTAAAACGATAATTTATGTGGTGAGGAGGGAGCTGTATGGCATGGAGACGGGTTGGCCTGATGCTCTGTGCGGCATTGGCCGGGGGTTTGACGGCGTTGGCCCCCCTGGAGCAGGCGGTGCAGGCGGGGTATGCCCAGTTGGAGGAGGCTGGCGCCTGGCTGAGGCAGCTGTCCCTGTCCGGGGCGGGGGGAAACGTGCTGGCCTGGGCACTGGTGCTCCTGGTGTCCTGCCTGCCCCTTCTGCTGCTGGTGCTGCCCCGGGGCCGGGGGCGCTGGCATGGGGAGGACCTGCTGCTGCCTGGGTGCGCCCTGCTGTTTCTGGTTTTGGCCTTCTGTTTGGTCAACCCCACCTGGCAGCCGTCCCCCATTTTCCCGGAGGTGTGGATGCTGGCTGCCTTTGGGATTTGGGGGATGGGGCTGGTGTCCTGGCTGGTGCTCCACCTGCTGCGTGGTCTGGAGGAGGGCACCATAGAAAAGGTATCTGCGGTGCTCCGGGTTTTGCTGGTGGGCTGCGCCGCCCTGCTGGTATTTGCCGCCGCGCTCCATGGGAGCAGGGCGGTAGCCGCTGCGGTGGACGGACCGGCCCCGGAACAGATCGCGATGGGGCAGCTGATTACAGGGGGGCCCTTTGACCGGGTCATGTCGGCGGGAAGCCTGTGGCTCACGGCCGTCCTGGCGCTGGCGGAGCTGGTCCCCAACCTGCTGGCTGCCTGGGTGCTCCTGCTGGCCGCCGACCTCACCGACGCCCTGGCCCTGGGGCCCTTCAGCGGGGAGAGTGCCGCCCGGTGCGCGGCCACCGCACGCCGGTGCCGCCTGGCCATCCAGCTCACCCTGGCCCTGGCGCTGGGAGGCAATCTGGTGAAGCTGGCCCTGGTGGGGGTGATCCCCCAGGTACAGTTTTCCCTGGATTTGCCCCTGCTCCCTCTGCCCCTGGCTGCGGCCCTGTATCTGCTGTGCCGGTGTATACAGCGGGGGAAGGAGCTCCAGGAGGACAACGACTCCATTATTTAAAGAGCGGCGGCGGGGCGTCGCGCCCTACAACAGACAGGGGGGAAAGGTTTGGCTATCACCGTACATTTAAGTGAAATATTAAAGGAGCGGGGGATGACCGCCAAGGAGCTGTGCGCCCTGGTGGGTATTACGGAAGCCAACCTGTCCATCCTCCGCTCCGGCAAGGCCAGCGGCGTGCGCTTTCACACCATCAACCGCATCTGTTACTATCTGCAATGCGACGTGGGAGATATCCTGCGCTTCGACGGACGATTGGAGGACGACCATGAGGAGAGGTAATTGGATCTCTGGCGGACTGGCGCTTATCTTGATTTTCTCCCTGGCCGGGTGCAGTCTGGCCCAGCCGGAGCGGCCCGCCTCCGGCCTGGATGAGTTCATAGGCTTTTATCTGGTGTATGAGGACGCTATGGTCCCGCCCTCAGAGCAGTATGAGGCGGATGCCTGGGTCTCCGTGGGAAACCCGCTCACCGGTGCGGAATATGTGCTGGAGGGGG
>CAJFMZ010000281.1 GCA_904393575.1 uncultured Sellimonas sp. | reverse complement strand
CAGCGCCTTCACCCACTGCGGCCGGGCCCGCTTTGCCGCGGATCTGCTGGCCCCCGCCTACTCCCGGGAGGATCTGCTCCGCCGGCAGAAGGCGGTGGAAGAGCTGGCCGGGCAGGAGGAGTGGACGGCGGAGCTGGAGTACCTGCTGGCTCAGGCGGGGGACGACCCGGCGTTTCCCCGGCTGCTGGAACAGCTGGGGGACGGCAGGCTGTTCCTGCGCAGCCGGGCGGCCCGGGGAATGCTTACGGCAAGCCGCGTTCTCACCTGCGGTTCCGTAGCGGCAGCCGCCGTCACCGGCGCGCCCCTGGCCCTGGGGGCGGCCTCTCTGCTCATTCTGGTTCAGCTTCTGCTGTGGGGCCTGGGCATGGGGCCGGTCAACCGGTACCTGGGGGCCGTGCGGGATCTGTCCTACCGGCTGAGCCGGTACGAGGAACCGGTGCGGGCTGTGGCAGAGCACCCGTTCCAGGGGGAAAAGCTGCGGGAAATTTCGCAAACCATGGCGGAGGCCCTGCAGGGGATCCGCTCCCTCTCCACCCTTTCCCGGCGGGTGAGCCAAAGCCGGAACAGCCTGGCCGCCCTGGCCTTGAACGGCCTGTTCCTGTGGGACTTCGGCTGCGCCGCCGGGCTTTCCCGGTGGAAGCAGGCCCACGGGGAAAAGGCGGAGGGGTGGTTCGCCGCCCTGGGCGAGCTGGAAGGCCTGATGAGCCTGGCCAACCTGCCCCTGGCCTGCTCCACGGTGTGCCTGCCCCAGCCCTGGGAGGGGCCCGGCCTGCAGGCCAGGGACATGGGCCACCCGCTGCTCCGCAACGAGGCGCGGGTGTGCAACGACTTTTCCATGGGCCGGGAGATCCGCATCATCTCCGGCTCCAACATGTCGGGAAAAACCACCTTCCTGCGCACGGTGGGGGTGAACCTGGTGCTGGCCCAGGCAGGGGGCTATGTGTGCGCCCGGGAGTTCCGCTTTGCCCCGGCGCGGCTGGCCACATCCATGCGGATTGCAGACAGCCTTTCCCAGGGGATTTCCACCTTTTACGCGGAGCTGAAACGGATCAAAGCCATTGTGGATGCCGCCCGCACGGATCCCTCCGTCTTTTTCCTCATTGACGAAATCTTCCGGGGCACCAACTCGGCAGACCGGCAGAAAGGGGCGCAGGCCGTGCTGGAGGCCCTTTCCCGGCTGGGGGTTTCCGGCCTTATCACCACCCACGACCTGGAGCTTTGCCGCCTGGAGGAAACCTGCCCCGGCGTGTCGAACCAATGCTTTTTTGAACGGTACGAGCAGGGGGAAATCCTTTTCGACTACAAAATCCACCCGGGCGTTTCCAAAACCACCAACGGCGCCTTCCTGCTCCGCCAAATCGGCCTTCCTCTTCCGGACGAAGAAAAGCAGCGCGGCGGCGGCTGAATGTAACCCTGGCTTTGTGGGAAAAATAAACGCAGTGAGAAAGGAGAGTATCTACCATGATCAACCCTAGAAAGGTGGCGGTGGTGGGCTGCGGCTTCGTGGGCTCCTCCATCGCCTTCAGCCTCATGCAGCGGGGGCTGTTTTCCGAGCTGGTGCTCATTGACGCCAACCAGGCAAAGGCCGAGGGCGAAGCCATGGACCTGGGCCACGGCCTGCCCTACACCGCCGCCATGGACATCTACGCCGGCAGCTACCAGGACGCGGCGGACTGCTCCCTCATCATCATCACCGCCGGGGCCAACCAGAAGCCCGGGGAAACCCGGCTGGATCTGATTGGGAAGAACGTGGCGATTCTGAAGAGCATCCTCCCCCAAATCACCGCCGTGGGCTTTGAGGGGATCCTGCTCCTCGTCTCGAACCCGGTGGACGTGCTCACCTACGCGGCCCAGCGCATCTCCGGCTACCCGGCCCGGCGGGTCATCGGCTCCGGCACGGTGCTGGACACCGCCCGCCTGAAGTACCAGCTGGGCCGCCATCTGGATGTGGACAGCCGCAGCGTGCACGCCGTCATCATCGGCGAGCACGGCGACAGCGAGCTGGCCGTGTGGAGCGGGGCCAACGTTTCCGGCATTGACCTGAACCATTTCTGCGAGCTGCGGGGCTACTTCGACCAC
>CAJFMZ010000280.1 GCA_904393575.1 uncultured Sellimonas sp. | reverse complement strand
CGTTACGCGTTCTATCGTTAGTATACCCAAATTTTGGCTCCAAGAAAAGCGATGGAGGCCCCTTTTTTTGCTAAATCTTTTTGGCGGGAAAAAGATTAACTATTAAAAGTCAACCTCTAAAATGAAAGGTGGTGGTAAAAAAAGATGGCTCAAAAAAGGTAAAGCAAAGCTGAGGTCTTGTCGGACCCCTGCTGACTATTCGAGGAGTTGTGCTCAAGCCGCTGTGCAATATGGCTGCCTGGATTTCTCCATGGCAAAAATTAAACGTACCAATTTCTTGGCAGCATGAGAGATGGCAATATTGTAGTGTTTTCCCTCCGCCCTCTTCTTGGCGAGATAATCAGCAAAAACCGGGTTCCAGTGGCAGACATACTTGGTTGCGTTGTAAAGTGCGTAGCGTAAGTATCGGGAGCCGCGCTTTTCCATGTGCGGGTAGCAATTTTTGAGCTGCCCGGACTGGTAAGTTGAGGGGGACATCCCGGCATAAGCCAACAGCTTGTCTGGGGAGTCAAAACGGGTGAAGTCGCCGGCTTCAGCCAGGATCATGGCGGCCATGCGAAACCCTAGCCCCGGGATAGTAGTAATGGGAGAATTAAGTTCATCCATAATGGCTTGAATCTGTCCCTCAATTTCAGCGATTTCATTGTCCAGTTCTCGGATGAGCCGGATGGTATGCTGTAATTCAAGAGACTTGGCGGGCATCCAGGAGCCAATAGAATTTCTGGCGGCATTTCGGATTTCAAGAGTCGTGTTCCGCTTGTAGCGGCCTTTGGAGGCGGTTTCAAGCAGTGCTTTCAGCCTCGTCAAATGGGCTGCGGCAATCTGCTTGGCACCGGGGAATTCCTCTAACAGGGCGTAGACAGAAACAATATGCAGGGAAGGAACGAGTTTTTCCAGTTCTGGAAACAGGATGCAGACCAGTCGAGAGACAGAACTTTTCAGCTTTGCCCGTTCTTTTACCTTGTCAAAACGGTATCTGGTCAGTGACTTTAGCTCCTCGTTATGGTATGCTGTACTTGTGTAGGGTTTGAGGCCCGCATCGGATAACAGCATAGAAGCAATCGTTCGCGCGTCCACCCGGTCGGTCTTGGTCTTTCTCAGACTGAGGCTCTTTCGGTAAAGATTTGTGCGTAAGGGGTTCAAGACATAGGTGGCCAGACCGTTGTCAAGGAGAAACCCGAGCAGATTGTAGCTGTAATGCCCTGTCGCCTCAAGCCCTACTTTTATTTTATCCTGCGGTGCGGTACAATCCCGGATTCGCTGTAAAAGACAGTGGAACCCGTCCATGGTGTTGGGGATCGTGAATACATCCGCCAGGACTTCCCCTTCAGAGCTGACAATAAAGCAATCATGCTTATCCTTTGAGACATCGATGCCAACGGAAATCACCATAACAAATACCTCCAACAATAAATATGTGATGCTGTATCCACAGTGCACCTTACTTTTGTAGCCTTGTTCCACATAAACCGTCTGGCGGTATTTAACTGATCAACAAAAATGTAAGGGGCTGTGGTTGGAACCTTTTTCAAACCATCTTCTGGTAGGAGGAATCAACCAATCCACAGCATCCCTTTCAGTGTAGCACAGCCCTTAGCAAAAGGGCTTAAATAACTACTACTCTATAATACAAGGAGGAAAATATTATGCCAAGGGGCCGCGCGGCGAATGGAAGCGGGCTTCAGCCCCGATTGAGAAAGGATGGCCGCTGGGAAGTCCGTTACAGCGCCGGTATAGACGGGCGCACGGGCAAACCCAGGATAAAGTCCCTGTATGGAACTACTTCCGAGGAAGTGGCCCGCAAGCTGAGGGAAGTAACCGCTTCGGTGGATGCGGGCACCTTCATTGAACCCAAACGAATGACCCTGGCCGTCTGGCTTGACCGGTGGCTGTCCGATTACACGGCAGGCAACAAGCCGGGCACTCTGAACGATTACAAGGGCCATTGCGACAACCATATCAAGCCCGCCCTGGGCGCTGTCCGGCTGTGTGAGCTGCAGCCCCACGATATACAGGCCTTTGCCAACCGCCTGGCCAAACAGCCCAGCCCAAAGACTGGCAAGCCCCTGTCCGCTAAGACGGTTCGCAACATTATCCAAGGCACTTTGAGCAAGGCCCTGTCCGAGGCTGTGCGCATACGGTATATTCCCATGAATCCGGCTGCCGGGTGCATATTGCCCAAGGCCGGGCGCAGGGAAATACAGCCCTTGGAGGGGGAGCAGATTGCTCAGTTCATGCAGGCTATCCGGGGCAATCCCTCTGAAGACCTGTTCTTTGTGGCCATTAACACCGGTATGCGCCTGTCCGAGCTGCTGGGGCTCAGATGGTCGCGGGTAGACTGGAAAGCCCAGACCATTAAAGTAGACGCTCAGCTGATGGTCAAGCGTGGCACCGGCTCGGATCGTGCGCTGGGTACCACCAAGAACGGCAAACCAAGAACCTTTAAAGCCGCGCCTGCCGTCATGGAAACCTTGGCAAAGGTACGCAAAGAACAGCTTGCCCACAAGGTAAAAGCAGGGCAGACCTGGAATAACCCTTTAGACCTGGTGTTCACCGATGAGAGCGGGGCCAGCATCCCACACGCAACCGTAGAGCACAGGCTTAGCAGGATTATGCAGGGCTTGGGCCTTAACAGGCGCTTCCACGATTTACGGCATACCTTTGCCACTGAATGCTTGCGCATAGGTGTGCCCGCCAAGACGGTGTCCGAATACCTGGGGCATTCCTCCGTAGCTTTTACCCTTGACCAGTATACCCATGTCACCGGAATCATGATGGATGATGCCAGCAACCGCATACAAGCCGTTATCTCGGAACGTATGCGAAACGGTTAACCCCCTTGTTCCGCCCTATATGGAACGGTTTCCCGCTTCAATTGTGGTCAAAATTGTGGTCAGTCAAAATTGTGGTCAAACGTCTGTTTCAATAAAGCAAAAACCCTTGAAAACTCAGTGTTTTCAAGGGTTTCTTTATGGTGCGGGAAACAGGACTTGAATTTGTACAGAATGATAAACGGCAATAAATGGAAATCAATAGAGCCCTATTTATCTAGGCTTTTAAACAATATCGACCAATAGAGATCAATACAAGTAAACTGGAATTGTGGTCAAAATTGTGGTCAAACCCGCCAAGAAAGCCCTGCGCGTACCGCATGGGAGACTGCCTTTCAGCTGAACTGCCTGCACTTTCATACATCCCATTGTTATTCATCCAGTGGTATAAGTGGGGATAAGATATGATAGTACAATAAAAAGCAAGTGGAGACAAGTGGGGTATACAGAGGAACCCCACTTGTAACCTCACTTGGTGAAACAGTACAGAAACAGCCCTTATTTTATTCTGTTTTAGGCTTTTTGTTGTACAATTTATCCAAATCAAAGCCTTATTAGTTCCTTCCAAGTGGGGCAAGTGGAGTAAGTGGGGGATATATATAGGGGTTAGTCTTCCCGATATTCCTTGTAATTGGGATTCCGAAACCTTGGGGCTTCTTCTAACGCTTCGGCATAATCTGCTACCCGTTCCTGCCCTTCTCGATTCAGCTTCATCAAAGAAAAACGAATTCGTTCTTCCGGTGGGATTGAAGCCGAATTACTGTGTTCATCCGGCAATTCGACCTCTTCTGCCTTTTTGTCCTTAAAGCTTTGCCAAAATACATCAGCAGCGGCTTCTTTGCCTATGAGCTGGTCAATGGGTACATTCAATGTTGAAGCTATCTTGATAATATTTTCCGCTGAGAATTTTGCCGTCCTGCGTCTAAAGGCGGCTGAAATGGTGGATTCCGATATACCAGCCTGTAAGGCCATTTGTCGACGGCTCATATGCTTTTCGGCAAGAATCCGATCCAAATTTTCATAAAAGTCCATGGGTACACCCTCCTCTCTCTTAGTATAGTACCATATCAATAGATGCAATGCAACTAAATATTTCAAAACATTTGCCTATACGGCTTGACTTATGGGTGCAATGCAGCTATAATACAGATAGTGAGTGCATTGCACTTGAAAGGAGGCGCGTGTAAACATGAATCAGAGTTTGGCCTACACCGCTAAGGAAGCGGCGGACGCGGCGAGGGTATCCCTGCCGACACTCTACGAGTGGACGCGAATGGACGGATTCCCCGCTGTCCGTGCTGGACGCAAGCTGGTTATCCCCCGTGAGGCCTTTAAGCGTTGGCTGGAAGAAAGGGCATCCCATGATCCCAGGCCTCTTCAATGAAATCAAGCTGCAGGTGAGCGCCCTGGAAGCCGGGCGGCTCTACGGACTTCAGTTCGACCGTACCGGCAAGCGTGCCCGCTGCATTTGGCACAGTCCAGACCGGCACCCGTCGCTGTCTTTCAAGGATAGCTATTGCCGCTGTTTCGCCTGCGGCCATGGCGGCAGCGCCATCGACCTGACCATGCGGTTGTTTGGGCTAAGCCCCTTGGAGGCGGCGCGCAAACTCAACGCGGATTTTCACCTGGGATTGGACGAAACGCCCGGACCAAGGCCCAAATATTCGGCGCTGGACGTGCAAAAAATGCTGGCGGATTGGCGCAAGGCGCGTATCCAACGGCTGAATGCTGTCATTGGCGCCGCCCACCAGGAATTGGAGCGCTTCCCGCCCACAGACGCAGTCTGGGACGATCCGCGCTTTCAACGGGTGCTGGCGGCGCTGAGCGGGGCGCAGGGCGAATTGGCCCGGTTCGAGGAAGCCGGGTGGGAAGAATTGTTGGAAATTTATAAGCAGGAGGCCAAGAAATGAATGAGAGGGAACGCACGGCCTTGGATGCTTTTGCCCGGGAATTATCCGCGCGGGAGCAGGCCAGGGCCGAACCGGGAACCAGCGTCCCCGGGTTGGAATCCATCCGGGCGGATGAGCTGCAGGCGGCTGACATACCGCCGCTGCAATGGGTGGTTGACGGAATTTTGCCTCAGGGCATGACGCTTCTGGCCGCGCCGCCCAAATATGGGAAATCCTGGCTTTGCCTGGATTTGTGCATATCGGTGGCTTCCGGACGGCCCTTCCTGGGCTTTTCCACCCATCAATCCGAGGTGCTGTATCTGGCTCTGGAAGATGGCTACAGACGGCTTAAAGACCGCATGGGCCGTGTGTTGGACGGGGAAAAGGCTCCGAACAAGCTGTATTTTGCCGTTGCGGCGCTGGCTCTGGACAAGGGACTGGCCCAGCAGGTGGATGAATTTGTGGCTGCCCATCCAGACACCCGGCTCATTGTGCTGGATGTTCTGGCCCGGGTACGCTCCACGGCCACCCGGCAAACAGACGGCTACCGGTTGGACTATGAGGACATGGCCCGGTTACAGGCAATTGCTACCCGGCACAATTTAGCTTTGGTTGTGGTGCATCATGCCCGGAAGATGAAGGATGAATCCGACGTATTCAACTCAATTTCTGGCACAAACGGATTGTTCGGCGGGGCGGACGGGGCCTGGGTGCTTCAAAAGGACAAGCGGGCCGAGGCCGTAACCTGCCTGCATATCACCGGGCGCGAGGTGCCCAGCGAAACGTATGAACTGAGCCTTGACAAAGCGTCCTGCCGCTGGAAGCTGCTGGGCACAGCCGGGGCTGCGCTTCGAACCGGGGCCGTCCGCGACCCGGTCTTGGAGATGATCCGAGCCCTGGCGCGCAAGCGCCCGGAAGGTTGGGCGGGCACGTCTGCCCAGCTGCTGGCCGAAGGGCAAGCGCTGGTCAATTCACCCGGACTTACCGACCCGGCGGCCATTGGGCGGCGGATTCCTGAACTGCAAACTGTCCTGGCAGCGGAAGGGATATTTTGGCAGAGGCGTACCAAAGACGGCCGGACTTTACACAGCTTTTCCACAAACCCACCTTGGGGGACAGGAAGGGAGGTGGGTGACCATGACGGATAATCAGCTGATTATAATGACTTCCATGCAACGGCGGCGGGCTGCAGGCCTCATCCGGGATTCCTGTGCCAACTTCGCATTGGGGCGGTGCGTTGTTCTGGATACGGCCTGTGTGCAAATTCTCAGCGAATCGCTGCTGTGCAACTATTTTAAGAATGCGGTTTTGCCACTGGACGGAGCGCTGCATGCCCAACTCATGGGCATAGGCACGGAGGGCTTGAAGGCCTGTGCGGTTTGCGGCCGGCCATTTAAGGCCAACTCCAACCGGGGCCGGTATTGTCCTGAGTGTGCGGCCAAAGAGCGGCGCAGGAAGGAAGCAGCGCGGCAAGCCCGCCGCCGGGCCGGAAAGTAGAGTTCAGCGTACGCATTTAGAGGGCAGAAAGTCCAGTATTTCCAGGGCTTTTCCGGCGCATTTTTTCATCAGACGATGGATTTATCGCACAAGGCCCAAAACGGGCTTCTAAATGCGTACGCGAGAAAGGAAGCGAAGGCATGAAAAGACCACCCTATAAGACCTGCCCCCGGTGCGGGGCGCATTTGGATTACGGCGAACGATGCGAATGTGAAGAAAGAGAAAATACACAAGGAGGGAACGGCAATGATTAGAAAGCGAAACTGGGGATTGGAGGACCTGTTGGACGTTGCGGCGAGTTTCTTGGGCGAAGGAGACGAGGAATTGGCCTTCTTTGGCAAGCCGGGCGAAAGCCTTGACCCTCAGGCGCGGCTGGAAGCGCGCATCCGCCAATGCGTGAAGGAACTGACCCAGGCGAACCTGCTTAAAAACGAGGAAGAGCGTATGAATTTCCTAAATGAAGTCATCTATCCGGCCCAGGCGGTGGGCTACAAGCGCGGGCTGCAAACCGGGGCCGCCATTGTGCTTCAATTGTTGGGCTATGAGCGGAAGGAGAATTTGCTGTGAGCGTACAAATCAGGGTTTCCTTTGACCATGCCCACGAATTGGAAACCGTGAGGCAAGCGCTGTCCGGTTTAAAACCACGGGTAAAGCAGCCAAAGGCGCAGACGGGCGCGCACCTGCGGGCCTACATCAAATTTCCGGACAAAGCCTTTGACAAATCGGGACATCTGCCCTATAATGGAACAGACGATGAGCTGATGCCCATCGAAATTGAGTACCCCATTCCCTGAATGGAAGCCACGCGGCGCGGGAAAGGCAAAAGCGGCCTTACCCGTGCCGTTTTTGCGTATAACAGCCCACTCCGGGCGCAAGAAGGAGGCAATTTTAATGTTTAAACCCGAGGATTTAAACCGGCAGCTGTTGGCCAGTGAAGTGGACATTGCCCGGGGCCTGTATCACGAATGCCAGGCGGCGGGATATGGCGAGGCGCGCATTGCGGCGCTTTTATACCGGGCCGGACGGCTGGCTGGCCGGATGGAAGCGAAAGCCCGGGGGGATAAGGCCTGTATGGCGCTTCATCTGGCCAAGGAGCGGATCAAGGCGCTTGAGGCGCAAAGGCCGGAAGCCAAACTCCAGGCGAACGAACAGGAGGAGAACGAACAATGAGTGAGGAACGCACATTCACCCAACAGGAATTGGATCAGATATTAAACGAGCGGCTGAAGCGGGAGCGCGCCAAGTTCCAGCAGGAGGCGGACAGGCGCGCGGCGGAATTGGACAAGCGGGAAAGAATGCTGGACGTTAAGGCAGAGTGGCAAAGGAAAGGCCTGCCGGTGGGCTTGCTGGATTCGTTGGACTTGTCCGAGGATTCATTGGCCAACGCTGAAGCCGTTTTGCAGGGATATGAATTAAAGGACGGCGGCCCGAAGGGCGTCGCTTCCCGCGGCGGAATGCCGTATATCGGCGGCGCGCCGCTTTTCAGTCAGGGCGACCCCATGCGGCAGGCCTTTGGGCTGGGAAAGGATGGTTAAACCATGGGCATAGACCTGGTAACAAAATATTTACCCTATGTGGATGAAATCTTCGCTACGGAATCCAAGCACAGACTGTTCACCAACCGTAATTATTCCTGGGATGGGGCGCACAGCGTCAAGATATACAAGATTTCCACGGCCAAAATGAATGATTATGGACGCACCGGCCCCGCCGGGGGCCTGTGGTCGAGATACGGCGAGGTTAAGGATCTGAACGCCACCACCGAAACCATGACCCTTATGAAGGACCGTTCGTTCACCTTTACCATCGACAGGCTGGACGCGGACGAGACCGCTGGTCAGCTGGAAGCGGCTTCCGCCCTGGCCCGGCAGATTCGGGAAGTTGTGGTGCCCGAGGTGGATTCTTATGTAATCGCTCAAATGGCGGCCAAGGCCGGAAATAAGCCGGAGGCCTCCGCATTGACTGCCGAAAACATCTACAAGGCGATTATTACCGGCTCCAATGCCCTGGACAGCGCGGAAGCGCCGGAAAAAGACCGGGTGCTTTTAGTAACCCCGGATACCTACCTGCTGCTGAAGCAGTCCAAGGATGTAAACATGGAAACCGACGTAGGCAATGAAATGCGCTTGAAGGGCGTCATTGCCATGGTGGACGGAATGCCCGTGATTCGGGCGCCTGCCGCCCGGGTACCCGCAAATTTCGGCTTCATGCTGGCGCATCCGTCGGCTACGGTGGCGCCCGAAAAGCTGGCCGAATACACCACCCATTCCAATCCGCCGGGCATTAGCGGTTCTTTGGTGGAAGGGCGAATCGTATACGACGCCTTTGTGCTGGAGAATAAGGCCAAGGCGCTCTATTTGCACCAGTTACCTGACCAGACAGACGATCAAACCTAAAGCATAGACGGCGCGCGGCGGCTTGCTGCGCGCCTTTTTCCCGGAAGGAGGATTGAAGAATGCCCAAAGTATGCAGCGTATGCGCGCATCCAGAAGCCGAAGCCATCAACATATCCCTATTGAGCGGGCGTGCGTCTCTGCGCGATATAGCGGGGAAATATGGCCTTTCACTGAGCGCGGTTCACCGGCACAAGCAGCACCTGCCCACCCAGTTGGTGGCCTGTGATGAGGGCAGAGAGGCCGGAAACCCGTCAAACGTCATGCTTCGGATCATGGAACTGGAAAAGCGGGCCAATGGGATTTACGCTCAGGCTACGGAAGCCCAGGACAGGCGCACGGCCTTGAACGCTCTAAAAGAACTCAGGGAGATTGTAACCCTTTACGGACGGCTGGCGGGCGAATTGCAAACCCAGACCATTCACCAGCATTTACATGTGTCTCCGGAGTGGGTTTCCATGCGGCAGACTGTGCTTTCGGTACTTAAGCCCTATCCAGAGGCGCGCGCCGCGCTGATCAAGGCGTTGGGGGGTGTAGAAGATGGTCAATGAACTGCTGGAAGATTTGCGGATGGGCCTTGACCCGGTGGCCTTTTCCCGGCATATCGGCATTGATCCAGACCCTTGGCAGGCGGAAGTATTGCGGTATGAGGGCAAGCGGTTGCTGCTCAATTGCTGCAGGCAGTCCGGAAAATCCACCACCACGGCAACCAAAGCCCTGCACACCGCCATTTACCGGCCGCACAGTCTGATTTTGTTGGCTTCCCCGTCGCTCAGGCAGTCGCAAGAGCTGTTCCGTAAGGTTAAGGACGGATTCCGGGCTTTGGAAAATCCGCCTGCGCTGCTGGAAGATAATAAACTGTCCATGACCTTGGCCAATTACAGCCGGATTATCTCTCTTCCAGGCGACCAGGCCACAGTGCGCGGCTATTCAGGGGTTACACTGCTTTTGGAGGATGAGGCGGCCCAGGTGAGCGACGATTTCCACGCGGCCATCCTGCCCATGCTTATTGTGAACCGGGGGCAGCTTATTACCATGTCAACCCCCTTTGGAAAGCGCGGCTTTTTCTTTGACGCTTGGAATGACGGCGGCGGCGAATGGAAACGGATTCAGGTCGCGGCGCAGCAGTGCCCAAGATTCACTCCTGAATTGTTGGATCAACAGCGGCGTGCGCTGGGCGATATGTTTTACAGGCAGGAATTTATGTGCGAGTTTGTGGATACTGAAGAACAGACGTTTCAATATGACCTGATTTGCGGGGCTTTTGACGACGGAGTGAAACCACTTTTTGACGAGGTGGACATGGTATGAACGAATACAGCTATATTCCACAACCCGCGCGGCACCAGGGCGTACACATTCAGCAGCGGCACTTTTTCCTGTCTGCCGACTTGGGGCAGGCCAACGACTACACGGCGATTTCTATCATAGAGCGGATTGTGTCTGGCCCTGGGGCGCTGGGGCCGGACAGAAATGGAATCCGTTACCTGCATCTGCGGCATATCGAGCGCCCAGCCAGAGGGACGCCGTACCCGCAAATCGTGGAACGGTTAAAGGACTTGTACCACAATGAAGCCCTCAGAGGCGTTCCTAAATCCGTTGTAATCGATTTGACGGGGTTAGGCAGACCAGTTTATGACCTGATGCGCGAAAGAGGCTTTAGGCTCTCTCTGAGTGCTGTAAGCATCACCGGCGGCTTGGAAGTCACCGGGCACGGGTCAATTTTCAATGTGCCCAAGCGCAATCTGATTACGGGTTTGCAGGTGCTATTACAGAACAGTGAATTGAGGATAGCGCGCGGATTGAAGGAAGCTCCGGCTTTGATTGAAGAGCTGACGAATTTCCAGACCCATATCAGCGAAACCGGGCGCGATACCTACGGCGGGCGAAGCGGGGTTCATGATGATTTGGTGCTGTCGGTGGCGATTGGGTGCTGGCTAGCGTGCAGGCGTTCTTGCCGGTGGGGCAGCGATGAGGCCATGTAAACAAGGCTAAGTTGAACTTAAGGCAAAAGGAGACGTTTTC
>CAJFMZ010000279.1 GCA_904393575.1 uncultured Sellimonas sp. | reverse complement strand
AAATGATATCCGGATGTGATATTCATCAGCGGCGTGGATTTTCCGCTTCTCAGATCCCTCATAAAATTTTGTACATCTCTGCGGTTTCTGATATTCAGCGGAGCTGAAACTTCCCCATAAATACGATGGTTCACCATCACGTCTCTGATACAGCCGCCCAGATCCACAATCACAGTCAGCTCATCTTCCGTCTGTTCATTGGTATGGCACAGCTTAAACAGACGGACACATTCCTTGGGCTGATCCAGCAAATATCCTCTGGCCGTAGCCACCACCGGATATCCTTCCGTACGCAAAAGGGCGATATCCTGCACCACCACCTGACGGCTGACTCCCGTCGCCTTTCCAAGGGCCGTTCCCGACAAAGGCACTGAGGAACTGCGCATCATTTCCATAATCCGCTTTCTTCTCTCCGACCCGTTTAATGTTCTGTCCATTCTGTCATCCTTTCCCCTTTCCATTCCTTTTCGATATGGGATGTTTTTCCTCAATTATAATCGTTCCCACGGGATCCGACAAGCGTTTTCTGGGATACCCCAGGACAAACGCATTTTTCCCCGCGATTGCGGATAGACATTTCTTTTTTTCTGTACTATAATGAACAGACAGGCAGGCACTCATATAGGACCCTGCAGAATGGAGGAAAAAAGATGAATAAGAAACCGTACTACATTACCACAGCGATTGCATACACATCCGGGAAGCCGCATATCGGCAATACCTATGAGATTGTACTGGCCGACAGTATCGCCAGATACAAACGAATGCAGGGCTATGACGTACGTTTTCAGACCGGAACCGACGAACATGGCCAGAAGATTGAGGATAAGGCCATCGAAGCAGGCGTTTCTCCGCAGGAATTTGTGGATCAGACAGCTGCCGAGATCAAGCGGATCTGGGATCTGATGAACACTTCCTACGATAAATTTATCCGCACCACTGACAAAGACCATGAGGCCCAGGTTCAGAAAATTTTCCGAAAATTATATGAGCAGGGCGATATTTATAAAGGAGAATACGAGGGGATGTACTGCAAACCCTGCGAATCTTTCTTCACCGCTTCCCAGCTTGTGGACGGCAAATGTCCGGACTGCGGCCGCGAGGTGGAACCCGCCAAGGAGGAGGCTTATTTCTTCAAAATGAGCAAGTATGCTCAGAAATTGATCGACTATATCAACGATCATCCGGATTTCATCCAGCCGGAATCCCGTAAAAATGAGATGATGAACAACTTCCTTCTGGCGGGCTTACAGGATCTGTGCGTGTCCAGAACTTCCTTTAAATGGGGAATCCCGGTGGATTTTGATCCCAAACATGTGGTTTATGTGTGGATTGATGCCCTCACAAACTACATTACCGGTCTGGGCTATGATCAGGATGGAAACAGCGATCCCATGTTTGAAAAATACTGGCCTGCTGACGTCCACCTGATTGGAAAGGATATTCTTCGCTTCCATACCATTTACTGGCCGATCATGCTGATGGCTCTGGGACTTCCTCTTCCAAAGCAGGTATTCGGTCATCCATGGCTTCTTCAGAATGACGGCAAGATGAGCAAATCCAAAGGAAATGTGATCTATGCCGATGAATTGGTGAATTTCTTCGGTGTGGATGCCGTCCGTTACTTTGTGCTCCATGAAATGCCCTTTGAAAACGACGGTGTAATCAGCTGGGAGCTGATGATTGAACGTATGAACTCGGATCTTGCCAATACGCTGGGAAATCTGGTCAACCGTACCATCTCCATGTCCAACAAATATTTTGACGGCGTGGTGGCAAAAACCGGCGTATCCGAACCGGTGGACGCACCATGTCACCATCGGCAGCGTGGACGATATTGATGAGGAGCTGCTGCGATGGATCCAGGAGGCCGCCGCTTTCTCCGCTGCAAAGTGAATAAACATAAAAAACGGCGCGACAGGAGGCCAGCGTTCCCGTGCATCCGGCATCTGAGCCTTTAGCGCTCGCCAGCGGGCTGCAGCATGAACGCTTTTGAAGCGGCTGCGTGGAAAAGCCGCGGCCGCTATGTGAACCCCTTATTCGTCCGTTTACACGGGTGCGATAAGCTGCGATTTTCGTTGCAGCCGGCATGCCTCAGAGGTAGGTTTCTTTTTCCGGAGGCCATCGTAAGATGATCCTATTTAAATGGGCGCCATGCCGCACCGGGGCGATTTCGCTGATGCGGAATGCAACCGATATGATCCTGCGAATGATGGCCGCGGCGATAATCCGCAGCCAAGCGGCGCAAACCATAACAACAGGTTTATGATCCTATCTCCGGATAGGGGTTTATGGTACAATAATGAAAACGTGAACGTGCATAGGATCAAAGATGGAACAGCATAAGATACATAAGGAACCGGATCAGGCGAGGATCCACGCCTGGATGATGGAAAGCTATGGGCGGCAGGTTGCAGCGATACGCCCTATATCCGGCGGTCTATCGGCCCTAGCTTACGAGGCGGCATGCGATTGCGGTGAGCGGCTTTTTTTGAAGGTATACGACCGCAGGCAACCGGGTTTCGCCCGATGGGCCGAGGGAATGGATCAATACATTTCACTGCTGTGCGATATGAATCGGACGGCACAGCTCAAAGGGCGGCTTCCGGAGCCGGTGCTGACGGCCAGCGGAGCGGCCTACGGCGAGGATGGGCCGTACCGATATCTTCTTTATCGGTATATTGCGGGGCAGACGCCCGG
>CAJFMZ010000278.1 GCA_904393575.1 uncultured Sellimonas sp. | reverse complement strand
GAGCCGATGGCGGCGGTCAGGTCCCGGATGGAGGCGATGAGGTCCAGCTCCACGTCCTGGAGGCTCTGAGCCATGTCGCTGGCGTCAAATCCAGCGTCGGCCATGGCCTGGGCCTTCTCCTTCAGGGCCTCGATCTCTCCGGCGATGATGGCCTTGTCCTCCTCGCTGGCGGTCTGGTACTGCTCCACCAGGTCGGTGTACTGGCCGTGCATCTCCTGGAGCCGGGCCGCCTCCTCCTCGCCGTAGACCGTGGTGGAGGTCCCCAGAGTCAGGGCGGACAGGGCCTCCCGGCTGTACTGGCGGTCCAGGTTCTCCGCGATGGCCTTGCCCTCGCCAATGATCTCATTGGCCTGGGCCAGGGCGTCTCCCAGCTCCCCGCCGTAGGCGTCGATATCCGACTGGAGGCCCTCCGCCGCCACCCGGTTGTAGCCTTCGCCGGTGGCGTTGTCGATCTCCGCCATGGCGTCCTCTAAGGTGGAGGTGAGGCCCGAATAGGTCTCGGACATGGTCTGCATGGCCCCGCCATACTGGGATTCCATCCCGGCCTGGATAATATTGACGGCGTCCTGACCGCTGATCTGTCCCTTGGAGATCATGTCATAGACATCGCCCTGGCTCTTCCCCAGGGCCTCTCCCAGCATCCCGATGACGTCCACGCCCCGGTCCTGGAAGATATTCAGATACTCCAGGTTGGCCTTGCCTGAGCTGTTCATCCGGCTCAGGGCTTGGGCCATGATGGACATATCCGAGGCGCTGACACCCACGGCGCTGCCGGCGTCACCGATGGCCGACATCAGCTCCAGCATCCGCTCCGGGCTGTCTCCAAAGCCCGTGGCCAGGGCACGGGACATGCTGGTGAGGTCGGCATACTCCATGGGCGTATCTGCCGCCAGGACCCGCAGATCCTCCAGGTACTGTGCCCCGCGACCCTCCCCCAGCAGCCGGTCATAGGCGATGGCGTCCAGCTCCCGCTGGGCCGCCGTCTCCGTTCCCGCCGAAAGGCTGGTGTCGGTGGCGGCGGAGGCCGTCTCATAGAGGCCACCGTAATAGGATCGAAAAGCCTGGTCCCGGCTCTCAAAGGTCTGGGCGGCCCCGCCGGCCAGACCCAGGGCGCCGCCGATCGCGGCGCCCACCGCGGTGCCAATGCCGGGGACAATGGAGCCCAGGGCCGCGCCCGACGCCGCCCCGGACAGGGCCCCGGAGAAGAGTCCCCCCGCCTCACTGCCGAAGGCCGAGCCCACCAGGGCCTCCGCCCACTGCCCGGCTACGTCGCCGGCCATGGAGTAGAGCCCCGCCTGTCCCAGGGCGGACAGGACCCCCGCCGCCCCGGTGGGCGCCCCCGCCCGGTTGTCCATCTTGCTGATGGCGTCGGTGGTGTCCAGCAGGTCCCGCTGGGTCTGCTTGGCCTGTCGGCTCACTAGTTGGAGCTGGTCCTCCACATTGGCGTAATTCTGGAGGGCCTCGTCGAAGTTGGCCCGGGCGGCCTCCCGCTCCGCGTTAGTGGCGGCCTCCCCCAGCTCCTCCAGAGCCTTTTTGGTGGCGTCCACCTGCTCCTTGGCCCGCTTCAGGTCGATGTTCTTCAGCTGGAGCCGGGTGCTGTCCAGGAGGGTGAGCTGCTGCTGGAGCCCCTGGGCGTCATCCCGGAAGCTGTTGATGGCATTCCGCATTTTGGCCACAGACTCCGAGAGGTTGTCCGTCACCGAAAAGGCGATGCTGGCGTCTGTGCTTCGACTGGGCATCAGATCTCACCGTCCTTCCTCCGCTTGTGGTCGATGAGGAGCGCGCAGACCAGGGCCCGCTCCCCCGGGGGCCGCCGGAGGAAGTCCCCCGGGAGGACGCCGTGGTCCAGCAGGAGCCGCTGGGCCGTCATCAGGTCCGCGCGCTGGGTCAGTTTTTTTCCAGCTCCTCCACCGCGGCGGAGATGGCCGCCGCCTGCATGGCCTCGGGATCTACCGGCACCACACTGCCCACAGCATAGCCGTGGAGGAGGTCAAGCGTCCGGCAGATCTTATCCACTTCCCCCTTCCGCAGGAGCTTTTTCAGGGCGTCCACGGGGGTGGCACAGCCCTTTTTGTCGTGGTACCACGCCTTGTCCCTCATCTCGGGGTGATTGGTCACAGCCGCCAGGATGAGATGGAGCTGGGCCTCCGGCTCCCGGGCCAGTTTGATGAGCTTGTCATAGGGCAGCTCCTTCAGCTCCAGTACGATGCCCAGCCGGGGCAGCTTCACCGCCGCCGTCTCCGGCTCGAACTCCGGCAGGTCCAGCAGGGATGCGATGACCGCGCTCTCTTTCTTCTTCATATCGTGCCCTCCTTACGCCGGGGTGATCTGGTCCAGCAGCTCATAGTGGGAATAGGTAAAGGGGGCCGTCACCCGGCCCACCGTGGCCGCCTGCCAGTCGGCCAGGGTCAGGTCATCAAAGCTGAC
>CAJFMZ010000277.1 GCA_904393575.1 uncultured Sellimonas sp. | reverse complement strand
AAAACAGTCGTTTTTGGGACCAGGTAAATGCTCTTGCAAAAGAAGCATTTCCGCCGGAAGAATATCTTGCCCCGTCAAAATTGGTGGAAATGGCAGAGGCAGACAACTTTGACTTTCTGGCGTTGACAGACAATGATACTTTTGTGGGATTTATGGTTGTCCAGATTTATGGGAATCTTGCATATCTTTTCTTTTTGGCAATCGATTCCAACTGCCGTTCAAAGGGATACGGTAGCCGGGCCATCGAAACCTTGAAGGCAGAGTATCCGGGAAAAAAGCAGGTGGTAGATTTTGAAATGCTTGATGATACCGCGGCAAATTTCGAACAAAGGGAGAAAAGACGGAAATTTTATCTCAGAAACGGTTACAGGGAAACCGGCTTGTTTCTGTCATATCTGGGAGTAGACTATGAAGTTTTTTGTATGGATGAAGAATTTGAACCGGAAGTATTTAAGGCAATGATGAGGACAATTCGGGTAAGCGGATTCAATCCCAGATATTTTTACAAATGAGACAGCTCTGGGAGGATTTCAGCGAATCAGGGAAGTAGCGCAGCGGGTTGTGAGTATCTGCTTAACATGGATCGGATAAGTTTGTATAAAGAGTTTATGGGTTATTCTTCATTTTCGATATGTTTATGGAGAATAACCCTTTTTCTTTAAAGCATTTTACAAAGAGGAGCCTTTGATGGCGTTTTGAGATGTACAAAATCGGAATCTAATTTGATTAATATCAAATTAATATTGCGGATTTGATAATATAATGATATAATCATTGACAGATTGGAGGTTGACCATGAATAAAGAAATCATATCAAAAATTGTGAAGGCAAGCGGAGTTTCTGAGGGCGAACTTGTTCTTGTTCACTTTTGGGGTGAAGATGCCGACAAAGACATTGCCAATCATTTTGTCACATCGGTTGCTGCCTTAGGTGCTGCCCCTGTTCTTTTGCAGCAGGCCCGCTCCATTAATCGGGATATTTTTCTTTCCGCGAAGGAAAGCTGTTTTGATGATCGCTACTTTGATCTGTTTTCAAAATTTGATGCTGTGCTGGATGTATTTGCATATCAGCCTGTCGTGCTTGGCTATTCAATAGAAAACGAGCATATGCTTCTGTATCGCAGGTATATGTCACAGCTCTTTCATAAGCTGGCGGAGTGCAGACGATTTACCCAAATCAGAGTTCCTACAGAAGCCAACGCTGCGGAGTCAAATCTTGAGCCCCAGGATTATATTCAGCGAATGAATAAGGCCTATAATATTGACTATGAGATGGTTAAGAAGGCCTGCGAACATGAGACAAAACGATTTGCGGGGGCCAAAAAGGTTACCGTTTATACAGGAACAGATTGTGTCTTGAGTTTGGATTTAACAGGACGTACATGGCACATCGACGCTGGCGACGGAGATCTTCCCTGCGGTGAAATATATATTGCACCCATTGAGAATAGGACAAATGGAACCGTGTTTTTTGACACATTCTATCTGGATGGTATGAAGTTTACAAATGTGACATTACAGATATTGGATGGGCAGGTTTCCGGCAGCAGCAGCCCGGAAATTGCCAAATATTTCTCAGAGCAGCCACTGGAAAATCGAATAGTCTGTGAACTTGGTATGGGCATGAATCCAAATGTGACGGACTTATGCGGATATACAGTGCTGGATGAAAAGATGATGGGAACCTTCCATATTGCTGTTGGTGCCAATGATATGTTCGGCGGACAAAATAAGGCATCTGACCACATAGATTTTGTAGGATACGGAAAAGTCGAGGTTGTTGTATGAATGAGCAGAGAGTGGAAAAATTGAATCGTTATTTTGATGAACAAATTTCTTTGTGCGGACAGCGCAGTAAAGAGCTGTCTGCCGATGATCGTATGGATGAAGTAGCCTTTGAAAAGATAAAGGGGAATGTTTTTGAGATTTTCTGCACAATTCTTTCGGCTGCAGTTAAGACCAGCAAAGGTGATAACGAGGCAACAAAGGATTTCTTTATTTTAAAAACTGAGCAGATCCCCTCAAATTGGGCAGCCGCTTACGAAAAGGCTAAGCAGCATAATGATGCAGTCAGTATGCGGATTGAGCAAATTAAACTTGAAACAGTCGATGAGATTAAAGAAACGTTTACAAAGATTTGGGAGGAAGAAGAATGACAGAGGCAGAGGCAATTCGCCTGTTTAAGTGCCTGTCTGACAGGTCAAGGCTGCAGATTTTGAAATCACTCGCGATTGAGGATATGTATGTAGAGAGGCTGGCTGAAAGGTTGGGAATTAAGGCCCCAACGGTGTCATTTCATCTCAAAAAATTGGCAGATGCCGGGGCGGTTACCTCCTACAAAAGTCAATATTATACAATGTACTCTCTCAATAAGAAAATCTTTGAAACCAGCATATTGGAGATTCTGCAGGAGAAGTCAGACGAAATAGAAATCCAAGCTCAACGGGACGCAGAATATCGTCAAAAAGTGATTGACACATTTTTTGAATATGGAAAATGCTGTCGCCGGATTCCAGC
>CAJFMZ010000276.1 GCA_904393575.1 uncultured Sellimonas sp. | reverse complement strand
CACATAGTGCCCGTTGGGGCAGCGGTGGCTGGCCAGGCGGGAGTACATCAGCCGCAGGCTGTTGAGCAGCTCCGTCCCCGTGCCGAAGGTGCTGCGGATGCCCGGCACGCCGGGCCGCTGGTGGAGGGCCAGGGCCGCCGGGACATACAGCACTTCGTCCACGGCCGCCCTGGCTGCCTGGGTCATCCGGCGGCGGGTGTAGGTAGACAGGGCCTCCAAATACCGCCGGGAGCCCTCAGCATACAAAACCCCCAGCGCCAGAGAGGATTTTCCGGAGCCGGACACCCCGGCGATGCCGACGATCTGGTTCAGCGGAACTTCTACGTCAATATTTTTCAAATTGTGGACTCTGGCGCCCCGGACCTGGATCTTGTCCGGCTTATGCGCCTGCCACATCATTTTATCCATCCTTCTTGCCCCCATTCCAAGGGATAACGGTCTGTTGTCCCATCCAGTAAAGTCGTAAATCTGGACCTATATTGTACCACACGGTCCCAAGGGAAGAAAGCACTTCTGCAAACGCGTCATGGAACAGATCAGACCGGTTGCGTTTCTCCCTTGTATTATCGGATGGGATATGGTATGATAAAATAAAGCTAAATTAGTAAATTTATTTTTATTTTACGAGAGGGGGGTGACGGCGTGCCGAAGGTAGCATATTCGGAGGAGGACAGAGAGCGCATCAGAACGCAGCTTGTTGCAGTCGGGCTTGAGCTGATGGCAAAGCAGGGCATACAGCACACAACCGTGGAGCAGGTATATAAAAAAGTTGGGATCTCGCGGACGTTCTTCTACTCTTTTTTCTCCACGAAGGAAGATTTGATCGTCGAGACCCTTTACTTGCAGCAGCCCAAAATCATCCAATATGTGCAGGCGCTGATGGCCGACCCCGCACTGAGCTGGCGCGAGGCTGTGAAGCAGTTTCTCCACGCCTGCTGCTATGGCGAGGAAAACGGGATTGCGGTTTTGACTATTGAAGAACAGCAGCTGATTTTCAAGCGCCTGTCAAAGGAGAGCTATCAGGTGTTCCGCCAAAAGCAGCGCCGCCTTTTCGGAGAAATTTTAGAAAACTTCGGCATCCAGGCAGATACCGCAAGGATCAATCTGTTTACGAATTTAAGCTTGACCGCGATGGTGGTGCGCAGAGCCATCCCCAATACGCTTCCCCTGTTTGTCCCGGAAGCCGCGGATGAAACGGTAGATTTTCAGCTGAATGCGATTGTGGACGCCTTGGAAAAATTGAAAACAGACCCCCCCCTTGAAAAGTGGAAATAAACATCCGTCTCAATATTATGTTTCGGCGTTCTATTCAGACGGATTTCTTTTCAGGCAAAATAAAAACAAATTTATAAAATTATTTTTATTTTATATGGCCACGTAAAACGCAGCAGGGAGAACATACGATAAGGATTTGAGAAACCCCAACTCTGAAATACTGGAACGATTTTAATGTGCCTGCATAGAGATTGAACCGCATACTTACGAAATAGATGAGGCTGTGGGTACTGCCCGACACAGTTTCATATAAAAACATCAAAACATTTAAGGAGGAAACAATCATGGGACTGTTCAGCAAGTTGTTCAAGGGGCCGGAGATCGACATGGAAAAGAGTAATGCAAACGCGAAGAAAATGCGGGCTCTCTTTAACCAGGTGGTGGAAGACGGGGACAGCTACAGGCTGATTTTCGGCTATACCGAGGATGTAAGCCGGTTCAACTACGGGTTTGTCCATGGCAGCAAGACGAAGATCGGAAACCTGATTGTGGGCTGGAACGAGGCCAGTCAAACGATTGTGGTCGTTCCCACGGTACCCGACCTCTCCGGCTGTGGCGACCCGACCTACTACCGCCGCTCTGAAATTCTGAAAGCCTACCGCAACAAATACCCCACCGAGGCTTTTATCATTTACCCAGACAAAAAAGGGTATATCGGCATCAACGCCTATGACTGGCTGGAGGATGAAAAACTGTATGTCTATGTGTCGCAGGATGAGGAGCTGGCCGCTTTTACCGACTTCTTTATGAACCAATTTGCAACAAAGTGAGGTAAACAATGCCTTTTGGAGAAATCGGAGCATTTCTGCTGCTTCTTGCGGCGGTGTTCCTATTTGGCAATCTGTGGTTCCATTTGATTGAAGCAATCTTAGGTCAAATCAAAAGGCTGTTTACACGCCGCAAGAAACCTCCGGCATGGCACACCCTTCCCTCTGATGAGAAAGGCGGAAAAATGAACGGGGATGACCGTGCATCTGACAGGTGAGCATGGAGAGAGCGTCCCGCGATTATCGCTGACTAGTTCTCTGGGAAAGAAAGTGTCCGATCATCCGCCTTTAGCCAAATAAGTAAATTAAAAGAGTGTGCAATCTTCTTTTAAGACGGTTGCTCACTCTTTTTCATGTTTAATCTGCCTGCGGCACGAGTTGCACCCGCACCGCTTCCAAAAACTTTTCCGCCGCTTTGGAAAACATTTTCCACACCAGATCCATGCCCGCTGTCACCAGGTTTGCCAGGGGTGCGGAAACACAGGCTACTGACTGCCTGGCACTGTTCTATGAGAGCTTCTCCAGTTTTCACTCCTACACCACCCTGGGCCAAATCAATGACTCTGACATTTTGGCCTCTGCCCTGGGCAGGGGCAGCGTGGAAGTCACCTTCCAGACTGCGCATAAGAGGATCAACAGACTGCCCTCTTTGTTTGATTCATAAACCAAGTATCAAAAAACCATCCCATCCCCAAGCCTATGTTCAGGCTGGAATGGGGTGGTTTCGTTTCGCCAGAAAGTATGTATCCCTATGAAAAGATCAAGATGCAGATTCCCTGTTACACACGCACGCGTGGATCACAGGCTCTGTCAGCGTTGAAGGTAAACGATGCAGTTTAACAGCATAAAACCGAGGACTCCGCAAGATATCGCGGGGAGCGTTCTGAATATACAAGTTGAAAGTCTATATCCGTTATTTTAATTCAGTTTGAGACTGAATTTCTTAAAATGCTATGGAACGCGGCCTGTGATATTCGCGCAGATACATCTGTGATAGAGAAGACAGCAACAACACATGGCAATGCTCTCAGTGACCGGAAAGGTCAGCCACACATAGTTGAGCCCCGCAAAGTGAAACAGCCAGGCCAGCGGAACCAAAAGGATGATCTGCCGCAGCACCGTGATGAAAACACTGCATTTCCCTTTGTCGATCCCCTGGAAGTAAACCGTAAACATCATCGCAAAGCTGGCGGGAAGAAAGCTGACGGATATGATCCGCAGAGCCGGCGTTCCAATGTTCAAAATTGGCGTGCTGCCGGCAAAAATCGAAATCAATTCTTTTGGGAAAGCCATAAAGATGAATGTCCCCAGTGCCATCACGCCGCAGGAGATCAGGATCGAGTACCGGAGCGTATCGTTCACCCGTTTGTTGTCATGCGCCCCGTAATTGAAGCTGATCACGGGGACAATGACCTGCTGCAGTCCCATAAGCGGGATAAAGAAAAAGGTCTGCAGCTTATAATAGATCCCCAGGACGGTGACGGCATCCTCTGTAAACTGCTTTAAGATCAAATTCAGCCCAACAATATAGAGGGTGTAGAGCGACTGCATGATGATGGACGGAAAACCGCTCTGATAGATCTGGATGCAATCTTTGAAGCGGAAGGTTCCCCGCACATCATAGGTTCGGAACACAGCCTTGAGGGTGATCAGCATCGCCGCCCATTGTCCCATGATGGTTGCGATCGCGGCGCCGGCCACCCCCAGCTCCGGGGCACCGAACAGGCCGAAAATGAAAATCGGGTCAAATACAAGGTTGATGGCTGCCCCGGCGACCTGGGCCAGCATCGGAGTCACCATGTTTCCTTTGGCCTGCAACAGTTTGGTGCAGTTCGACTCCATAAACAGGCCGAACGAGCCCAGAAAAACAATTTGTGCATACTGGACGCCCTCTGCCCGAACCTCCGCTTGATTGGAAGATATGGTATAGTAGCTTCCAATCAAAAGCATCCCGATACAGGTAAAGATCAGAAAATTCCATATTCCCAGATACAGCCCGCTTTTTACCACATCCCTTTGACGGGCCGTGTCTCCATTTCCGTCCATGCGGGAGATCAAAATATTCAGTCCCGTCCCCGTCCCCGTGCCCAGCGCCGTCATCAGGAGCTGAATGGGAAAAATAATGGAAAGGGCCGTCAGCCCGCTTAAGGAATATTGCGCGACAAAGTAGCTGTCCACGATGTTATAGATGGACTGGATCAAAAGCGCCAGCATGACGGGCGGTGATAGTTTTAGTAATAGTTTTCCAATTGG
>CAJFMZ010000275.1:620-3826 GCA_904393575.1 uncultured Sellimonas sp. | reverse complement strand
GGGAGACCAGAGCTCCTTGATCCTCTGATAGCCGGCCTCCACCTGCTCCTCGCTTGTCTGGGGGAAGGAGTACCACATCTTCCAGATGGGGGAGCCCATGAAGAAGGTGACCACCTTCACCCCCATGTTCCGGGCCGCCTTGGCGGCGCACTCCATCTGATGGACGCCCCAGGCCCGGATCTCCTCCGGCTTGCCCGCCAGGGCGGAGGGGGCGAAGTTGTCCAGACGGGGATCGTAGGCCCAGGTCTCCGCGTCGCCCACGCACTGGCCCGGCAGGTGCATGCCGATGGCCCAGCAGCCCAGGCCGTATTCCTCCAGCTTGCCCTTCAGCTCCTTCACATAGTTCAGGTCCCCGGCCGCCTTCTCCACGTCGATCTGACCCCAGGAGGCGATCTCCAGCCCCTCATAGCCCATCTCCTTGGCGGTCCTGCACATCTCCTCCATGGGGAGATCCGCCCACTGTCCGGTAAAAATGGTCACTGGTCTTGCCATAGCTGTCTGCTCCTTTCCAAACATTTCATCCGTCTGTGTGCGGTCTTACAGGGTTACCCACACATTGCCCTTCTCGTTGCTCTCCAGACAGGCCTCCACGTACTTCAGGCCCTGGATACCCGCGTCTATGGTGGGGTAGTCGATCATGTCCTCCGTAAAGGTGCCGGCCTGCTTGGCCGCCACGCACTGGGTAAAGCTGTCGTACAGGTTGCCCATGGCCTCCAGCCAGCCCTCGGTGTGGCCGGCGGGGAGGCGGCCGTACTTGGCCGCGGCGGGAGTGACCGCCTTGTAGCCCCGCTTGATGGTCCTGGCCGCGCCGTCCTCCCGGATGAGGGTGATCTCCTCGCACCGCTCCTGGTCCCAGAGGATGGTCCCCTTGGAGCCGTAGATGCGCAGTCGTAAACTGTTGTCACAGCCGATGGCGAACTGGCAGGACCAGTTGATGCCGGTGGCTCCCCCCTCGTACTCCACCAGCACCTGGTCGTTGTCGTCCAGCTTCCGGCCCGGAACCACCACGTCCATTTTGGCCAGCAGCCGCTTGATCTTCAGCCCGGTCATGGTGGCCACCGCGTTCTCCACGTGGGTGCCGATGTCCCCCAGGCAGTTGACCCTGCCCGACTGGGCGGGGTCGCACCGCCAGGCCCCCTGCTTGCCGCCGCAGTCGTCCTCGCTGTACAGCCAGCCCTGGGGGTACTCGGCCATCACGGTGCGGACCGCCCCGATCTCTCCGGCCCGGATCAGGTCCCGGATGTACTTGGCGGTGACATGGCCGGTGTAGGTGTAGGTGACCATGAAGAGAAGCCCCTTCTCCTGGGCCAGCTGCTTCAGCTCCTCCCCCTGGGCGCTGTCGGTGGCCAGGGGCTTGTCGCAGGACACGTGGATGCCCGCCTCCAGAAAGGCCTTGCAGATCTCATAGTGGGTGACGTTGGGGGTGACCACCACCACAAAGTCGATGCCGTCCTCCCGCTGTGCCTCGGCCCGGGCCATCTCCCGGTAGTCGGCGTAGCACCGCTCCGGGTCCAGGCCCAGCTCCTCCCCCAGGGCGCGGGTCTTCTCCGGACTCCGGGAGAAGCACCCGGCCGCCAGCCGGGCCGAGCCATCCAGGGCGATGGCCTTCCGGTGGGCCTCCCCGATAAACGCACCGGGGCCGCCTCCCACCATACCATAGGTCAATGTTCTGCTCATGCTGTCAGCCTCCTTTTCTGGGACGCCTGCCGGCGCCGCTGTTCTTCTGCCTCCCACAGGGGGATTCTTCTTTTACTATAAGACAGGGCCGCCTGTTTTTCCTGGATTAGTTTGTGATTCTCTCCTGACAAATTCACTTTTTTGATTGCCTATCCGTGTATTTTTTTGTATACTTTGTCTAGAGGTGATGGAGCTAATGTGCGAGGAATTTGAAGTGATCTCCCATGGAAACATGGACTATAATATATTCCTGAACAACCTGCTCTACCGCACGCCGCATGTGCACAAGGAGTTTGAGGTGTGCCTGCTTCTGGACGGCTCCGTGCAGCTGCTGTCCCCCAGCTCCAGCCGCGCCTTCTCCGCTGGCAGTCTCTGGGTCATTAACCCCTTTGAGAGCCACGAGCTCATCGCGGAGCGGCCCGCCCTGATCCTGTCCCTTCAGATCGCCCCGGCTTTCTTCTCCGGCATCTTTCCCCAGATGGAAAATATAGAATTTTCCCTCTCCCCCGCTGCGGGCGGCGATGAAATTTCTCCGCTGGCCGCATCCCTTCTGGAGATCGCCCGCACATATTTCTCCCCGGAGGAGTACGCCCCCCTGCGCTGTGCCGGGCTGATCTGCCTGTTTTTTGAGCAGCTGCTGGAGGCGGCTCCCACCCGCTGCATCTCTGAGAAGGAGCGGCAGAGCTCCGCCAACCGGGCCCAGCGCATTCGGACCATCAGCGCCTACATCGACCGCCACTACTCGGAAAAGCTGCTTCTCACCGATCTGGCCCGTGAACTGGGGCTGACCATGGGATATCTCTCCGCTTTTTTCAAATCCGCCTTTGGTCTGTCCTTTCAGTCCTATGTGCGCAAGCTGCGCTGCGAAAAAGCGCGGCAGCTCCTGCTCTGTACCGACCTGTCCCTGCTGGACATCAGCCTCGCCTGCGGGTTTTCCGATCTGAAATACTTCAACCAGGGGTTTGCGCAGCAGTTCGGCTGCTCCCCCCGCCAATACCGTCTGGATGCTCAGCGGGACAGCCATGCCCCGCGGCAGGACTTCACCTTCACCACCCAGGAGTTTCTCTCCCCCTCTGCCAGCCGGGACGTGTTGGAAAAATACCTCTCTCCCCCGCCCCGCATCCCCGGTTAGGCTCCCTCCGCCCGGAACGCTCTGCCGCCCCGGAACATATGACACAGTTCCAGGGCGGCAGAGCGGATATATCAATCTATAAAATGCGGGCAAAATGAAAGAAGCTCGTTTTAACTTGCGTTAAAACGAGCTTCTTTCGTTTCTTTGGTGGAGATAAGCGGGATCGAACCGCTGACCTCTTGAATGCCATTCAAGCGCTCTCCCAGCTGAGCTATACCCCCAACTTCGCCGTCCGCCGGTTCACTTGGCGAACAACGAAGCTTATTTTAGCAGGGCATGTCTCGATTGTCAAGAGAAATTTTCAAATTCCTGAAAAATTTTTTCGCCGCTTAGAAGGGACCGTAGTTGATGGCGTTCGCGACAATGATCAGGATATAGGCCGCCACCATCATGGTGC
>CAJFMZ010000275.1:0-576 GCA_904393575.1 uncultured Sellimonas sp. | reverse complement strand
GATGCCGCACAGGGCGCAGGCCACGGCGGCGCCGGCGGGCCACAGATAGTTGGTCAGGCCGTCGCCCAGCTGATAGGTGAGCACCATGACCTGCTGATTAATGCCGAGGATCTGGCCCAGGGGGCTGAGAATGGGCATCATCATGACCGCCTTGCCGGAGCCGGAGACCACAAAGAAGTTCAGACAGGTGACGAAGACGTAGATGATGAGCAGGGTAATCATGGGGCTCTTGCCCTGGAGGGCGTTGCTCATGTAGTACACGGCGGTGTCCATGATGTTGGCCTCGTTGAGCAGCACCATAACGCCGTTGGCGAAGCCGATGGCCAGGGCGGGGCCCAGCACCCGGGCGGCGCCGGCGGTGAAGCGGTTGCACACCTCATTGGGGGAGATGCCGAAGAGGATGGCCAGAAGGATCATGAAGATGATGTACATGGCGGTGATGTTGGGGAAGCTCCACTTCAGCGCCACACAGCCGTAGCCCTGGATGATGGTGAGCACCAGGAAGCCGATCAGGGCGGTGACCCGCCGCCAGTCCATGGGGACCTCCTCGCCCAGAGAGGCGCTGGCGTCCTGGTC
>CAJFMZ010000274.1 GCA_904393575.1 uncultured Sellimonas sp. | reverse complement strand
GCCGCCCAAAAATCGTCCGATAATGAAGGCGTCCACCGTGTTGTAGAGCTGCTGCAGGATATTCCCGCAGATCAGGGGCAGGGCCAGCCAGATCAGCTGCCGGGGAATACTGCCCTGGGTCAGTACCACAGTCCGGTCCATGGAAAGCTCCCTCCTTTTCTCCCTCCATGATACCCCAGGCAAACGCCCTTGTAAAATACGCTTTTTCCCCTTATAATATAAATCGTATTTTATAGGTCGAGGTGCACTATGACACAATTGGAGCTGCAAGCCTTTCTGGCCGTCATGCGGACCGGGAGTTTTTCCCAGGCCGCTCAGTCCCTGTTTATCTCCCAGCCCGCCCTGAGCCGGCGAATCCGGACCTTGGAGGAAGAGCTGGGCTTCCGCCTGCTGGAGCGGCAGAAAGGGGCCCGCTCGGTGGAGCCCACCCAGGAGGGGCGGGCCTTCACCCCTGTGGCGGAGCACTGGCTCGCCCTGTGGGAGGAGGCCCGGAGCATCCCCCAGCGGGAGGAAAACCAGGTCTTTCGGGTCGCCTCCGTGGGCAGCGTGTCCACCTACATCCTCGCCCCTGTACTCCAGCGCTTTCTGCTGGACGGGACCAGCAGCCTCACCTTCCACCAGTACCACTCCCTGGAGTCCTACGGCTATGTGGAGCGGGGGGAGGTGGATCTGGCCTTCATCTCCGACGACATGTTCCGCCGCCAGGTGGAGACCATCCCCGCTTTCCGGGAGCCCATGCGTCTGGTCACCAGGCCCGGCTCCCCCCTGCCCCAGCACGTCCACCCTGCCCAGCTGGACAGCGCCCGGGAGATCCGCATGCAGTGGAACCCGGAGTACGACCTGTGGCACGCCTTCTGGTTTGGCTCCAGCTCGGTCCCCCGCATGTGGTTCGACCAGATGTCTCTGATGGAGGAGGCCATCCAGTGGGAGGACAACTGGCTCATTGCCCCGGCCAGCGTGGCCGCCTCCCTGGTCCAGAGCGGCCGGGCCCAGCTCCACACCCTCCAGGAGGGTCCCCCGGACCGGATCATCTACTACCTGCTGGGCCCCCGGCGCAAGAACACCCAGACTCACCGCCTGCTGAAACTGCTCCAGAACCGGCTGGAGGAGCTGGAGGGCGTGACCTCCCTGCTGTGATCTTTTTATTTACATAATTTTTCTCGTCTTCCTTTACGGCAGCAGTGTCTCTCCACACTTTCCACCATATTGTCCACTTTTTCTCCATGTTCTACATTTTTCAGAAATTTTACAAATAATTTTCTTAAACTTTTCAAAATCTTCTCGCCCTCGCAAGGCGACATAACACTATTTAGCTTTCCGCCGACCACTTTCTGCAAAAAGTACTGAACGCCCCGGAGCGCCGTGACTCACCGCGCTCCGGGGCGTTCTATCATTTTTGTGCCGTACTTCTTCTGACCGCGGGACGTTCAGGAGGCCCGCATGGTGACAACCACCAGCTCCGGCGCGTTCCACAGCCGGGGAAAAGGGGTGCCGTTGCCCAGGCCGCGGCTGATCACCACCCAGGTCTCCCCGGCCAGGTACGTCCCAGCGGTGTAGTCGGGGAGCGCCCCCTCGTCCGGAGCAAACAGCGGCCCGATCAGGGGCATGCGCACTTGTCCCCCGTGGGCGTGGCCGGAGAACACCAGGCCCGCTCCGCTCTCCTCATACTCCTCCATCAGGCTGGGGCGATGGGAGAGCACCACATTCAACGCCCCGTGGACCGAGAGGTCCTGTATCAGGCCCGGCAGCTCCTCCCGAGCCGCCGTCCGCCCCTGGGGATGGAACGCCAGGTCCAGCAGACCGATGATATTTACCCGGGCCCCACGGTACCACAGCTGGACACTCTCGTTTTCCAACACAGTAATTCCAGCCTCCTCCAACCCCTCCCGCAGTTCGGGGTAACAGGGGTTATCCGCCTCGTGGTTGCCCGGAGCGTAGTAAGTCGGGGCGATCTGCGCGGCCATGGCCGCCAGGGAGAGGGCACAGCTCAGGTCCCGGTCCTCCCGGTTTACCAGGTCGCCGGTAAAGACGATCAGGTCGGGGGCCGCCTCCCGCAGAGCCGTTTGCAGCTCCCCTTGAATGTCCGCGCTGTGCACGTCGGAGATCTGGGCAATTTTCAGGCCGTCCAGTCCCTCCAGCCCCTCCGGGAGCGAGAGCTCATAGCGGGTCACCCCAAGTTCGCCCTGGAGGGCCCACACTGCCCCGGCACACAGGGCTGCCCCCGTCGCCAGGGCCAGGGCTCCCGCCTTCCATCTCTTTGTGTGTCTGTCCATAGCCGCCCTCCGTCTGTTTTTCAATGGGGCTATGGTAGCATAAATTTTTTCAAATAGCCAGAACATTTTGTTAATCTTTGCTCCGCTTCCTCCATCGGGCGGCAAACAGGACCGCAAGCTGTATCACGCAGGAAGTTGCCAGCAGAAAACCAGAGATCCAGACCGCCGTGTCGCTGGTATCCATGAGAGCGGACCAATCCCCAGCCTGAACATAGCTGTCTCCATAGCGCAGCTGAAAATACAACGCCGCTGCACAGCACAGAGCGCCGGCCCAGCACCACAGGGCCGCCTCCGCCCCAGCTT
>CAJFMZ010000273.1 GCA_904393575.1 uncultured Sellimonas sp. | reverse complement strand
CTCATGGCCGTCGCGTACAATGGCCTCCACTTCCGCGGGAGTCACGATGGTTCGGTACTCGCCGGGCTTAATATCCTTCAACAGTCCAAATTTCATAGAGAACCCCTCCATTTTCTTCACCGCAGCCGGACACAGGCCGGTCTTTCCGGGTGACCCGCTTTGGTGTTCTGCCTTCCATAGAGTGCAAATTTTGTGCCAACTTCAGAGCCGCTATTTTCCTCGATCCAGAGGTAACCTGGGTTTGTAATCCCAACAAAATTCCCCCAAGCGGCAGAAAGCCGCCCATAATCGGGCCTCATAAAAGACCGATTATGGGCATATGCTCAATTTTGGTCATTCGAGACAGACGCCGCACACGGAGGGCTTGGAAAGCACAGGCCTCCCGTCCTCCAGTTCCATCCGGGCAGGCAAAGCGTTTGGCCCGCCGCAGAGGGCAGCCAAACGCTTTGCCGCGGTCAACCGACCGCACCTTCTTTCTTTGTTTCCCGGGACATTCCCCGCCCATTCAGCGCCTCTGAGCGCTCCTCTCTGTCCCCGGCGATCCGCCGGGCACTCCGGCCGGGCGTGCTGCCCTGAAATCAGAAGCAACTCTATGTCAAACAATTGCTTTCCGATTTTACCATACCTTCCGCAAAAATACAAATCCCAATCCAGGGCTTTCTCACAGCGGCAAGGCACGCAGCCCCATCCGGGCAGGCGGTGTCTTTCCGGCTGACCCCGCGCCATCGGCGGCCGCCCAAGGCCCCCGGAACGCCCGCGCCGGTCAGAGATTCATGACGTTTTGGTCGTAGCGGACCAGCATGGCCTGCAGGGCGCGCTTATGCTCCGCCATCTGATTGTAGGTATCGCCGCCCGCCAAACCGGCATCCTGAAGCTGTCTCATCATGCCGTTGACATTGGCCAGCATCTCTTTGGCGTGGGGGACGTATTTCGCCTGAACCTGCTGGTCGGCCGCGTCCCCGCTGTACAGGATCTTGCCCAGCGCCTCGATCTCCGGTCCCAGCTGAGAGGCGCGGGTTTCCGCGGATGTCTTTCTGTTGCCCACAATATTTTCTCCTGTGGCCTTCCAGTATGCATCCGCGCCCGCCTGGGCGGTCTCTGTGGCCGGTCCTTTGTACTTTGTATCATAGGCCCGGCCTGTGGCGGTCGCCCCCAGCTGGAGGGCCGTATCGTCCGGACGCAGAAGGCGATTCATGAAGCTCTCCAGAGGGGACCCCCCATACGAAGCGGAACCCATCTCTTTCATCCGAACATTCATGGAGAGGAACTGCGCCACGGCATCCCGCGCCAGGGCGCCGCCCTGTGTGTTGTCAATAACCTGATTTGTGTCGGTCAGCTGGCCGCCCGACGCATCTTCGCTGATGAATTTATCACCTTTCCCATGGCGGCCCCAGAGCGGATTGTGGTCCTGCTTGGTGTAGTCCGGGCTGGTAATAATGGGCGTGGCTTTGTCGGCCACAGCCATGCCGTCGTCGCTGAGGTCCGTGGCTGAAACATGACCCGAACCCAAATAGAGGTTGTCCGCCCGCGTGGCATGGGACCCGGCAAAGCTGTCCTCAATCATGTGGGAAGCCGAACCCAGCGCCACCATTCCGGCATCCAGATCCTGGTTCCCGCCCGTAAAGAAGTTCCCTACTGTTCCCTGGGCATACTGAGAGCGATTTTTTTCTTTCTTCGCCCTTTCTTTTTCAATCTTCTTTTGAATATATTTTTCCCGGTCACGGGAAAAAAAGCGGCCGAGCTTTCCTTTTTGGTCATACTTATCCCCTGCCGCCTTCCGGACCCGCTGCTCGTCCTCTGCGCTGAAGGTGACCTCTTTCTTCATCTTCCTTACCCGGGCTTCTCTCCGCGCTTCCGGAGATTCATTTCCATGCTTTTTATCCCATTTCGCCATTTTCTGCTCCACCTCTTTCAGCGCAGCCGGCGTGAGCATGGTGGACATCATCATTTCCTGGAAGGGGTCGCCCTCCCGGTCTTGTGAGAGCACATAGTCCAGCATATTCTGGTCCTGAAAATTTTTCCCGCCCCCTACACTGCGGTTTTGGTACACGTCAGAAGCAAACTGGGCATACCGCTTCATTTTATCCACATTGGCCTGGAGATCTCCGCCGCTGGTATCCATGGCGTGAAGGAACTGCATATCGCCTTCATGGGTCTGATTGATAAAGGGGTCGTGCTTTGTAACCGTTAAGCTGCCTCCCATTCCCACCGCGCTGTGTGTG
>CAJFMZ010000272.1 GCA_904393575.1 uncultured Sellimonas sp. | reverse complement strand
AAGCGTTTTGTTAAGTGGAATATTCTTATACGTTGCGGATACCTGTATAGTAGCACTGCCTTCCTTGACGGCTGTAACGATATATCCGTCTATCGATACAGTATCGTCCGAAGAAGATACCGTTACGTCTGCGGGCACTTCGTCGCCGCCTACAGTAACCTTTGCATCGACATTTACTTTTTTACCGGCAAAAAACATATCGAGTTCGCCGAAATTTGCTTCGAGTACAGGATCGAACACTTTAAGCGCAAACCTCGCAGCAGAACCGTTGCAAGTTGCAATTACTTCGGTTTCCCCCACCGCTAACGCTTTGATTTTTCCAGATTGATCGACCTCGGCTATTTCTCCGTCGGAAACAGACCAAACAACCTCGGACTGCGTATTTGTCGTAGCAGACACCGAAATTTCTTCACCGGGCACAAGATTTGCCGAAGTTTTATCGAGAGATAATATTGCCGCCGAAACAATTATGTTAAACGATTTGGAAACTTTACCGTCGCTCTCGTTATCGGTAGACACCGTAACCGTAATTTCTGCGGTTCCCGCAGATTTGGCCGACAGTTTCAAACCATCTACACCGACAACATCGGCATTGCTCGTCTTTACGTCGCAAACAGTATTTTCCGACGTAAACGTTTCCGGCGCAACGGTATACTCTATCGTACGATCCGCTTCACCGACAATCCAAATTGCCGTCAACGCCGATTCGTTTGTGATGGTCACGCTGTCGAGCTTAACGGTTTCTTCGTGCTTATCGCCGCAAGCAGCCAGCAAACCCACCGTCAAACAAACGATTACGGAGAGTATAGCCACCATAAATCCTTTACATCTTTTAATCATTTTGTCCTCCTGTCAAAATTGTTTTATTAACTACCCGTTTATAGGTATGAGCCGATTTTTCATTTCACGGATAAAGACATTCCGCTGAATAGTAAAAGATACCGTTGCGATTCTTACAAATCGCTACGGTATCTTTTAGGGCATAATTATAGATGGAAAATATTTTCGAACACTCAAAAAAGGCGGAATTACCCGCTTGCTTGCTTGCTTGCTTGCTTGCTTGCTTGCTTGCTGAAGTGTATTCCGTTTGGGATAACCTGTCAACCATTTTTCCACCCGAAACCGAACTTTTTTCGGAAAATTATAAATTTTCCTTATGCAAAAATTTTATCACATATAAACTTTGATGTCAATGCAATAAATCGTGTAAAAACTGAAATAAATCGTGTTTTTGCTTCTTTCGGGCTTTTTTTGTTAGTTTTATATTGTTAGATTATGTCAAAATGTTATGTTACATTGTTAAAAATGTTATGTTACATTGTTAAAAATGTTATAATTTATCATCTGAATTATAAAACTTACTATTCCTTTTATTCACATAATAGAACGTTCTTTCATTCTTAAACCCGCATAGCGCCATAATTTCTTTCTTGGTTTTTCCGCGCATTTCCGGGCTGTACATCATTTGCAAGGCTTTTCCATAGCGTATATCGTTGATAAACGCTCTGAGATCGGTTCCGATATAGCCGGATAAATTGTAAGAAAGAAATTTGGGTTCTATGCAAAAAACGTCGGCAAGTTTTTTCAGTGTGATATCTTCGGTATAGTGTTCGTATATATATTGAATAACCTTTTCGATAAATTCATGCGATTTATTGTTATATCCGCCGGAAATAACACCGTAACGATCTACGATGTCGGCAAAAAGATTTGTCGCTATACCGAATTTTTTTAACTCAGACAACGTGTCCTGGATATTAAATAATTTTGATATTTCTTCATAAAGTTTTTTGTTATATTCCGTATCGAGCAACCAATGCGGTAACAAACTGTATTTATTCAATGATATAAACGTGGATAGATATGCTGTTCCTATATGAAAATAAAAAATTTCCGCTTCTTTGGAGACGGAGTATTCGTGAACTTCCATACAGTTTACGACGGCAATTTGTCCGTTTGTCAAGACACGTTTATCGCCTGCTATCGATACCAGCACTTCTCCGTCCACTACCCCGTAAATTTCGAGATTACGATGAAAATGTGAACCGTAACCGTTTGTAATATACTGTTCAGCGACAAAGCGGGTTGCGAAATCACGCTCGGCTTCATATTGTATCTCTGTGTTTTTAGGCATGAGTTTTCCTCACAGTATATCTTATATGGTAACATTATAGCAGAAGCGCATTAAAAAATCAATAATAATATGCTATATATTGCTACATCACGGTGGTTGTGTCTGTTTATGATAGTTGCGCTCTGAAAGTAATAAAAGCCTGAACAAAAATTCAGGCTTTTACATGAAGTTGATTTGCACGCGATCTTTTTAGTTAGGCCTCAAAAACTCGAATTCAAAGTAGCGTATCTCGCCGTATATCCGAGTCGCAAATTCGCCCAGAATTTTTACCGCATATTCTTGCGGTGAAATGTTGTTTGCGATATAATTTTCGCCTTCTTCAAAAACACGTTGAATCTCGATAAACTCTTCCTCGGTCATTCCGTCATAGCCCCACGCTTCTCTCGTCGATGACAAGCTCACGCCTAACTGCCACAAAGTGAAAACACACTAATATCTTATTGACTATCAAAATAGAATATGGTATAATAAGTAAGAAAAGTCACACTAATACTTCAAGGAGCAAAAAATGGAGAATTTTCCCGAAGGTAAGTTTCTGGCTACGGTAAAGATTGGCCCTAAAGGGCAAATCGTCATTCCCAAAGAGGTGCGGGATATGTTTTCGCTGAATCCGGGCGATTCTTTGGTGTTGATGGCGGACAAAGGACAAGGTATTGCCTTGCAGCCGTTTTCCTATGTGGAATCATTTTGGAATGCCGTCAATCATGTTAAAAAGGAAGATGAAGAACTAAAATGAATGCGCTTGAAGTAAAGGAATTGACAAAAGTATATCCTGAATTCACCCTCGATAAAGTCAGCTTTTGCGTACCGCAGGGGCATATATCCGGGCTAATCGGAAGAAACGGCGCAGGGAAAAGCACGACTATAAAAGGTATCTTATGGCTCATTGCGGCAGAAGGAGATGTTGCCGTCTTTGGTAGAGATATTATTAAAGATGAAATGGCTGTCAAACAGATGATTGGCTATGTGGGCGGCGGCTTTCGATATTATCCTATGAATACGCTTGCCGCTATCCGCAAAGCCTACGCACCTTTTTACCCGACGTGGAACCAGGGCAAGTATGAAAAATTCCTTGCGCAATTTGCACTGTCTGAAAGGAAAAAGGTAAAGGAACTCTCCGAAGGGATGAAAGTAAAATTTGCGCTTGCTCTCGCCCTTTCGCACGGAGCAAAGTTGCTCATTATGGACGAACCGACAAGCGGGCTTGACCCGCTTTCGCGCGAAGAGTTTTGCGACATCATTTTACAGCTTGTGCGTGACGAAGGAGTATCTGTACTCTTTTCCACGCATATCACTTCCGACCTGATGCGAATTGCCGACGACATTGTTTATATATCACGGGGTAAGATCCTTGCGGCATGTCCTCTTAAAGAATTGCTTGATCAATATAAGTTGGCGCATTTTTCTTCTCTTGCAGACGCAATGGCGACAAATGCCATCGGCGTTAAGTCAGTCAAAGATGGATACGAGGGGTTGCTCTCGTGCGATATGCAAAGATTGAACGGTACTCTTTCAGATGCAACAATCGACAATATCATAGTGCATCTGGAAAAGGCAAATGCGGAGGAAAGATATGGTTAATCTGATTAAAAAAGAATTAGCTCTTTGTATGCACCCTACGGCTTTTATCTTTCTCTCCTTTGCCGCACTTGTATTTGTGCCAAATTATCCGTATGAAGTCATTTTCTTTTTCTCTTGCCTTTCGGTATTTTTCTGCTGTATGATGACAAGGGAAAACGGGGATATTGCGTTTTCCTGCGCATTGCCCGTAAAAAAGGAGCATATACCTCTCGCAAAAATGCTGGTTGTGATTGGGTTGCAGTGTATAATTTTATTGCTTGTGGGAATTATCGGCGCAGTCAAAGGAGCTGTTTTGCCTGCGGAGCAGTATGTCAACCAAGCTGGAATATCGGCAAACATTGTTTTGGTGGGGAATGGCGCGATTTTACTCGGCATATTTAATCTGATATTCTTCCCTCGTTACTTCAAAAAACCTGACAAAATCGGTGTTCCTTTTGTAATCGGCGCAACCGTCGTATTTTTACTGATTTGCCTTTTTATCATTTTACGTTGGGCTACACCGCTGTATTCTATTACGCTGAACGGACTTAATACTGTAAATACGGGAGCAAAGGCAGCAGCTCTAATCATAGGATTTGTTGTCTATATCATGCTATCTGCTATTAGTTGTAAATTATCAATGAAATATTTTCAGCGGGTAGATTTATAGTGCCACTAAAGCGGCAGAGATTTAGAAGGCGCTTATTGAATTTTGTAGCGCGTCGTAAAAAGGCAGTCACTTTAAGAAAGCGGCTGCCTTTAAGTTTGTATGAAGTTAAGCGGCATATCAGAATTCGCCGTACAGAGAATAGTATCTCTGCCTGATACTCGCTTTCCTGTGGTTTATCGTTCCGCGACCTATTCCCAGTTCCGCGCATACTTCGGCTTGCCTCATTCCGTTCATGTAGCAGTTCAGAATGGCAAGTTCCAATGCGGATAACTGCAACGCTCCCACGAGTTCATCATATTTGCCGTAATCGGTCTGCTCGTGTTCAAAACTGTTGACAGGATCCATTGGCAACGCCTTATAATCCGTAAAATCTATGGGTTCGACGATCGTTCCCCGTCTGTCGGGTTTGTTGCGCAGAAGCCTAATGAAATGATCTACTTCGCGATAGCAGGCAAGTTTTATGGTGATGTCTTTCCCTGTGCGGTCTTTGCCGTAAATCTCAGATGCTTTTCTGCCTGTAAATTGATAGAGAAAGCAGATTGCTGTCTGCGCTACGTCGTAGCCGTCCGATACGGTATAGTCTATCTCACCCATATGGTGCAGATCTTTGATAAGGCCGATATACAGCCTGTCTGCCACTTTCATATCAAACTTTTTAACAGTACGGAGTGCTTGCAATGCGATCATTTCGCCCATGAGTTTGACATTATCATTTGAGATTGGTTCGGCGAACAATTCACCTTCGTTGCGATACTTACCGTTTGAGAACTTTGTTACCAACATTTCCATCTTTACACCTCTGAATTTGTATTTGCCTTTTTCGGGCAACAGGCGGAGGTGCATAGGACGGTGAATATCGGCATTCTGAATAGCAAGCCTGCGGAAGTCAACGGGACAAAGCCAAAATCGTTAAGTGCGGGTAGAGAAATACCTCATAGACAGAAAAAGAGCTAAGCAAGGTGCAACCTTACTCGGCTCTAAAAGTCTTTTATAGGTGTTTTCAGCAACGATTTTGCGACCGTTGACTTCCGCGAGGAACTATGCTACCATAGCCGACCGAAAAAGACAAATTCGGAGGGGCTTATAACAGTTGTTAGAATGCAAAAAGTCCAGCGTGATTTCATTAGAAGCCTTGCACCCTTACTCCCCGCAAATTTACAGAATTTGGTGCAAAAATGATTGTAAAAGCGCCTTTTGAGACCATAAAACGCAAGAGTGCAGGTAAGGGTGCAAAATTTTTCCCTCCCTGAAAACAGTGTCCATAAAAATATGTGACAGTATCTACATAGTACCCTCTGCACCAAAATTCTCTGCATCGATATTGATATTTTGCTGCACCCCATCTTTGGTATATCATCAGGCTACTTTTCCCTTTC
>CAJFMZ010000271.1 GCA_904393575.1 uncultured Sellimonas sp. | reverse complement strand
CATGCGCTCCTGGTCGAAGGCGGCCAGGGCGTCGTCCAGAATGAGGGGCACGTGGTGCTCCCGCAGGCACAGGTCGTACACCGCCAGGCGCACCGCCAGATACACCTGGTCCACCGTCCCCTTGGAGAGAAACAGGGACCGGCGGGGCAGCACATCCCCCGCCCCGGCGGCGGAGGCCTCCAGCTCCCGGTTCAGGGAGAGGCTGGTGTACTTCTCCCCGGTGAGCCGGGCCAGGTACTCCCCTGCCCGGCGGTTGAGTTCGGGGGAGAAGCGCTCCTGGAGCTGGGCGTTGGCCTCTTTCAGGGCGGCCAGAGCGGTGGAGATGGCCTGGTACTCCTGGCTGCGCCGCTCCAGCTCCCCCTCCAGTTCCTCCTGGCGGGCGGCCAGGGCGGCGGGGTCGCCCACCGCCTTTTGACGGCCCAGGGCCATGCTCAGGGCCCGGCCGGTGCGCTCCAGGTCGGCCTGGGCGGTGCCCAGCAGGGCGGCGGTCTCCTCCATAGTGCGCTGAGGGACCTCCGGTTCCGGGGCCCCGAGTTCTTCCAGCTGTCCTCCCTGGGCCTTCAAAGCGTCATACAGCCGCTGGGCCCCCTCCAGCCGGGTGTGGGCCACCGCCTCCCGCTCCCCCAGATTCAGGGCCCGGGACAGGGCGGCGGAGCAGCCAAACAGGTCCTTCACCTCGGGGGCGAAGGAGTGGACAAAGTCAAGCAGGTCCTTCCGGCTGTTCTCCCGCCGGGCCTGCCGGTCCGATAACCCCTCCCGCACCAGGCGCACCTGCTGGGCGGCCTGGTCGGCGGCCTGGGCCCGAGCCCGGTAATCCTCCAGCACCCCGTCCAGCTCCTCCGGGGCCGATACCCCAAACCGGGCCAGAATCTGTTCCTCCTTGGCGCGCCAGCGCTTAAACATGTTGTAATGTGCCCCGCCAAACAGGCATATGATGGCAAAGGCAATGAACCAGACCAGAATGGGGGCGTCCAGGAGCGACCTGCCCTCCATCAGGCCGAATCCAATCATGGCCAGCGCCAGAATAGCTCCCACAATGGGGAAAAACTTTGCGGAAAACGAATATATTGCCGCGCTTTTCTGGGCGGCCGCGCAGTCGGCCTCCGCCTTTCTCACGGACGCCGCGGCCTCCTCCACCGTCAGCCCGGGAAAGCGGTCGTCCCGCGCGGCGAGGCGCGCTTGCTCCAGCGCTTCCTCCGCCTGAAGAAGAGCCTGTTGGCCCTCCTTAATCTCCGCTTTCAGCGCGTTCAAATAAGCCAGCTCCCCGTGTGCCCGTCTCAGCTCCTCCCGGCTGGGCAGTGTCCCAAACCGGGCCTGCTCCCGCACCAAGGTGTCCAGCTCTGTCTGGGCCTTTTCCAGCTCCTGCCTGGCCTGGACAAAGCGCTGATTGAGCTCCCGCTGGGCCAGCTGCCGGTGGGCGGAGAGCTCCCCCTCCAGCTGCTCCTTGCGCCGGCGCAGGTGGGCCTCCTCCGCCGACAGGGCGTTCAGGGCCCCGGTGAGCTGCTCCAGCTCCGCCCGGGCGGCCTTCACCTGGGAGAGCTCCCCCTCCAGCTGGGGGATGCGGCCCACGCTCTTGTTCACCTTCCGCCGGTTGAGCCACTCCTTCAGGCGGCCCTCCGCCTGGGAGTAGGACACATCCTCCTCCCCCGAGGACACCAGGGCGGCGATGCGCCGCTCCAGCTCCGGGGTGGACTGGATGGCCAGGGAGCCGCTCTGCCCCAGAAAGGCGGAGCGCTCAAACACCTCCCGGCCCACCCCCAGCAGCAGCTCCCCGCAGCTCTCCGCCGTCAGGCCGGGGACGGGCTCCTCTGTGCCGGTGTACACCGCCGAGAAGTTCCCAAAGGGGGTGTTTCCTCTGGGGGAGCGGCGAATGGTGATGTCCCGGCCCTGCCACTCCAGGGTGAGCTCCCCCTCCATGGGGACGCCGGACCAGGGCTGGTACCGGTTCTTGTCCGCCAGATGGCCCTTTTTGTCCCGGTCCCGGGTGTCGATGCCATAGAACATGGCCCTTAAAAAGGCGGCCCAGGTGGACTTGCCCCCCTCGTTGGGGGCCTCGATCAGGTTGAAGCCCGGGGAGAGCTCC
>CAJFMZ010000270.1 GCA_904393575.1 uncultured Sellimonas sp. | reverse complement strand
AACTAATCACATAAATACCGACTGCCAAACGACAGTCGGTACAACGAATTTGCTGTTTGTTTACCTATTTTTAATAAATCCCCAAGGATATTTACCTTGAGGAGAAATAAGATGCTGAAATTGAAAAAAGCCGCATATCTTTTTTTCAGTGTAGTTTTTGTTCTGATTGCCGCTCTCTCGTTTTCCGCCTGCAACAATGACGGTTTTGAAATCGTGCAGTCTATTACTTATGTGACAGGCGGAGAAAAGAAAACGGAAACATCCCAAGTTGGCATTTTAACAGATAACTGGAGGCTAACAATTTCTGAAAATCAATATCTTGAAATCGATGAAGAATACCGATATACTTATAATATTCCGATGTATATCAATTTAGCTAAGGACAAGAAAACCGTAACATCGTATTATGGCCTTACCGAAGATGATATAGGAGAAACCGTCGGATATTATATTTCGGAGTACTATGGAACAGTCTCTAATATCCATGAAAAAAGAACTTACTTTTCATTTACGTTTCACGGATGGAGTTATGATTACATCCGCGTAAAAATAATAGATAACACAACAATCGTTGTAAGAAAATACACTGTCGATACCACCTATACTGTCACAAGTTTCCAGATTACCTACTTTGACGAGGATAAATGAAATGGATAAAATTTACTTACTATTGGGAAAATGTCTGCAAGTTTTTTAGATGTTGGAAGAATCTCTTGCATTATTGATTTATTATCATGAATGCAATGCCGTTCAAACAGACAAAACAACAGCAAAAAAGAATGCTTTAAGACTTTGGGAAGAATATGACAGAAAGACGCTTGGAGCAAAATTAGACAAAATCATTGAATTAAAAGTATGGGAACACAAACATGATATTATCGTTTTCGATTACTTGCGACAAAGCCGCAATTATGTTGTTCACCGATTTTTTCTTGAAAATGACTTTGATACGCCGGAAGAAATGCAAGATCATATAAAACAGCTTGAAACCGTTTTTGGGGATACCTCTTTGCTCGTCAAGGCGCTCGGAAGAATGCTGGATGACATAAAAGCAGATAACTGATTATAATTCCGCGGGAGGGCGCAAATGCGCCCTCCCGCGGTTTTTTGAAAATTCAATTGTTTTTCCCGAAATATGTCCTGTATACCGGTTCAAAGGCAAGCTGCCGTCTTAAATCGCGCAGGCTGGTATAGACCGGCTTGTAAAGCCCTTCCTGCAGGGGCTGCCAGACGGCGGGCACGGCGCTGTGGCGGTATTCCTCCGCGTCCAGAAAGTACAGGCGTTCGAACTGATAGGTCATATACCCGTTTGCGGAGCGGAAGATGACGCAACGCACCTCGCCGCCGCATGCATACCGCGTCTCCAGCGTACCGGGCGGAAGCATTTCGTCATGCATGAAACGCGCTGCTTCCTCCCGCGAAGGAAACTCGCGCGGGATATGCAGCGCCTTGGGGGGCACTTCCTCCCTTGTTCTGCCCTTCCGCCTCATGCCCTTATTCCTTGGAGAAATCCTCGATTTCCCTCGCCTTCTCGATGGAGAGGAACACCTCGGCAAGCGCGTCCGTATTTGCTTCGGCGATCCTGCCCTCGTCTGCAAGGTGGGCGACGGCGGGATCGATGGGCATGCGCGCGACGGCAGGAATGCCGTATTCCGCGGCAAGCTCCGCCGCCTTGCTCCTGCCGAAGATCTCATGCTGCTTGCCGCAATCGGGGCAGGTGAAATAGCTCATATTTTCGACCAGCCCCAAAACGGGCACGTTCATCATCTTTGCCATGTTGACCGCCTTTTTGACGATCATCTCGACAAGGTCCTGCGGCGTGGTCACGACGATGATCCCGCTCAGCGGAATGCTCTGAAAGACGGAGAGCGGAACGTCGCCCGTTCCGGGCGGCATATCGATGAACATGATGTCCACGTCTTCCCACAGGACGTCCGTCCAGAACTGTACCGCCGCCCCCGCAATGAGCGTGCCGCGCCAGACGACGGGATCGTCGTCATGCTCCAAAAGGCTGTTCATGGACATGAGCTGCAAGCCGCTCATCGTGCGGACGGGATAGATGACGCCCTCCTCCCCCGTCGCGCGCAGTTTTGCGCCGAACGCCCCGGGGATGGACGGTCCCGTAATGTCGGCGTCAAGAACGGCGGTGCGATAGCCGCGCGCCATGGCGCGTACGGCAAGCAGCGAGGTGACAAGGGACTTGCCGACGCCCCCTTTCCCGCTCGCAACGGCGATCGTCTTCCTGACGCTCGCACCCTCATGCAGGGGTTTGATGAAGGAAGACTTATCACGCGAGGAGCAGTTGCTGCTGCAGGTCGAACAATCGTGCGTACAATCTGACATAGTGATCTCCTTTTCTCTTCCCGCATATTGTAGCCCCGCCGCGCAAAAATGTCAACCTGTTTCCGACCGCCCGCATGCAAAATCCCGCCATATCGGAAAAATTTGTTCTTCGCGCCGATTTATTACATTTTTATGACAACTTTGTGTAAAATTTTTTACAACCTCCCGCTATAATGATAGTATCGTATCCTGGGAGTTTGGGTTATGTCGGAAACAAACATGAAATACCGTCGGGAAGAACTCAGGCGTCAGCTGGCGGACTGCCGCGAAAAGAGCGCCGGAAGAAGCGCGGAACACCTTCGCGCCGCATGGTTTTCGGTGAGCGCGCTGACGCTTGCGGCGATCTCCCTCTTTCTCTTTGCAGAGGGGCTGGAAAAGTTATGGGGCGCCGCATTCTTGTTTGCCGCGCTTGCGGTCACGGTATGGCGTGCCGTGCGCTACGTACGCATTGAACGCGAACTCCGCCGCATCGCAAAGGAACTTGCGCGCCTGGAAAACGGCGATCCCGCGCCGCCCTGCGGACAGGTCCGTCCCGAAACGGCGCCCCGCCCGACGGGAAAAACGGCGCACCGCATCGTTTGATTTTCGGGGCAATTTCGGTTGCATTTTGCAAGGAAATGTGCTATCCTATTTGTGCTGTGATAGGTGGGGAGTTAGCGGTGCCCTGTATCTGCAATCCGCTATAGCAACGCATCCCTGCGAACCGTGTCAGGGTAGGGATACAGCAGCACTAAACAGACAGGTGCGTGTGCCATAAGGTAGCTTTGCGGGAGTCACCTGCCCGTTTTCCGCTTCGGTAGACTGCAACAAAAAAAGCCCTCACAGTTTTTTTATGGAATGAAACTCCGCTTGCGCCGGACGCCGCGGGACATCTGTTGCCTGCGCCGCATGATATTTGACAGGCATAAAAAAATTCCGAAGCAGACGCTTCGGAATTTTTTGATCTTACTTCATGAATGCAAGGAACGCCTTGTAGTTGCTGTAAAGGTCGGCCTTGGAGATCAGTTCATAGGGTGCATGCATGGAGATGACGGGCACGCCGAGATCGACCGTGTCGATATTCAGGTTCGCGAGGAACTTGGCGACCGTTCCGCCGCCGCCGGCGTCAACCTTGCCCAGTTCCGCCGTCTGCCAGATCACGCCCTCTTTGGCGAACATCCTGCGCACTTCGCCCACAAACTCGGCGGAAGCGTCGTTGGAACCGCTCTTCCCGCGCGCCCCCGTGAACTTGCTCATACAGGTCCCGCAGGAGACGATCGCGGCGTTCATCTTTTCAAAAACGCCCGGGAAGTTGGGATCGTATGCCGCCGTCACGTCGGAGGAGAGACACTTGGAAGCATAGCGCACCTTGCGGAAATTCGCACCCAAAGCGACCGCGATCTCTTCCATCAGATCTTCGTACACCTTGCACTGCATACCCGTGGTGCCCTCGCTGCCGATCTCTTCCTTGTCGACCAGCATGGCAAGCACGGTGTGTTCGCTGTTTTCGTCCAGCACAGCCGTCAGCGCGGGATAAGCGCACACGCGGTCGTCATGCCCGTAAGCGCCGATCAGCGCGCGGTCAAAACCGACGTCGCGCGCGGGATAGGCGGGAACGGCGGAAAGCTCTGCCGAGAGGAAATCCTCTTCGCACATGCCGTATTCCTTATTGAGGTAGTCGAGCACGGTGTACTTGATCTTCTTGCCGGCTTCGCCGTCGGCGCAGGGAAGCCCGCCCACGACGACGTTGAGCTGCTCGCCCTCGATGATCTTTCCGCCCGTCTTGCCCATCTGCTCGCCGCCGAGGTGGGGAAGCAGATCGTCGATATAGAAAATGGGATCCTTGGGATTTTCCCCCACTTTGATCTGAACGCGCGTGCCGTCCTTGAGCACGACGACGCCGTGCAGCGCGAGCGGGATCGCCGTCCACTGATACTTTTTGATGCCGCCGTAATAGTGCGTCTTCAGAAAGCACATGCCGCCCTCTTCATACAGAGGGACCTGCTTGATATCGACGCGCGGCGCATCGATATGCGAAGCGATGATGCGCATGCCGTCCGTCTCCAGATCGCGCGTGCCGACGCGGAATACGACGACGGACTTCCCGCGGTTGACGAAATACTTTTTGTCCCCCGCCGCAAGCGGATCGCCGAAATGATACTCGGTAAAGCCCTTCTCCTGCGCCATGGAGACCGCAACGTCGCATGCCTCGCGCTCCGTCTTGGCGGCGTCGAGAAACGCCTTGTAGCCCTCTGCATAGGCGTAGATCGCCTTGCGTTCCTTCTTGGAGGCTTCTTCGTAATAGTTCTTCTTTTCGTAAGCGAGCTCTTCGTAGCGCTCTTTTGCCTTTTCCTTTTTATCAGCCATAAGAATAACTCCTTATTTGTATTTTCAGACATATTATAGCACGTTATTTGCGGAAAGGCAACAAATTTGACGAACCGCGCTCCGGGCTTCAAAATTTCCGGAACGGCAGACATTCCTTTCCCATGTGCCGATGCTGCTCCGGAACGGCGCGCCGCAGCATGTCCGCTGCGCCGCAAACAAAAGATCCCGTGCCGTTGCACGGGATCTTTTCAATTGCGATCGTTATACAAGCTCGATCACGGCGACTTCCGCACCGTCGCCGCGGCGCTGACCGAGCAGGTAGATGCGGGTATAACCACCGCCCTGACCGATCTCTTCCTTGCGCTGCGCGTACTTGGGCGCGATCTCGTTGAACAGCTTCTCCATCAGGGGATGCTGCACCTTTGCCGTGCGCTTTTTGTAGTCGCTCTTCTTTTCGTTGAACGCCTTGATCTCCTGAAGGTCGTACGTCTTCGCCATGATGGCGCGGCGGGCGGCGAGCTTCTTGGGACCGTCTTTTACGGCAGTCGTCTTGATCTCCTTGCCCTTCTTGTCCTTGGCGACCACGTCGAATTCGACCACGTCGTCATAGGTGTTCACCGCCTTCGTGATGAGCTTTTCAACGTACGGACGAAGCTCCTTTGCGCGGGGAGCCGTCGTCTCGAGTCTTCCGTACCAAAGGAGCTGGGACGCCTGATTGCGCAGCATTGCAAGGCGCTGCTCCGTCGTTTTACCCAATTTGCCGGGCATAATTTAATCCTCCTTTTTTGCGAGCGAAAGACCGTACGCTTCGAGTTTCTGCATGACTTCGTCGAGCGACTTCTTGCCCAGATTGCGGACTTTGAGCATCTCGTCCTCCGTCTTGCTGATCAGGTCTTCCACGGTATGAATGTTGGCTCTCTTCAGACAGTTGTAGGAACGGACGGAGAAGTCCATATCCTCG
>CAJFMZ010000269.1 GCA_904393575.1 uncultured Sellimonas sp. | reverse complement strand
GAAAGGATCCGTGATAACGCCGTTCTCCGAGCGCTTTACCCGGTCAACCTCCTCTGCCTGCTCCTCGATGCTCATATTCTTATGGATCACACCGATGCCGCCCTGGCGAGCCATGGCGATGGCCATGCGGTGCTCTGTCACCGTATCCATCCCCGCGCTCATCAGGGGGATGTTCAGCTTAATCTTCTTTGTGAGATTCGTGGTCAGATCCACCTGGTTGGGGATCACTTCCGAGTAGGCCGGCACTAAAAGCACGTCGTCAAAGGTAATTCCTTCACCGATAATTTTTCCCATAAATTATCCTCTCTTTCTTTGTATATGACATTCTTTCTCTTACTTATTTAGTATTTAATACTAGCAAATTTTACATTCCTTGTCAAATCCTATTCTGATAAAATATTCATTTATTTTGCTAATAAATGGCAATCAGCCATCCTAATACTCCGGAGCGGGTTTGAGCAAAGCAAAAACGCTCCCCCTGATTCGGATCCTCCGATGCCGGGAAAGCGTTTTCCTATTGTCACACCACCATCTTCCGCAGATATGCGCGGCGCATGGCGTTAATCATCTTTTCGTTGGGCTCGAAAAGAACCTTCCGGCTCTCAGATCCCTTCTGATAAATCATGGCATAAACCTTTCCGTCCTTCCGTCCGGAGGAATAGTCCGCAAGCTTTGTGTTGGCGTTCTCATAATCCTTCAGCATGTAGGAATCCGAGGGCGCCACAAACTGCACGTCCTCCTTTTCACAATCAAATACCTTCTTGCGGCGTGCCTTTCCCATAATCCGGTCAATCCGCAGGCCGCCGTCCGCGTACAGATACTCAAACTCAATACTCAGGTTAATGAAAACAAAATATGTGCCGATAAATGCCGCCGCCATGATGATAATGCCGAACATGGTCTGCAGGGCCAGGAACACGGAAATCACGCACACTGCAATCATAAGCGCTTTGAGAGGAATCGCATATACGGGATCCCTTCTCTTTACAAGCCACTCCACATAATTTTCTTCCATCCTTCTCTTACCGCCTTTCTTTGCCGTCCCAAACTGACTTTTTTATTATACTATATTTTCCCGCACATTTCCAGCAGAAGATTCGGACGGAACCAAAACAGAACCTCCGCAATATTATATACATAAGCAGCAATGAGGACGGTACGATTTAAAATGAGAGATCTGCTTTGTCTTTGGGATATAAAGCCCGGCCAAAGAGCGCGGGTTGTCAAACTGACGGCCAAAGGGAGCATGCGCCGGCGTCTCCTGGACCTGGGTCTGGTTGGCGGAACCCTGGTGGAATGCCTGGGCGAAAGTCCTTCCGGGGATCCCCGCGCCTATTTAATACGCGGCGCCGTCATCGCTATCCGTTCCCGGGACTGCCGGGATATTCTGGTTTATGAGGAGGTATAACCCATGGGACTTACAAATACATCCACCGGAACGGCCGCCCTGAATACCGGGCCGGTCATTCAAAGAAAAAATCCCTCTGACAGGGCCGTGGCCATCGCGGGGAATCCGAATGTGGGAAAAAGCACGCTCTTTAACAGTCTGACAAACGGAAGGCAGCATACAGGAAATTGGATCGGCAAGACCGTTGCCTGCGCCCAGGGCTATTGCCGTAGTTCTTTCCACAGCTATGTGCTTGTGGATATACCCGGCACATATTCCCTGCTTTCCCATTCCCCGGAGGAGGAAATCGCCAGAAATTTTCTCTGCTTCGGAGGAATGGACGCGGTTGCCGTGGTCTGCGACGCCTCCTGCCTGGAGCGCAATCTCAACCTGGTCCTCCAGGTACTGGAAATAACGGATCGCGTCCTGGTCTGTGTAAATCTTATGGATGAAGCCGAACGAAAAGGCATTTTTGTCAATCTGGATAAACTTTCCCATCTCCTGGGCGTCCCGGTCATAGGCACAGTCGCGCGGGACAGGCGCTCCCGGGACCATTTTCTGTGCGCCCTTAATCGGCTGATGGAAAATCCCCCCGCAGCGCCTCGGCAGGTTGTCTACAGCCCGGCGATTGAGGAGGCCGTGTCCATGATCCTTCCCGCGCTGGAAGACCGCCTGAAGCAGGCAAAGCCGGCTCACTCCTTGCGCCCCCGTTTCCTGGCCCTCCGTCTCCTGGAAGGAGATGACGCCTTTTCTGCAGCGCTGGACACCCTGCTGACCGGAGACTGCCCCTTCGGCGAACCGCCTTTCGCGTCCCCCTCCCTGCCCGCCGCTCCCCCTTTATCAAAGGCGGTTTCAGACGCCCGGTCCATGCTCCAGGAGCTCGGCATATCCAGTGAGGATTTTACAGACAGGCTGGTGGAAAGCCTGATGCGGACCGCCGCGTCCATCGCAAAAGAGGCTGTCACCTTCAGCCGGCCGGATTACAACCGGCGGGACCGGCGTCTGGACCGGATATTTACCAGCCGCCTCACCGGATATCCGGTTATGGCAGGGCTATTATTCCTGATTTTTTGGCTTACACTCACAGGGGCCAATTATCCTTCTGCCCTTTTGTCCCGTCTCCTCTTCGGGATCCAGGATTTCCTAGCCCTTGCTCTTAGGGCAGCAGGGACTCCCTGGTGGTTTCGTGAGCCTCTCACCGATGGCGTGTACCGGGTCCTTGCATGGGTGGTTTCCGTAATGCTTCCCCCCATGGCCATTTTCTTTCCCCTGTTTACCCTGTTGGAGGATTCCGGCTTCCTTCCGCGAATCGCCTACAACCTGGATAAGCCCTTTATGCGCTGCCGCGCCTGCGGCAAACAGGCTCTTACCATGGCCATGGGCTTTGGCTGTAACGCTGCAGGGGTGGTGGGCTGCCGCATCATTGACTC
>CAJFMZ010000268.1 GCA_904393575.1 uncultured Sellimonas sp. | reverse complement strand
TTCTTCTCAATGATCGGCGTCTTCTGAAGTCCCCTCACCGGCACTCCTGCTGATCTGTACGCCCCGCCAATTTGGATTGCCGGCCAGTTCGGGAGCCTCGCCCCAAAAGGCTTTTCCGGCCTCCTCATCTCCCCGGAGCCAGTACATCAGCCAGGCGGTGACATAGCCGTCGCCGCTGTACAGCATACTGCCGTGGTCAGTGTCCGTCCGCAGGGCCATGACCCTGGGCCCGCCCAGCTTGCTGTACAGCTTCTCCATCCCCTCGGGGGTGATTACGTCGTTGCTGGTTCCTGCCAGCACCAAGGTGGGGATAACGGTCTTGGATGGGTCATATGGAATGTTCAGCGCCGCGGCCAGATCCTCCTGAGTGGGCGATAGACTCACTGCACAGGTGTAAAGGCCGCCGTTGGGCTGCTCACTGATGGCGTTGAACACCCCCACGCCCCCCTGGGAGTGGCCGGAGAGGCCCATGTGGGCGGTGTCCACCTTCTGATAGAATACACTGTCCGGATCCCCGTTTTGCTCCAGCAGCCAGGCCAGAGTGGCGTCTGTGGAGTCGCCGGAGAAGGTGCCGGGGTCCTCGTTGCCCAGGACGATGAAGCCCCAGGAGGCCAGATGCCGGAACAGGGCGGGATACTTGGCGGCATATACCCCCGTGCCGTTGACGAACACCACGGCGGGCCACTGGTCTCCGCTGTCCTCCAACTGGGCGGGATAGTAGGCCACAAACTCCTTCCAGTCCTCCGGTGCCTCGGCCTTGACCTGCTTGACTTCATAGGGCCCCATGGCCAGGTACTTGGCCTCCAGCGCCCCGCCGGTCTCCACCGTCTCCGTATAGTCGTTGGGCACAAAGGGCCGCCGGGACAACCAGAACAAGAAACCTGCGATGAGGAGGATCAGCACCAGAAGCACGATACCGGCGATTTTCAGAACAGTTAAAACCACTTTTTTCATTTCACTCCTCCATATACTTGTCCAGATATTCCACTACCTTGTCCATATACTGCGCGTACAGCTTGTTGTCGTTCTGCAGTCCGTGGCCGGAGTGGGGGAAGAGAATGTACTCATGGGGGACGCCGTACTCCTTCAGGGCGGCGGCCAGCCGCTTCGACGCGGGGAAGGCCTGCAGCTTGTCGTAAGCTCCATAGGCGCACACGGAGGGGACGCTGTTCCCGTCGATCCAGGCCAGGGCGGAGATGTTTTTCACAGCTTCATTGTAGACCGGAGTTCCGATCATCTCCGGGGTGATTGAGTTCCCGGACATGACGCTGAACATGACGGCGGCCGCCTCAGGATTCCGGTCAAAGCCAAAGCACGTCCAGTCCTCCGGGTAAAAGCTGGAGGGCCCCACCGCGCCGAACACCAGCTTCACCGGGACGGGGGACGCCGCCGCATCCCGGTAGGCGTACAGCATGGCCAGGGTGTGGCCGGCGGAGCCGCCGGAGACGGCCATCCGGTCGATGGAATAGCCCCGCTCCTCCGCTGCCGCCAGGACATAGGGGATGCTGTCCCGGATCTCCACCGACTGGGTGTACACATTGGAGTCGGGGTGCTCCTCGGAAATCAGGGTATAGTTGATCCCCGCCGCCACATACCCCTTGGAGCACAGCCACTGGAGCATCCCGGCGTCGTCGGATTTATCCCCGGAGGTGAAGCCCCCGGCGTGGAGGTAGACCACCAGGCCGTAGGTCTCCATGGAATTGTCCGCAGGAAGATAGAGGTCAAATTTGTTGGCATCCCCCTCGCCGTAGGGCAGGTCGGTGTACACCGTGCCCACCGAGTCATCCCACCGGACGGAATATTTGTCCCCCAGGGGATGCCAGGTCATTTTGAGCACAGCAGAGGCCGCAAAGGTCACCAGGAACGCCCCCACATAGATCAGTCCCCACATAAGCCGTCCCTTCTTTCTGGTCTTTGTCTTTCTCACAGGAAGTTCCCTCCGAACAGGGTGCCGCCCAGCAGCAGGTTGAGCACCGCCCGGACAGCCAGCCGGCCCAGGACGGCTGCAGCGAGGATTACAATCAATAAAATCAGCAGACGCTTTTGCAATAATGTCATTTCCTTTTTCTCCCTTGACAGATCGGTGCATTCAAGTTATGATACATTTGTAACGGCGGAATGAATGTATCATCAAAATCAAAACTTGTCAACAGGAGCACGCAAAATGAAACAAACTGCGAAAACTGTATCACCGATGAGCAACGAGGGGCGGAACGCCTATGTGACGGAACACATCACCGCCGCCATGCTGTCCCTTTTGGAAGAAAAGCCGCTCTCGGAGATCTCTATCAGCGAGCTGTGTGACCGGGCCGGGGTGGGCCGGGTCTCGTTTTATCGAAACTTTCAGGAGAAGGATGATATTCTGAAGGAGCATATCCGTCAGCTGTTTCGGGAGTGGACCGGCACTTTGAAAGAAGATCCCCCATTGGACGAACTAATCCGGCGGATGTTCTCCCATTTTGAGGCGCACCGGGATTTTTACGCCCTGCTCCAAAAGCGCGGCCTCACCTGGCTCTTAAAAGATGTGATTTTGTCCGTATGTGGGTTCCATCCGGAACAGGAGGCCGTCAATGCCTACGCCTCCGCCTTTGCGGCGTACAGCCTGTACGGCTGGGTGGAGGTGTGGTTCCTGCGGGGAATGAAGGAGTCCGCGAAAGAAATGGCGGAGCTTTTTGCCGGGCACAGCAAAGAATAATGGATGGGAAGGCCCAAAGTGACAATAAACTGTCGCTTTGGGCTTTTTCACCTATGTTTTGTACTCGCCCCGATACGGAGTTAGATCTCCCTCTGAGTACCAATCCTGCTGAACTGCACTGAAGCGAATCAGATACTTCCCGTTTTGATCTGCAGCAATCACTGTCCCTACGCAGGGGAGAGTCCCCAGTTTGGCGTACACCAAGTCTCCAATTTTGTATTCGTTCATGTGGTACCTCCATACTCGAATAGATGTTTCAGCGCGACGGAATGGCTTGCACCGGGCGCCGCCTCTGTGCTATACTTTATCGGACGAAAGTTCATTATTCAATGGTCGATTATTTAGAAAAGAACATCATGAGACACTTCCGCAAAAGCGTCTAATTTGAGGAGGCCTTCCTATGGAGCAGAAAAGCGATCTGCGGGTCACAAAAACCAGACGGCTGATCAAGGCTACATTTCTGGAGCTGGTGCAGGCAAAGCCGGTCCAGAAAATTACCGTGACCGAGCTGGCAAAGCGGGCTGAGATCAGCAAGGGCACCTTTTATCTCCACTACCTGGACATTTACGACCTCTACAATCAGATGGTAGAGGAGACCGTGGCCAAGATCGCCGGCAGCTTCGATCCCTACCCGGACCTGTTTTCCGCGCCGGAGTCCTTTGTGCGGACTTTCCTGTTCTCCCAGGTCGAGCCGCTGGGGCTGTCCCTTTCCGCCGGGGAGCGGGCCCTGCTGACTGAGAAGAACATGCAATCCTGCTCCAAGTACCCGCAGTGCTTCCTCGACGGCTTCAAGGAACAGATCTATCAGGTGGGGGCGCTGGCCCGCTGCGAGGAGAACGACATCAAAATCGACTTCCTGCTCACCGGTATGCTGTCACTCGTCGTCAAATACCGCCCTCTGACAGCCGGAGGCCAGAAGAAAATGGACTTTATTGTCCAATTTCTGTCTTTGATCATCCGGGATACATTTCCGGAGTTCTACCGGTCATGAGCACCTGCGCGCTGCAATCGATTGAGGAACATACGGACGGTGACACCCCGATTTTCCGGGGACAACTTCGTATCCTTCTGTGAGAGAGGAGGAACGGACAGATCAAAATCTTTCATTTCAGGTAGCGGCGACCAAGCCAGACGCCGGTGCGGCGGATGAATGGATCCGCCAAAACTATTTCGATAACAGGAGGAAGCCATGAAACACCGATCTCTTACACTCGCCACAGCCATTTGCCTGCTCGCCTGTATGGCAGGCTGTGGGCAGCAACCCCAGATATCCGCACCTCAAAACGAACCTCCTACGGGAAACTTCCAGACCAGCACGGCGGATTCCGCCGCTATCCCCTCTGGAGAAACGCAGTCGATCCCACCGGCGGAAAACACCGGTCGGCCAGCGGGGAAAATCTCCGCAGAGGATGCGCTGGCCATTGCCTTGGACAATGCGGGCGTGCCGGAGGACGACGCCTACAACATCAAAAACGAGAAAGACAGCGACAACGGCATTCCCCTCTATGATATTGAGTTCGAGACAGACTACGGAGACTATGACTTCGAGGTGGCCATCGCGGATGGACGCATCGTAGGGGGGGACTACGAGGTGGATGAGGAATGGCTGGACACTCTGGGAGGTAGCCCTGTCACCGTGGAGGAGGCCGCAGTCATTGTTGCTGGCAAAGTCCCCGGCGCTGATGCGGCAGACGTATCTGTTCGGGAGGAGTCTGAAGATGGCCGGGACCGCTACGAGGGGGAGTTGTTTTTTGAAGATATGAAGTACGAATTTGAGATTGACCCGCAAACTGGAAAAATCTTTGATTGGAATGCCGATCTGCGGGACTGACCGTCGGCACATAAAAACGGCGGGGAGAAGGCACGTCTGTCTTCTCCCCGCTGCTTCATTCTGTTGATTTTTAGGACGGTTCC
>CAJFMZ010000267.1 GCA_904393575.1 uncultured Sellimonas sp. | reverse complement strand
AAGAGCTTTACCGGACTTATTTACAGCTCTACATGGCCGGCGAGGCTGCCGCCTGTGCAGAGGACAGGAGGCGAAATGGTTTCCCATGACAAAGGACCAGTTTGAAGAGAGCCGCCGCCGTGCTGTTGCCGATTATTTGGAGGCAGCGCAACGGGACCGAAGTGCGCCGAGAGCCACCAAAAGGCAACGGGAAAACGCCGACCGGCGTATCCTGCGCTCCATCGGCCTGCTTTCCACTTGGTCGCGGGATGGTTTCTGGACACCGGAAAACATCCGGGCGTATGAGATGATCTATCAGTACTATGACGAGGGTGCGCCGGTCAGCGCCATCTGACCGATCAGCCCAACTATGAAAATTACATCAAGGGAAAGGAGCATTTGTCATGAATCAGAAGAAGTCCACCACGCTGTACGGCGCGCTGATGTCCCCCCTGGCTGTGGGTCATTGCGCCCTGATCCGCTATCAGGGTCAGCTGATGCGTACCTCGCAGGTCGTTGCCATCCACAGCTGGAATGCCGACATGATCTGCTTTGAGACGCTGAACACCAACTACACGCTGCTGTTGGGGCCGGCCCAGCAGACTGTGGCCGTCAATCCTCTGCTGACAAGCATGGCTGCCTGAGAAAGGGAGCCCGTGCGCCGTAAATAAATCCGGGCGCGCCGTGGACACCATGTGTTCTGCGGCGCGCCCTTTTCATGAGAGGAGATCTAAAGATGGATCTAAATCACATTTCAGGCTGTGCGGTGGTACAGGGCCCCCAGAAGGCGGTCATTCCCGTCCGGCCCAAGGACCAGGTGGCCTTCTCCTGCCGCCTGTGCGGGGACTGCTGCCGCCATGTGAGGGACCGCATCATGCTGGAGCCGCTGGACGCCTACAACCTAGGCCGATATCTGCGTGAGCGCGGAGCCGGCGTGGATAACATTGAGGATGTCTATGGGCAACATGCCCATCCCTCCTTACTTCATGATGCCTACCCCATCTTTCTGCTGAATACCCAGGGCGAAGACCAGTCCTGCATATTCCTGAAGGAGGGCAAGTGCAGCATTTATGAGGGCCGGCCCAGGGTCTGCCGCCTATATCCCTTTACCGTGAAAGGCGGGGATCGTGGCCGCCGGTTTATGTATTATCAGTGCCTCGACAGCCGCGCCTCCCATTTTGGGGGCGGCAAAGTCAAGATTGGGGACTGGATGTACCGCAATTTTACCAAAGACGCCAAAGACTTCATGGAAATGGAGGCGTCAATGCTCCCGGAGCTTGGGATGCTGCTGAGGAAGCTGGGCCCCGATGGCCGCCGGCAGTTCCTCTTCCGCCTGCTCTACTACCGCTATTATAACTATGAGCTGGATCAGCCCTTTCTTCCCCAGTATCAGGAGAACCAGCGCCAGCTGATCCTTGCGCTGCGGGAGGAGGTATGACGGTCATGTATGTGCTGGAACGCCGGGTGCCGCGGGGAGCCGGAAAAGGCCGCAGGTATCACTGGAGGCAGTACGCCGTATGCGGCCGGCGTGCTCCGCTGGAGCGGGTACGGCTGGGCCTGGGCGCTGCGAAAGAATGGCGGATCCGAAAAATCACCGTTGCCGGCTCCGCAGGATGCCGCGCCGCATGAAGCATGGCCCATGGGCATCTGTATCATCAATATACAAGATCAGGAGGTAATCATGAAAATTCTGGATTTTGATTTGGAAGGCAATCACTTCATCATGGAGGCTGAGGTATTAAAGCGGCAACAGGCAGACGATGATGACGATGATAGGGCATGTCGATGGCTCAGGTATCTCTTTGAGAACACACAGGTTTATAAGGAAACGGATGGCGTTGTTTCACCGTTCCGAATTACAGGTGTCGCCTGGGCCGGTTATCAGCTGACTGCTGACCATGCGTTGCGGGATGTGCTTGGAAGGATCTCCCGAAATGAAACAGGCAAGCTGACCGTGCATTACATTTGCTCAGAGCTCCAGGAGTTCCTGGATATGTTCAAAAAATATCCGGCGATCCATGGTGAGCGAACAATCCCATACTTCATTTTCCACCACGGCGATATTGTGAGACTGTGCTATGCGACAAATGAGTTTCTGTACTATGTGGGCGATGACGACATGCCGCTGATGTTCCGCACAGACGATGGCACCCTGGTTTCCGATAACGAATTTGCCGATATTGGCCTTACCGAGTCTGAACAAAATGTAGAGGATGGAACGGAACACCTTTTACCCTTTACAGACTATGATCTCGAAAGCGCCTTTGATTCAGAGGGCGGCGAGGATCTGAAACCTTGAAAGTCCAGGCTGACACACGTAGCGCGATTATGAAAGGCAAGGAACCAATATCATATTTTCCGCAAGTAGAACGAAATCCATGTAAAGGAGGCACAGACCGTTGTCTGAATATATTTGTACGGTTCGCTCGAACTATTTCCATGTGAAAGACCCGACTTCGTTCCGCAGTTTCATGGGCCGGGTGTATGGCTCTGTAGATCGGATTTTCCTTTGGCAGGAACAGGACGCGGAGGGCCGGCCGATATTCGGATTTGGCTCCTACGGAGCCATTGCTGGATTGAAGAAAGCCGAGGCGGACGATGACGACCTGCTGGATGAAAGCGCCTATGACGAATTTATTCGGGGCCTGCAGGAGCATGTGGCGGAGAATGACGCCGTGATCCTGATGGAAACCGGCCATGAAAAGCTGTGCTATGTGACTGGCGCGGCGACCATACTGATCAGCGGCGGACAGGAGTATCTGAGCCTTGCCGAAATGGCCGCAAAACGGGCATCCGAAATGCTTGAAAAGCCAGGCTGGAGCACACAGTGCGATTATTAGAGAAACGAGGTCTATCATGAAATATCCGTATTATGAGGTCTGCATCGGACCTGGCCCCTTTCTCCCCGGGGACGACAGCAATTTCTGGATGTGTATTCACGGTGTCCGGCAGCCGACTCAGGCGGAGGCAGAGCAATTTCTGGCCGAGGACGTCAAAACCCACGGCGGCAAAGTGCTGGCGGTCCATCCGATCAGCGCGGAGGAAGCAAGCGCGTTTTATGATTTGAGCGCGGAGGAGAAGTGGCCCGTTTTTGGAGAGGAGGCTGCACCATGATCCCCTTCCATGAAACAAGGTGCGGCCAACAGTTCTTTGAAGCCCAGCTCCCCAAACTGATCACCGCTCTATCGGACATCGCAGACTCCTTAAAAGCGCCCCGCCCCACCTATCACCTGAAGGCGGAAGTCCCGGAAAATTTTCTGTCCGAGCTGTACCTTGGGAACTATGTCCCCTTTGACCTGCCGGCAACCGATCTGGAAAAGGAACTGACCCCAGAGATCATTGCTGTTCAGGACCGGCTGCGCAAGACCGTGTCTGAGGATGCCTGGGCTTTGATCGAGCAATACGGCGGGCTGTTGGCCGCGAGCCGTACTGCTGGTCAGGAACAGGCATTTGCCGCCGGGTTCCGATCCGCCATGACGATGCTGGCCGCCGGCCTTACACAGCCGATGACGGCGGAAAAGGAGTGACCGGCGGTGGACGACCCACGAGCAAAACAGCAGATCAACTCGATCCTACAGCTGGACCTCGATACCATCACGTTTTCAGACATCCACTGGCGGTATGGTACCTTCCAACCCTATTCCACTGGCTCCGGGCGGGATAAAAAATATTTCTCTCGCTCCGGTGTCGCCACACCCATAGGCGACATCCAGGAGGATCTGTGGTATCAGGTGGCCGAGCATATCGCCAAGCGGGAAGGCGAGGAATGGCTGGTGGACGCGCTGACCCAGTGGGACAAAGAACACAATTACATGAAAGAAAGTCCATCTGAACTTCGTAAAGACGCCCTGCAGTCCTACTCCCACAGCCTCTATGACAATCCCCGATGGGTCGATTTCATCCCCTTCAACCGGCAATTCCGCCCGGAAGTGCTGGAGACCGCCCGGATCGTCACTATCATCACCGACTGCTGCAAGGTCCCGGGAGAGGTGACCCAGGAGCAGATCGACGGGGCGCAGAAGGGCGAAGTATGTTGTCCGCACTGCGGACGCTGGAGCACATTCAGCATCCTGTCGGAGGAACTTCCTCCCTGGGATATGTTCTAAAGCATCAAGCCTCGGAGAATACAGCTTGGATTTTGTATGTCCTAGCTGGCGCACCGGGGCAAATATTATGAAATGACTGGAGGTTTCAATTCTATGCAAAAGAAAGCGACGATTGACGCGAAAGCCTTTTCCGAGGGGCTGGATCAGGTCAGCAAGACCCTTCAAAAATCATCGTACCCCGCATTGTCCGAGGTGTCTGTCCGCGTCGAGGACGGCGTCTGTATCTTGACGGCCACGGATCTGGACACCTGGCTGATCAAGCGGATACCTGCCCAGGGAGACAACCTGGCGTTCGTCTTCACCCGCACCAGGGAAGTGGCGAAAGCCTGCCGCCTGTTTGACGGCAACCTTGTGCTGGAACTGGAGGAAATCAGTTCTGAAAAGAACAAGGAGTGGCGCCTGTTTATGCGCTGCGGCTCCCGTGCCGCGCAATTTGACGTCATGGATCCGGAGATGTATCCGGTCTACCCGTCCTTTGAAGCGGAGTCGTCCTTCTCTGTGAACGCGGCGGCGCTCTACGCCCGGGCCGAGCGGGTCAGCTATGCCGCTCTGGACCCGACACCCAACACGCAGCCAAACCGTACCAGCATCCAGTTCTCCGGCCCCTATGTGTTTGCCCTGGATGGGAACCAGATGGCCTGCGACACGGACCCGGCTTTCATCTTCCCTCAATCTTTCACGGCAAGCAAGGGGGCCGTTTCCCATCTGAAACTGTTCGGGAAACAGGATGTCAAAATTGAGTTTGGGAAGGGTCGCGTGAGGATCACGGATGACACATTTACCCTGGACTTTCGCATCCCCAGCATGGACCTCTACGCAGTGGAGCAGGCCATACCGCAATCCTGTGCGGAATCCTTTGCGGTATCCCCCAAAGACTTTCTGCGGGAACTGAAATACCTCAAGGGATTTGCGGTCAAGGAGCGCCATCCCTATGTGCGTTTCCGAGCCGGCGAACTGGTCATGCCGGTTTCCTCCGGGACATACAGGGCCGCTGTGCAGTGCGTTGGTGAAAACCGCATCACCTTTGCCTTTGATTTGAACCGGATGATCGTCGCCCTGCGGCAGTTCAAAGACGCGCCCAGCGTGCAGATCAAAGTGAACAGCGCAATATCGCCCTTTATCATCGAGGCGGAGGGGCGCAGTGATCTGGCCCTGGTCTGTCCCATCAGACTTTCCGAGAAACTGATGGCGGCATGACGGCGGGCAGAGGATATACCAATCCGGATGCAGCAGGGTATCTCCTGGAGGCGGACGCCTGTAAAAAGGTCGAGGCGGAGCTGAGGCGAATCGCGGACAAGTACCAGCGCAAGATCGACCGGGAGCAGGCCGCAAGGGAAGCGGAATTTGAAGCGGCTATGCAGTACCGCAGTGAGCATGAAATACTGGACGCATACGGCTGGGAGATCATCACGGAGAAACAGTATGAGATGTATCTGGATATCTTCCACCGTGGACGTAACGCCCTGGAAAACCATGCGCCCACAGTCAATGAAACGGCTCACCGAATCCTGCTGCGTATTCTCTCCGACATCGCCGCCGAGCAGCGGGAATGGCGCTTTTCAGCCCTTACCCCCGCCCAGCAGGCAGCTGAGATCGAGCGTGCGGAGAAAGCGAAACAGGAGTGGCATGAGAGGCTGCGGAAGATCAGAGAGGATCTGGACCTCGCCGCGAAACCTGAAGAGCCATGTGGAGAATGAATGGGACTGCTGCTGCCATCTGTCAAGAACAGGTTGCAGAACATGGTGATTTCAGATAAAATAATGGTATCCGAATCAAATGCGTGACCATCATCGTCCACCTCTTGACAGGGTTTGGGGCCCTGGAGTGGAGACCCTACGCAGGACAAGGAGTACAGCTATGGCACTGGAGAACAAATTGGGGATCACCGAATCCTCAGAACTGGCCCGGATGGAGGAAAAGCTCAGCAAGCAGCGTGCGCTGGAGTTGTTTGAAACCGGCGCCCTGGACCGTCTGGAGGCCGGTACCTTTGCTGCCCTCGCCAGCATCCATCGCGCCCTCTTTTCCGATATCTACGATTTCGCCGGTGAAAAGCGCACTGTCAATATTGCTAAGGGCAATTTCCGTTTTGCTTCTGTCATGTATCTGGATGCCGCTTTGCAGAATATCGAGCGGATGCCACAGTCTACCTTTGACGAGATCGTAGAGAAGTATGTGGAGATGAATATCGCCCACCCCTTCCGGGAGGGCAACGGGCGCAGTATGCGGATCTGGCTGGATGGGATGCTGAAAAAGGCACTAGGCCAGGTGGTCGATTGGTCCCACATAGATAAGGAGGACTACCTGCAGGCTATGGAGCGCAGCCCGGTCAAGGATCTGGAAATCAAGGCGCTGCTAAAGGCCGCGTTGACGAACCAGGTCAATGACCGCTCCGTCTACATGAAAGGCATCGACGCCAGCTACCACTATGAGGGTTATTACACTTTCCGAACGGAGGATCTGGCTCAGTCGCCGTAATTTGCCGTTCAGGCAACGCCAATGGAACCGCTGTGTGATGATTACACGGCAAAATATCTACCAAGGAACCGACAGACGAAACTTCAAGTTTTGTCTGCCGGTTCCTTTTTGCGTATTTTGATTCTCAAATGAGAAATATCATTTTTATGAGGAGTGATACTATTATGAATAAGCGCAGCATCAAAATTCCTGAAAGATGTTCCGCTCAGATCAAGGAAATGTGGCAGGACGAGGAGGGTTTCTGGGCCGCCGCGGCGCCAGGCTGGTGCTTTGATACCCTGAGTGGTTATCTGCTCCTCGCTGAAACGGAGGAGGAATTGATGGCCGAGGCCGGGAATCGGATCCGCCCGGAGGAATACGAGGTGCGGGACATGGATGGTCAGCGCGGCAGTGTCATTTCCTATGAGAGGGCCTGCAGCCTGCTGCCCCAGCTCCGGCTGGGCTATTCCATCATCTCCACCGGTACCGGCGAGAATTTCGAGCGCATTCAGCCCTCCGTCCACCGCAGGCATCAGGATTACCTCACTCTGGAGCAGGAGGACGGGACAACCATCTATTCTTTGCCGGATTATTCTCTGACGGTGCGGGAGGAACTGCAAAAGGACGGAACCATCCGCCTGACCCCGTTGACGGGCGCTGTGGCATACACCAGCAGGAGCTGGCAGGAATTGCCGGAGGATGGCCTGTATGCCGCCTGTCTCTCCCTGGAACAGCAGATCAACCGCGAGGCGAGGAAGGGCAAAGAGGAACCCCAGCCGCTGCTGCGGGTCACGGGGGATCCCAGCGCCCCTCTTGTGTCAGCTCTGTTGGCGCTCCCGATCCCAAAGAGGACCGGCCTGATCGAAGTCAACCCCATAGCTGGCAGCGCGCTGTCGATCCAGGCGATTCCCCAGAGCCAGCCCTCTGACCTCAAGATCATCCATCGGATCAGCCAGCTGCTCCAGGATAACGGCTACGAAGAGGCCAGCAAATTCCTCGACTGCGCCTATGAACTGTGAGGTGCGGAAATGAAATACCGTAAGATTTACGAGGCGCTGGAGCGCAGGTGGCAGGTATCGCCTGGGTTCCGATTTACCGATCTCAGCGGCTGGCGCAACCCCCACGGCAGAAATGCCCAGCGTCATGCTCTATGGATGGTGGCGGAGGACAAGCTGAGCGGTCAGCGTGTCTTGCTCGCCCAATTTGGTGGGCAGTTGTCCATCATGTACCAGAAGATGGACGAAAACGGCCTCTGTTACGGGGAAACCAGGCACATCCACTGCAAAGACCAGAAACACATGGCCCAGGAGATCGACGCGCTCTTTGCCAGAGCGCATAAGGCCGCATAGGAGGTAGATGAAATGACAACAGAAGAATTGATCGACGGTCTCAGCAGACTTGCCAAGATCATGGGAAAGGCCGAGTTTCGGGATTGGTCTGCCTGGTGCAGAAATGCCGCGGAAGATCTCCTGCGAAGGAAGGAGGTCGTAGTCGTCAAGCATACCAAATATTATTCGCACGTAACGGACATTTCCGCCTTTTGGGGCAAGGAACTTGCGAAAAAGAGCCTCCAGGCGAGTTTGAACTGCCGCTTAGAGGTGCTGCGGGATCTAGGCTACACACCGACAACCATCGCGGGTGAGGCTCAATATGAGATCAACGCTGCCGATGGAAACATCTACTACGAATGGGAGATCGAATCCATTCCGATTACTGAAGAAACGGAAGGTGAGGCCACGGAGGTCACGAGCCAGTACCAGGAGTATCTCCGCAGGCGTGGGGGCCTGGACAGTTTCCTGATCAAGCTGTTGGTCCAGATAAGGGCCGCGGTTTCACCAGGAGCATCCGGCATATCCGAGGATCTTCTTGGAGAGATCGACCGTTATATCAGCAGATTTTCCACGGATGCGATCTGTCCCCGCTGCGGCAAGCAGCTTTTCCTAAGCGACCTGCCGCAGTATGTGTATGTCTGTTACGACTGTGATGAAAACTTCTTTGAGATTGAAACTACCCACAGGAGGGAACTGCCATGAATAAGGCCAAACAGAATACCCATGAGGCCGCACCTTCCCAACAGCCGGCG
>CAJFMZ010000266.1 GCA_904393575.1 uncultured Sellimonas sp. | reverse complement strand
CCAACACCCAGGTTTTCACAGGTCGTTGTCTTGCCGACGCCGCCTTTCTGGTTGGCGATGGCGATGATTTGCGTGTTCATAACAATCACCTCGTTTCTGATTGGTGTTGTCATGTGCCTGCACAGCAGTCCTGGAAATGACAAAAGCCGCCACTTGAAACAAGTGACGGCTTCGCATAAATCCAATATTCTACTGTGTTTGAAATCAAAAGGCTTTGAGTTCCTTTCTGCTATTCATTTGTCGTTAATGAAACACCTCCTATAATTCGACTTATTTCAGTATGATTTTTCGGTTTGGAAAAGGATGAAAAAACCAGACTGAAAACCTCAAAACCCTTGATTCTACGGGGCTTTTCCGGTTTGTCGTAATTATACCGTAAGGGCATACCTACGCAACGATACTGAAGCAGTACGAAATCAGTTTGAAAGCAATTGCTGTATGCATGGGGCATAGAGGGACCGAAATCACGGAGGATGTATATATCAATCTTCCGGAGGAAATTTATGACTGTGACAAGGAGATCGGAGTTTTTATAAAAAGCATGGAGTTTGGGCAGTCAGAAACGATAGAAGTGGAGGTGGACAAAAATTATTTGCTTGAACTTCTTCCCCGCAAGGCATATAATAGCACAGGTGTAAATATTCATGGAAATGACTAAATATAAATATTGTGTCGTATGGTGCCGGGTAGTTATGCCTAGTGCCGCAGGGTATGGAAAAACAAAATTTGTTGCAAATCGCAATTTCACATGAAAAAATGCGGCAGTTCACAGCGATAAAGCGGGCGGAAAACGAGACAATTTTCCGCGTATTTCCAGCCCTGGAAGATACAAAATCCAGCGATGATTTTTGTGCATTATTTATAAAAAAGAGAGGGTTTTTATGAGAAAACTAGCTTTAAGTGATGAAATATTACTAAAAATCGAGAAACCGGCCCGTTACATCGGGAACGAGATCAACTCGGTGATGAAAGATAAGGAAAAGGTGGCGATCCGGTTCGCTATGTGTTTTCCGGACGTGTATGAAATTGGCGAGTCTCATCTCGGCATGAAAATTCTGTATGAACTTTTTAACCGCAGAGAGGATACCTGGTGCGAGCGGGTCTATTCCCCGTGGACCGATCTGGACCGGATTATGAGAAAGGAGCACATTCCGTTGTTTGCCCTGGAATCCCAGGATCCGATCCGGGAATTCGATTTCCTTGGTATTACCATCCAGTATGAGATGTGTTATACAAACATTTTACAGGTACTGGATCTTTCCGGAATTCCGCTTTTCAGCAAGGACCGGACAGAAGAGGATCCGATTGTCATCGGAGGCGGACCTTGTGCGGTCAATCCGGAGCCGCTGGCCGACTTTTTTGACCTCTTTTATATCGGAGAGGGGGAGACGGTCTATGATGAGCTTTTGGATGCTTATAAAGAAAATAAGAAAAAGAACGGAACAAGAAAAGACTTTCTGGAAATGGCAGCGGAGATTGAGGGCATTTATGTCCCGCAGTTTTATGATGTCACATATCATGAAGACGGCACATTAAAGTCCTTTGAGCCAAACAATCCTCATGCAAAAAGAACGATCAAAAAACAGGTGGTAATGGATCTGAGTACAGTGCCGTATCCGACCAAACCGATCGTTCCTTTCATCAAAGTGACGCAGGACCGGGTGGTACTGGAGATTCAAAGAGGCTGTATCCGTGGCTGTCGGTTCTGCCAGGCGGGAATGATTTACCGTCCGACGCGAGAAAAAGATCTGGAGACGTTAAAGCAGTACGCCTACGAAATGCTGAAAAGTACAGGACACGAAGAGATTTCTTTAAGCTCTTTGAGCTCCAGCGACTACTCTCAGCTGAAAGAACTGGTGACCTTCCTGATCGAAGAGTTTAAGGGAAAAGGGATCAATATTTCCCTTCCGTCTCTTCGAATCGATTCCTTCTCTCTGGATGTGATGGGAAAGGTGCAGGACATCAAGAAGAGCAGTCTGACCTTTGCTCCGGAAGCCGGATCCCAGCGGATGCGCAATGTCATCAACAAGGGGCTGACCGAAGAGATGATTCTGGACGGTGCTTCCAAAGCCTTTGAGGGCGGATGGAATAAGGTAAAACTTTACTTTATGCTCGGCCTTCCGGGAGAGACGGAAGAGGATATGAAGGAGATCCCACGGCTTGCAGACCGTGTGGCAAGAAAATATTACGAGATTCCGAAGGATCAGAGGAACGGTAAATGCCAGATTACATTCAGTACGTCCTTCTTTATCCCGAAGCCGTTTACGCCGTTCCAGTGGGCGGAAATGTACACTCAGGAGGATTATATCCATCGTGCCTATGTGGTAAATCAGGAGATGAAAGAGCAGCTGAACCGGAAGAGCCTCAAATATAACTGGCACGAGGCGGATGTGACGGTGCTGGAAGGCGTCTTCGCCCGCGGCGACCGCCGGACCGGAAAGGTGCTTCTGGAAGCTTACCGTCTGGGATGTCTTTATGATTCCTGGAGCGATGAATTTGACAATGAAAAGTGGATGCAGGCATTTGAGAATACCGGTGTGGATCTGGAATTCTATACGAGGCGGAAACGGAATCTGGACGAGCTGTTCCCGTGGGACTTCATCGACGTGGGCGTCACCAAATCCTTCTTGAAAAAAGAGTGGGAGCGTGCCATGAAAGGAGAGGTTACGCCAAACTGCCGGGAGCGGTGTTCGGCTTGCGGAGCAATGTGTTATCAGGGAGGTGTCTGCTTTGAAGGCAAGAATTAAATTCCGAAAATACGGAGTCATGAAATTTATCGGCCATCTGGATGTGATGCGCTATTTTCAAAAGGCAATGCGAAGAGCGGAGATCCCGATCGCATTTACACAGGGATTCAGTCCCCATATGATCATGTCTTTTGCCAACCCGCTTGGCGTCGGGCTGACTAGTGACGGGGAATATTTTGATATTGAACTGACCGAGCCGATCGCGTCCAGGGAGGCGGTACGGAGGCTCAACGAAGTGATGGCGGAAGGAATGGAGGTCATAAGCTTCGTCCAGATTCCGGAAGAGAAGAAGGCGACCGGAATGGCGATCATCGAGGCGGCGGACTATCTGGCTATCCCGAAAGGGGAGGGCGGATGGATCACAGATGCACAGATCGATGCTTTTCTGTCACAGGAGGAGATCCTTGTGATGAAACAGACAAAGAAAAGTGAAAAGGAGGTCAATATCCGTCCGTGGATTCTGGAAATGAAGCAGCAAGATGACGATGTCTTCCTGAAGGTTCTTGCCGGAAGTGCAGTCAATCTGAAGCCGGAGCTGGTGATGGGAGCCTTTTCCGGATTTTGCGGTTCCGGTCAGGATGCGGAAAAGGATTTCCGGTATCACAGAATCGAAAACTATGCCCGGAAAGATGGTACATTGGTGCCGCTGGATGCGCTTGGAACGGAGATTGTATTATGAAACAAAAGGTCCTTGTAACCAGAGTTTTTGACAGGCTCTTCTTTTTCCTGCAAGAAGATGAGAAAACGGTTGAGATTTTCTGTCCGGAAGAGGAGGACCCAACGAAGCCGCAAAGACAGGTTCATGTAGGAGATATTTATATTGGAAGAGTAAAAAGAAAAATACCGAATATCCATGCCGTTTTCATTGAAATCTTTCCGGGCATGGAGTGTTACTGTAACGAACAGGACGCAGCGGATGGATATTTTACGTCCAAAGCCGGAAAGAAACCGGTATGTGTGGGTGATGAACTGGTTGTCCAGGTGAAAAAGGAAGCTTCCAAATCCAAGCAGCCTTCCCTCACTACCGATCTTTCTCTGACTGGCCGATATGCAGTCATTTCCCGGAAGAAACATGCTTCTGGAGTATCTTCAAGGATTCCGAAAAAAGAACGGGACGCCCTAAAGCAGTGGCTTTTGGAACATGACTCTTTGTCCTATGGAATTCTGCTGAGGACAGAAGCTGCCCATCTTACTCTGGATGCCCTGCATCAGGAGCTTCTCAGGCAGGAGGCGGAGCTGTCCTGCCTGCTTGAAAAGGCAAAGACCCGCACCTGTTTTACATGTTTAAAGGCAGGTGCATCTATAGAAGCGGAGGGATTTTCTCATGTCCGCTGGGATGCCCTGGCAGAGGTGGTGACTGATCTTCCGGACAGATATGAACGGATCCGAACGTATCTGGCACAGACAGAGCCAAAGGCTCTTTCAGGGCTTCGTCTGTATACGGATCCGTCTTTTCCACTGGTAAAGCTCTACAGTCTGGAACGTGAGATAGAACGGGCACTTTCCCAGAGAGTCTGGTTGAAATCAGGTGGAAGCCTCATTATTCAGCCGACCGAGGCGCTGACAGTCATCGATGTCAATACCGGGCGGGCTGTTTCCGGAAAGCAGGAGCGGTATCTAAAGCAGAATCTGGAAGCGGCAAAGGAAGCCGCACGACAGATCCGGCTTCGGAACCTTTCCGGCATCATACTCATTGATTTTATCAATCTTTCAGAGCCAGAAGACCGTGACATTTTGCTCCGTACCATGCGGGAGCTGGTTTCTCTTGATCCAGTAACAACAGAAGCCATCGACATCACCAGGCTGGAGCTGATGGAACTCACACGCAGAAAAGTACACCGGCCTCTTTACGAGGCCTTTAGAAAGAAGGAACAGGACGAATGAGCAAAAAAGAGCTGAAAACCAATGCCATGCGGATTCTGGACCGCATGAACATTCCATATGAATACCAGACCTATGAATGTGACAACTTTACAGACGGGATCGCCACAGCCGATCAGCTTTCTCTCCCTCATGAGCAGGTCTACAAAACTCTTGTGACCCAGGCCAGGAGCGGAGAGCATTATGTGTTTGTCATCCCCATTGAGGAGGAGATCGATTTTAAGAAAGCGGCAAAAGCAGTCGGAGAAAAATCTCTGGAAATGATTCCGCTGAAAAACCTGACTTCCATCACCGGATATGTACGGGGCGGATGCACGGCGATAGGAATGAAAAAACAATTTCCGACCGTGATTCAGGAGGATGCCAGACATCTGGAACAGATGTATGTCAGCGGCGGAAAGCTTGGCATGCAGCT
>CAJFMZ010000265.1 GCA_904393575.1 uncultured Sellimonas sp. | reverse complement strand
AACGCCACCAGTACGGGGCAGGAAGGAGCAGATACCATTGAGTGAAGAACTGATTCAGCGTAATTTGATAGAAGCTCCTGAAAAAATGGGCGATTGGAATTTCTACAATATTGGCGCTACTACATTAAAAGCTCTTAAAGGAGCGAAGATTATTCCCGATAAAGACTATGAGGCATATGAGGGGAAAAAGCCGGATGCCTTGATTGTTAAAAAGCCAATTATTATCGCAGCTATCGAGTATAAGACCCCTCAGGAGTTGCGAACCGAAAAGCAGATTGCTAAAGCTATTGCACAAGAAATTGGGACAGCCCAGATATTGCAGGCAAAAGTTTACATTGTTACTGACGGCAAGAAAACTTTTTGGATTAACCCCGCTACCGGTCAAGAAATTCTACAGGAAGATGGTAGCCGCATTACATTAAATTTTGACAAGAGTAGCACAGAGTGTATTACCCTCATCAATAAGATTCGAGCCTCTATTAATGCTACCAATAATCAAATCAAGGCTGCTGCGTCTGTTGATCCTCTGCCTCTGGCCGAAAAAGTATGGCAAGATTTATGGGCTGTTTCAGGAGCTACGCCTGAAAATTGTTTGTACACCTTTGTTGAGATTTTCATCTTCAAATACCTCAGCGATTTAGGTGTTTTGAAGGGAATGTATTCATTCTATGATTTGCTGGGAAAATACTCTGGCAATAATGAGAATGAGGTGCTTGAATATTATGCTTCCACGGTACGAGTAAAGATTAAAGCTCTTTTCCCTGGTAATCCGAAGGATAAAACTACCATTATCAATGGAACAATTTTTGTATCCAAAGATGACAAGGCTGTTTCTGGATATGCGACTGTTTTCCACAAAATTCTTAAGCGTTTTAATGATTTTGGGACTTTAGAGAACATAGACTATGACTTCAAAAGCAAGCTGTTTGAAACATTCTTGAAAGAATCAATCAGTAAGAAAAATTGGGGTCAATACTTTACGCCCTTGAAGGTAGTTCGAGCTATTGTCAATATGATAGACATCACTCCGGGTATGAAGATTTGCGATCCGGCGTGTGGCGTCGGAAAATTCTTGCTTGAACCGATTCTTCACGATTTGCACCGATTCTATAAAGTGGAGGATGGAGAGCTAAAGCCCCAAATTACGCTGAGTGGTTTTGACAAAGGATTTGATAAGGACGAACAAAAAACAATCATTCTTGCTAAAGCAAATATGCTGATTTATATGTCTGGTTTGCTCCGAGAGCATCCAGAAATGACAGATAAATTTGCTAAACTTTTTAACGACACATTTTTGCTTCAGACCAACTCGATTCTTGGAACCTTGGCAAAGCCTGTCCATGATCAGTATGATCTGATTTTAACGAATCCGCCTTATGTTATGAGCGGAAGTAGTAATTTGAAGGAAGAGATTTCCAAGGATGATACACTCAAGAAATACTTTTCTGTAAGCGCAATGGGCATCGAAGGTTTGTTCATGGAATGGATTATTCGTGCCCTCAAACCAAATGGAAAAGCGTTTATTGTCGTGCCTGATGGTATTATGAACCGCAGTAACGACAAAAAGCTCCGTGACTTTATATTGGAGCAGTGTGAAATTGATGCTGTCATCTCTCTTCCGTTAAACACTTTCTTCACAACTAACAAAAAAACTTACATTCTTGCTCTGACAAAAAAAGCACCTGTTATGGTGGATGGTGTGCCTACGCTTCAGCGCCAAACCTCCCCAGTATTTACCTATTTGTGTTCGGAAATCGGAGAAACTCGTGATGTGTACCGTTTTGACATCGATCAAAATGATTTGCAGGTTGCATCTGATCTTTTTAATATGTTCAAGGGTGCGAAAACGAGCTTTGCCAACACATTGAACATGATTGGTGATAAGAGATGCAAAATTTCGAGCATTGATGACTTTTACAACGGAACTCATTGGTGCGTGGAACGATGGTGGAATCACGAAGAACGGCAGGCTCTTGGTATCGAGGAAGAATCCAAGACAATCGGAGTAAATGACTTTAGAGTTTTACTTGCTGATACGATTAACACATTGTCTGAACTTGATGAACCATTGGCTGAAGTTGAAAAAAAAAACGATGAGGGCCTTCAGTTTTTAGAAATTCCCATTACCCAGGTGTTTGATATTGTTCGTGGCGACGGAAAATATACTCGAAGCTATGTACATGAACACACTGGTGAGTATCCATTATATTCTGGCAACACATTTGGACCATTTGCGCAGATCGATTCCTATGATTATAATGTTCCGGCATTGACATGGGCAATAGATGGTTTAGCGGGCTACATGATGATTCACAGATCACCTTTTTCCGCAACCAACCACCGTGGAATACTCCTGCTGAAAGACACAAATATAGACCTGGAGTACGCAAAATATACCTTGGAACCTATTTTTAGAGAGCTTAAAAAAGGGCGGCAAGGCGATAATGGAGAGAATGAGTACACATCGCTACCACCATTTATGATTCAATCTGTAAAATTTGCTGTTCCGGTAGACCATAACGGAGAGCCTTGGCTTGAAAAGCAAAAAGAAATCGCCGCAGGTTATGTAACTTTGGAACAAACCAAAGAAACTGTTGTTGAACAAATTGCAAATCTCTCACAGGTTTCTATTGTGCCGAATTGTGACGAATATGCGATTGAATATTTGCCTTTGAGTGAGCTATTTGACACTATTAAAGGAAAGTCAAAGTACACCAAAAAGTACGGGAACCTACACTCAGGCCCCTACCCTGTCTACTCGGCATCAAGTCAAGGGACACTGACCCATTTAGATACCTACGATTATGATGGTCGTTATATGACATGGTCAACAAATGGATTTGCAGGTACGATTCTTATTCTGGATGGTAAATTTTCTATTAACGGAGATCGTGGAATCTTGGTTCCTAAAAACGGGCGTCAAGATTTGGACTTCGATTATATGAAATTTACATTGGAACCCATATTCCGGGAGCTGGCTAAAGGTCGAAAAGGCGATAACGGAGAAGATGAATTTACGAAACTATATCCTTCGATGTTAAACGACATTATGGTACCAATTCCTGTCGACGGTGAAGGAAATATTAGCCTTTCACTTCAAAAGGAGATTGCCCAGAAGTTTATATCAGTACAAAATAGTCAGAAGGAAATCATTGAAAAATTGGATGCACTAATATCCAAGAAAATTTCCATTTAATCAAAAGGAAGCGCTCATTTTATTTTGAGCGCTTCCTTTTTACTTGCGCTTTTTCTTCTTTGTCCCATGGTATGCCTGTGGCCGGGCCTT
>CAJFMZ010000264.1 GCA_904393575.1 uncultured Sellimonas sp. | reverse complement strand
TCAATAAATGAAGATAAGCGTATGGGTTATCTGAACTCATACGCTTATTTTATGCCCCTGATATCTCTATTTAGAGAGTGTCCATAAATTTATGTCTTTTACGAGAACCATATTCCACTGATGCTTGGAGCTGTCCTTGATCATGCGCTGAAAATCGGGGCGCATATCGTTTGTGCCCGTCATGGCGCGGTCTATGTATGTCCCGACGATGAGAATGTTGTTCATTTTGGCATACTGCTGGCATACGCGGAGCTGCCCTTCGATGGACTGCTCCGTTTGGGTATCGCTTGAATACCTCGTATAAATAACTGCTTTGTTCATTCTTACCTCCGACAGAAACGTTTTTCTTCGGAAAAATATCATCCGAAAAGGCGGAAGCGGTCAAGGAACAAGAAAAAAATATTGCATAACGGTCTGTAAACTTGGCGTTTTCAGCGATGATTTTTTCCCTTGACAGCGAGGCTCTTTTCGGATACACTTCCCCAAAGAAAAATTTTACGGAGATAATAGCTTTAAAAGGTGCAGAAAACCTTCTCCTTTTTAGAAATATTTTTAAAAAAGAAAAAGGTGCAGAAAATCTGCACCTTTTTGAGCTATATTACGGAAAAACGATCGGGAGGGGACACGATGGACAAAGAAGAACGGCAAGTTGTTGTAAATGGAAAGCCTATTTTGGAGCAACTTTCCAAAGAGGAAGCAGATGCATTTTATGTTGTGCTTCTATTGCAGGTTCAAAATATGTATATGAAAAAGCAGGCTGAAGGGAGGAAAGGATTTCAGGTGTAATCAAGTATCATGGTTGGTATTTGTATTTTTCATCGTATTTCCGCTGCGCAATCTTTGTATAAACGCATAATACGTTGAAAGATTCTTAAAACCGCTGTCAAGAATCAGATTCGTCAGGTTTGTATCCGGATTGTTTTTGCGGTCGTCAATATACTTTATACGTAATTGATTGATGTAGGTGTTAAAATTGCATCGAAAATATTCGTTGAAAATTTTTGAGAAGTAATTCTTGCTGAACCCGAAATGCTGCGCAGTCTGGATGACGGTGATATTTTCTTTGAAGTGTTCGTCAAGAAACTCGATAATCTGAGCGACGAGATGCGTTTCGCTGTGCGATTTGATTTCCATCGGCGAATATTCTTTCAGAATGATCCCGAAAAGAATCCGGACCAAACCATCAACAATCAGTTCATCCTGCACATCATATTGACCGATATGGCTGATGATCTTGTAGATCGACTGATTGACTTCTTTATTTTGAAGGGCGAAATAGTTCATGGAAACTTTGTGCTCGATTTCTTCAAAGAGATATTCCGGTATCTGCAAGACTACCGTCTGCGCAGAACTTTCCATGATGCAATGGGGTGAGTAACTTGGAATAAAAACGATATCGCCTTCTGAAAACGTTATCGGCTTTCCGACATAAATTGTAGCCGTCAGAGACCCGCTTTTCAAATAGATGAGTTCTATACTTCTGTGAAAGTGAGGAACTCCGACGTAGTAATCAGACGAGAATACCAGGATCTTATTTTTGATATCCGGATAGGATTCGTAGCGGCTCATATCGTATTTTTTTGGAAAAGATAATTATTTTTTTAGTTGAATCGGGTACAATTCTATTATATAATACAGGCAAATAATTGTCAAGTGAAAGTTCGTATTGCCATGCCGTTGAAACATATTACGTATGATCTTCGGACTGACACATGATAATTGAGGAGGAAAGCAATGATGTTTGGGAAAAAGGTGCAAAGGGCGGTAGCTTGTTTTTTGTCTGTCGGGTGCTTCGCGGCATGTATGACCGGCTGCAACCTCTTCATTGAAGAAGGCGAACAGGTCGACGCGACGAAAATGCAGCTGTATGTCGGGAACTTTAATCAGGGGTTCGGCAAGGAATGGTTGGAAAACGCCGCCGAACGGTTTACGGAATGGGCAAAAGATAAACATTATTCGGACGATACGACGGGCGTTCAGATATTCGTCGACGATATGCAGATCGGCTCGGCGGTTGTCAATTCCCTTGATAACAACCGTGCTGAAATTATTTTCAATGAAAGCGTGGATTATTACACATGGATCCGCAACGGAAACCTTGTCGATATCACGGATATTGTGAAAGGGGATATGGGAACGGTAGGTGAAAGCGGAGAGTCGATTTACGGGAAGATGTATCCGTCCGCACAGGAATTTTACGAATACACCGACGGCAAGATTTACGGGATCCCTTTCCATGAGAGCACATACGGTATTATTTACGATATCGATCTGTTTGAAAAGAATGCGCTGTTTATGGATAAGGAGGGTAATTTCTCGCTGCGTTCGCAGACAGACCCGAATGCTTCTGTGGGACCCGACGGAAACGCTTCCACGAGTATAGATAACGGCTTGCCCGCAACGTTCAGCGAGTTCTACGCTCTTTGCGATACAATGCTCGCAAGAGGATTGCAGCCGCTTACATGGACGGGAAAGAACAACAATTATACCTCCCGTTTCATTCAGTCGATGGCGGCATATCTGGACGGTTATAAAGAAAACCGTGTAAAATACGATCTGAAAGGAAATTCGGAGCATATTATTGCTTCGTTTGACGGAAATACGCCTGTTTTGCGCGAGTCGACGCCGATCACGGATCAGAACGGCTATCTGATGACCGGAACGACCGGTATGTATTACGCTTTGGAATTCTTCTATAATCTGATCACCAGAACGGTTGAAGGAGATCATTATTATAACGAGTCGAATCTGATGTCACAGGCATACGATCACATGAACGCACAGGATGATTTTGTGCGTAACGGCGTCAGCGGAAAAGCGGATACCGCTATGCTGATCGACGGCGTATGGTTCCTGAACGAGGCGAAAGGGACGTTCGATTCCATCTCGGTCAGCGATCCGTCGAAAAGCGCATCCGTCCGCAAGTTCGGGCTTATGCCGCTGCCTCATCCGGACGGATGGGGGAATACGAAATTTACCTACCTTGAAACCAACCAGACGATTTGCGGCGTTACCAAGAAGGCGACGGAAGAGAAAATGGATCTTATCAAAGATTTTATCCAATTCCTGCATACGGATTCGGAATTGCAGGCTTTCACCGAAACGACAAGTACGCTGCGCGCCTTTGACTATCTGTCGGATTACGACGTCGAAAACGGGAATCTTACGCCTTTTGCAAAACAGCTTGTTTCTCTGAAACAGTACATCGGCGACGACGTGGTCTATCCGATCTCGACGAATAATTATTATGCAAGCAATACCACGGAATTGTTTGCAAGCGATACGATGGTATTTTCATCGACGATCAACGGAAGAACGTGGAACGAACCGATCAGAGCGTTTGACAGCGGGGTGTCGGCGCGTGATTATATTTTAGGCATGCAGAAATATCACGACGAATCTTGGTGGAACGGCAATATACTTTCGTGATGATATTCGGAGGGGAAAATGATGGGGAAAGCGAAAGAGAAGAAGATTGCGCGAACGATACGGCGGAATTGGAAAGACTGGGTGTTTTATGCCGTAATTGTCTGTATTCCCGTCGTGCAGTTTTGCATCATGTATCTCGGAGTGAATTTCAACTCCCTGATCATGTCCTTTCAGACTTACGATGTAAACACGGGCGTTTTTTCGTGGAACGGATTTCATAATTATATCGATTTTTTTGAAATGTTGGGAACGGACAGGCTTTGGCTCACAATGCTCGGAAACTCAACGATAGCCTTTCTCGTGGCGCAGTTTATTACGAAAACGCTGGCAATTTTCTTTTCGTACTATATGTTCAAAAAATATTTTGGATATAAGGTACTGCGGATCATATTGTTCATTCCGTCGATTATCTCGACGCTTGTAACAGTTGTCGTTTTTGCGCGTTTTGTAGACGGAGCGCTGCCCGCGCTGTTCGGAATGGAGCGGGGAGGTCTGTCCAATCCGGATACAACGTTCTTTTATATCCTCTTTTACAATGTATGGATTGCGTTCGGTCCGTCGCTTCTGGTCTATTCAAGCGCGATGAACGACGTGCCTCCGGCAGTGACGGAAGCCGCCAAGCTGGACGGCTGCGGATCTTTTCGTGAATTCTGGAACATTATATTCCCGAATATCTGGTCCACGTATGTTGTTTTTACCGTTGCAACGCTGGCGACTTATTTTGGCAACAATCTGAATCTGTATTCATTTTACGGTCCCAATGCGGATACAAAATTATACACCTTCGGCTACTGGCTGTTCCGCGAGACGGAGTTGAATAAAGCGACGATGGATAATTATCCTTTCCTGAGTGCGGTGGGCGTATGCTTTACGATGATCCTTGTGCCGATTGTCATGCTGATCCGCAAATGTATGCTGAAATTCGGACCGCGTCCGGATTGATGGGGGGATACAATGAAACTTCTGCAAGTCAACAAAGCTCATATCAGCTATCGCCTGAAAACAGTATTGACTCCGTTCAATATCATACTGTTTATCGGACTTGTTCTTTTTGCGCTGTCGCTGTTGATCCCGTTTATCTGGGGACTTCTGACGTCGTTCAAGTATCGTCTGGATTATGCGGACAACGCTCTTGGATTCCCGAATCCGTTTTATTGGCAGAATTATGCCGACGCCTATAATAATTTTAAGGTGACGGTGCCGTTCGGTGCAAGCTCTGCTACCTATACGTTGCTCGGGATGGCGGTCAATTCGGTCATTTTCTCCCTCGGAGGAGCGCTGATCCAGGCATTTTGCTGCGCATTTGTGGCATATGCCGTTGCGAAATTTTCCGACTACAAACTTTCAAAACTCCTTTATCTTGTGGTCATCGTTGCCATGATCCTGCCAATCGTCGGAGCGCAGACGAGTGAGATCCGGATCCTGAACGGTCTCGGTCTGTATAATACGATGTTTGGCGTATTGTTCATGAAGGCGTCGTTTTTAGGGACATATTTTCTCGTGTTCCACGCCTTTTTCAGGGGACTCCCGAAAGACTACTTTGAGGCGGCGCAGCTGGACGGCGCAGGGAACTTCTCCATACTGTTCAGACTTGTGCTTCCGATGGCGAGGAATATTATTTTTATCGTCACCCTGCTCTATTTCATCGGGAATTGGAATGACTATAACGTAACGCTGTTATATGCTCCCTCCGTGCCTGTTCTGTCGTATGGACTCTATGAGTTCAATCTGTCCAACAATCCCGTTATTACGAGCACGCCGCATAAATTGGCGGGAGCAATGATCGTGTTTATTCCGGTGTTTGTGCTCTTCTGCGCATTTTCAAAGAAACTGATCGAAGGGAATCTGACGATGGGAGGCGTCAAGGAATAATGAAGTCCGCGCTTACAAAAAAAAGAATTATTGTAATTCTGTGCTTGTTTGTTTTTTTCCTTGCGGCGCTGACGGCAACGTTCTGCATCGCTTTTGCTGACGGGCAAGGCGAAAAAACGCCCGCAGTGTCGGAAAAAAATCTTAATACATGGAGCATAGGTTCTGGACAGAGTGAAGTTTATTATGGCGAAAAGACAAAAGAGTACAGGGTTTCGCCGTTCAGCACGACGGATACGAGCACGGAAAGCACGACGATCTCCGGACTGCACGTGTCTTTGGCGCCCAATGATACGTTCACGTATAATCAGATTATCGATCTGAACAAGCTCGGCGGCGTCACTCCCATTTTCAATATCGGCGTGATGCCGGACGACGGCGAGCGCGACGTCCGTTTTATCTATTTTACTCTGACGGACGCTTACGATCCGAGCAACGTTATGACGGTTCAGATCAGTACGGGGATCACCGATCCTTCGACGCTGTCCGCGCCGAACAGCTGGACGATTTTCTCTTATCTGATGGCAAAAACAAACAATCAGACGTTTGCCGGAACGGCAGATGACGCGCCGACGTTCGGCACGAACGGTCACATCTACGGCACGATTTCCAAGTTCGGACTGTACGGCGGACGCAGCGAGTACAAAATGGGCAACGAGTATCTCGCTCTGTTTTATGAGTCCGACGAAAAGGCGCTGTACGTCCAGTCGCTTGCAGGAAAACAGCTCGTCTGCGATTTTGACGATACGGACTATTTCACGGTCCCGTTTGACGGCTTTACGACGGGGGAAGTTATCCTGTCCATGTACGCAACGTCGTATTATACCGATTCGTTCGATATGTATTTCAGAGAGATCGCGGGGGAAACGGTATTTGAAGAAACGATTATTTCATACGCCGCGCCGCGGATCGTGACCGATGCTCCCGAAAATGTTCTGGAAGGACTTGTCGGATACGAATACCCCGTGTTCGCGGCTTCGGCGGAAGATCCATACGGAAGCAAAACCACGCTGACAACGCAGGTGTACTTCGGGTACGGAAGCGAGCTTTGCTATAACGTCAACATCAGGAACGGCGCTTTCATTCCGCAGTATGAGGGAATTTATACCATCGTCTATACTGCGGAAAACGAGTATGGCGCGGCGGCTTCATACTGCATTCCCGTCACCGTTATGGCAGGCGACTACAATGCCCTTTCGATCGGTCAGGCGGAAAATGCCGAAGCTGCCGTCGGGGAAAAAGTCACGATAGCGACTCCTGTAATTTCAGGCGGCGTCGGCGAAACGGATTATACGGTCACGGTCACGCTCAACGGCGGGGAAATCTCCGTGGAGAACGATACCTTTGTTCCGACGGGAAAGGGGGAGTATCTGGTCAGCTATATTGTAGAGGACTATTTCGGCCGTACGGCGGAAATGCAATACACGATAACCGTAACGCTTTCGGATGTTCCCGTGATCGATGAAGAAATGATTACGCTCCCGAAATACTTTATAAAGGGGCAGACGTACACGCTTCCGCAGGTCAGGGCGTATGATTACGCAGACGGCGGCAAAGAGCGGAGCACATTGGTGGACGCCGCAGGCGGTACGCTCGACGGTATGCAGTTCACCCCGACGGCGGAAGAGGCGGTGATCTCGTATATAGCCGTGAAAGGTGAAAAGTCTTCCTATGTGAGCCGTACGATTCCGGTCGTTGATGTCTCAGACGGGAACGGAGGGATCGATCTTGCGAAATATTTTTATTCAGAAAATATAAGCGCAGTAAAATCGGCAGCCTCGATTGTATTCTCCAATACGGAGAGCGGAACCGACGCATCCGCGGAATTTATCAATCCGTTCGTTGCAAAAGATTTCAGCTTCACCGCCGGCGTGCCTTCCTCTTCGGCGGCGGGCGCCAAAATCGTTCTCTCTCTTACAGATTCCGTCAGGCGGGGGGAACAGATCGCTCTGGTCATGGAAAGAACTTCGGGAGGGGTCAGCATTTCTTACGATGGCTCGACGATCGGAGAATACAACAGCGGATCAAGTCTGAGATTTTATTATAACGCGTCGAAAAATACGATCACGATCAACAGTCAGGATTCCATCGAATTGACCGGATTCAGCGGATTTTCGTCGGGCTATCTGTATTTCAGCTTTTCGCTTCTTGCGGGACAGAAAACGGAATTGTCCCTTTCGATGCTGTACGGGCAGGGGATCAATAATCTTACCGTTGATATCGGAGAGCCTGTGATCGTCTCCGCGCAGGACTATGTGCATGATTGGACTCATGGCGGACAGGTCACGGTCTTTAAGGCAAATTACGCGGACGCAATAGACCCCGTAATTTCAGCTACGGTAACGGTCTATACGCCGTCGGGCGAAATCGCAGCGGATATTGACGGAAACGCGCTCGACGGGGTTTCGGCAGATGCGGAATATGTGTGCGAGTTGAATGAGTACGGATATTGGTATGTAGAATATACCGCTCATTCCGAGAACGGGGACGGTTCGGTGCGCTATCCGCTTCTCGTTGTCGACGATGTGGCGCCCACGGTTGAGCTCGAAGGCGAGCTTCCGTCCTCCGTGTCGGCAGGCGCATCCGTAACGCTTCCTGCGGCAACGATTTCCGACAATGTCGATACGGCAGATACAATGACGTGTCTGTGCCTCGTTCAGGAGATGAAGTCTCATAAAACGGAAGTGTATGCGCCCGGTACGCAGGTAACGTTTGAAACGCAGGGGACTTATCGGGTCACCTATCTGGTGAGCGATTCCGTAGGAAATGTTACAAAACTTATTTATGAAATAATCGTGGGGTGACCGAAGATGGAAAGCATGAATGTACAGTTTTCGGAACAGTATGACGTCATTGTCGTCGGCGCAGGACCTGCCGGAATCGGGGCAGCCGTTGCTGCCGGAAGGGGCGGAGCGAAAACGCTTCTGGTCGATCAGTGCGGGAGCGTCGGCGGGATGTCGACGGTCGGATTGATGAGCCACTTTACCGGAACGGTCGGGAACCGGATCTATCGGGAGATCCTTGACCGCGCGAAGGAAACGTATTTTTATGATCCCGGGGAAGATGTTTTTATCGATCCGGAACTCTTGAAAATCGTATATTATCAAATGCTCGAAGAGGCGGGCGTCACCGTACTCCTTTATACGTTCGTCTGCGACGCCGTAATGGACGGGCATACCGTAAAGGGCATTGTCTGCGAAAACAAGAGCGGGCGGAAGATCTTTCGGGCAGATGTGGTGGTCGATTGCTCCGGCGACGGCGACCTTGCGTATCGGAGCGGCGCGGCGTATTCCGAAGGCAGAGGCACGGACGGCAAAATGCAGCCCGCAACGCTCATGTTCAAAGTCGGCGGAGTGGATATGGAGCGGGCGTGCCTGCCCGGGTCGTTTGAAACCTTGGTGCCTACGGAGAAAGGGGAGTTGCAGGCGCTTGCGCGGAAGCATCTTCCTTATCCCGCGGGACACGTCCTGCTCTATCGTTCGCCCGTTCCGGGAGTGGTTACCTGCAACATGACCAATGCAGTCGGAATCGACGGCACAAAAGCGGAGGATCTGACGAGGGCGGAAATCACCTGCCGCAAACAGATGATCCCGATCGTTAAATTTCTGCGCGAGTTTGCTCCCGGCTATGAGAACTGCTATATTGTGAGCGCGGCGTCGCTGATCGGGATCCGCGAAACGCGGCATTTCAAAGGGGTGAAAACGCTCACGGAAGAGGATATTTTGCAGGCAAGACAATTTGAGGACGCCGTCGTTTATGGCGCATGGTTTAATTTTGACGTCCATAATATTGCCGGCGCAGGCTTGGACGAGACGGGCTTGCAGCGGGATTTCCCTCAGGCGAAAGAATATACGATCCCGTACGGGTGTCTTGTCCCCGAGAAAATCGACGGCTTGCTGCTGGCGGGCAGAAATATTTCCGGAACGCATATGGCGCATTCGAGTTTCAGGGCGATGCCGATCTGTGTGGCAACGGGATGGGCGGCAGGAACCGCGGCGGCCATTGCCGTGCAGCAGGGAATCGCGGTGCGCAGCGTTTCTCCCGCAGAGATCTGCGGCAGAGAGACGGCAAAGTAAGAGTTTGCGGAGGACCGCAAAGGGGAAAGGTGAATGAAATCGAGAAACAAGGCAGTTTGTTGTGTCATTTCGGTGGCGTTGTCAATGGTGTTTGCTCTGAGCGGATGCGCTCAGGGCGAGACCGGCAATGACCTCTCGCCGGATGACGTTGTCCGCGTAACGGGAGAAACGCCCGATCTGATCCCGCAGTCGCAGCAATATACAAGCTCGGTCCTGCTGGAAAACGGAGCGACAACGTACACGATTGTAATTCCGCAAACGGCGGGCGAACATATCAACTTTGCCGTTTCGGAATTGCAGGACCGGTTTGAAGAGGCTGCCGGAACGCAGCTTCCGGTCGTCTCGGAGACGGCTTCAACCTCTCCCGAAAGCGGGAAGTATATTTACCTTGGGGCAGTCGGGTGTTTTCCGACGGATACAGACGCGTCGGAAACTGCCCTCGGCGTAAGCGGTTATGTTTTGAGGACCGTCGGCGACGACGTATACATTGCAGGCGCAACGGAAAAAGGAACGCTGAACGGCGTATATGATTTTCTCAAACGCACGCTGAATTACAGATATTATCGTCCGGACGTGTGGCAGATCAACGATTGCTCGGTCGGGACATATTACATGCCCGCGTTTGACGATCTCGTAAAACCCGATATAGAAATGCCTTCGCTGCGGACGGAGGCGTTGCAGGACTCCGTTGCGACGGGGAGAAGATACCGTACCTACAATACGTCGGAAATTTTTATTCCGATCAACGGTACGGAGTACCATGTCGCGCTCGGGTATCTTCCGACTTCCACATGGCTGAACGTTCATCCCGAATGGTATGCAACAGAGGGCAACGAGGCGACGGCGGGAAATGTCCTCAGGGACGATTATAATAACGTCGCGCAGATCTGCTATAACGCGCACGGCAACGAAGCATCCTACGAGCTGATGCTGACAGAAATGTTCGATGTGCTGAAACGGTCGATCCTCGCAAATCAGACCGATCCGTCGCAGCTGATGTATGCGTGGTTCACACAGATGGATAATTATATCTGGTGCGGCTGCAACGCGTGCAAAGCCGATGAGGAAAAGTACGGTTCTCCTGCGGCGTCAATCATTAAAACGGCGAAACGCCTTGCGGCGATGCTGGAAGAATGGATTGAAGAAGAGGGGATCGGTAGGCGAGTCAGCCTTGCTGTCTACGCGTATATGAACACGTTCGATGCCCCGACGACCGTGGACGACGACGTCAAACTTCCCGAAAACATCGCCCTGTATTACGCTCCCATCCGCGCCAGCTTTGTATCCGATCTGAAAGACGAATTTAACAGCACATACTATGAGAATCTGCAAAATTGGTGCGGCTTGTTGGGCGAAGGCGATCTGCTGTTCTGGGCATACAACGGCAGCTATTACAATGACTATCTTGTTCCGCACTATGGGTTTGACGCTTTTCAGAAAAATTACGAGATCCTTACAACGGAATTCAACGTAAAAATGTTTTTTGCGTCCAACGATTACGAAAACATGTCGATTCCGGATTGGGGATTTTTAAAGAATTATCTGAATGCGGAACTCATGTGGGACTGCTCGCAGGATGTCGAAAAGCTGATCGACGATTATTTCAACGTCGTCTACCGCGAAGCGGCGGCTCCGATGCGGAAATACTTCAATTCCTATTGCGATTGGTATAACTATGCGGCGGAAGTAAATTCCTTTGAGGGCGAGTGGACGATCACCGGATCGCAGACGATCAATTCCACTTTCTTCCCTTTGGGAGTCTTGCAGGAGTGGCTCGGGCTGATCAATGAGGCATATTCGGCGATTGCGGTGTATGAACAGACGGATCTCGCGACCTATGAACGGTTGTACGACGCAATCTGTCTCGAATCCATTTCTCCCCGTTATCTGCTGACGGAAATTCATTCCGGAAGTTACAGTGAGGAAGATTTTGCGGCAATGCAAGAGTCGCTGAACAATGATATTACCCGTCTCGGGATTAATGCGCTCGGGGAAGGAGGCGGAAGATGGTAAAGGTCATGAAAAAATGTCTGGCATGCGTATTTGCTGCGGTTTTATCATGTTCTTTGTTCGCAGGCTGCGCCGATGAGGGCGGCGAGACGACCGTTACGTTCCCGCAGAAAACAATGTCGGTTGAACGATTCACGCAGCATTCCCTTGAAGCGGAGACCGATGAGAATTACGACGGGGAGCTGAGTTATTCCTGTTCCGACGAAAGCATTGCAACCGTTTCTCAGGACGGACTGCTTACGGCAGTCGGCGTCGGAAGCGCAACGGTCACGGTACAGGCGGGAAATTCGAGCGCGACGATGCAGCTGAATGTGCGCGCCAATACGGAAGAGCCTGTTCTGAATACTGCCGGCGAGCAGCTGAAAATTCCCGTCGGACAGGAGTTCGATCTCTCTCCTCAGGTATATTATGCGGACGAGCAGGTTGTGGCGCAGTACGCGTTCTCGTCGGACAGCAGCGCCGTGACCCTGTCGGACGGAACGCTTACGGGCGTTTCGGTCGGGAACGCAACGGTTACGGTCAAGGCGGAATATGCCGGCATTACGCTGAGCAAGGATGTCGGCGTAGAAATTGTAGACGGCGGGTATTTCTTCGCCGATTCGCAGAGCGTTACGCTGTATTCCTCCGATATTTTCGGGGAGGGACTGCCGACAAATGCGGAGATCGGTATTTTCACGAATCTTTCGGGAAATGTTGTCTGGCAGAGCGCGGACGAAAGCGTTGCGACGGTTGCAAACGGTGCAATTACCGCAAAGAATGCGGGAACGACGACCGTAACGGCAACGCTGAACGGGGTAACGGAAGAGATCGCCGTCGAAATTCTGAAACCGTCCGCAACCATCACGCAGTCTACGGATACCGAAACGGGCGCCGCTTCCGTTACCGTTGATCTGACGGCATATCAAAGCATACTTCCTTCGTCCGCAGAGGACGTCAGCGTAACGGTCTCCGGAACGTCGGTAGCGTTGAAACGGATCGTGAACGGATGGGTCATTCTTGACCCTTCGACGATCCCTGTCGGGGAACAGACGGCAGCCGTTGAAACAGACGGATTTGTCTTATATGTTCCGATCGTATGCGCGTCGCTGATTATCGACAGCGTAGATGAATTTATGCAGATGCGGACGGTGTACTTTGAGGGGGGAGACAATGCGGACCCTGAGAAGGACAACCCTCTGCGCGACGGGTACTTTATTCTCAATGCCGATCTTGATTTTGAAGGAGCGTCGTTCGGGATGGATCCGCGCAATCTAAACAGCAGTATCCATTCGGGAGGCGCCGAGGCGCCATGGCGCGCGCAGCGCGGATGGTACGGCGTGTTTGATGGACGGGGACACGTGATCAGCAATATCCAAGCGGAAAAGCGAGGACTGTTCGGCAACATCGAATTTAACAGCGTCGTCAAAAACGTTGGCTTTGTCAATGCGACGATACATGACGGCGACGACGGCAATAACGGATCGAACAGCGGGCTCGTGGCGGAAATCGTGGTCGGCACGGTGGACAATGTTCTGGTCGCGGTTGAAAGCCTTCCCGTAGGGGCGTCTCTTTACGGGAAAGCGGGGATCTGTACGACCTTGTACGGAAAAATTTCCAATACCGTGTGCGTTGTGCTTTCCGGACAGAACAGAACAACCGATTCGAATCAGCCTGCCGTAATGGTGAACGAAGTGGCGGGCAATCCGATCGAAGTTTCCGCGCCGCGCGGGAATCTTGCCAATTCGTACGGCGTTTCCAAAGGCAACTTATCGGCGGTAAATTCCGTACAATACGGAGTTGCAACTGTTTATCAGGTTGCTGCATCTTTTACGGATCTGAACGCTGCGATCGATCGTGACGGATTCGGAGAGTTCTGGAATTTTCAGGAGAACAAGATTTCTTTCGGTTCCTATATGGTTGATGAAAGCGAATTGTTGAGCGAGATATAATTTTATCTGATAAGGGAGAAAGAACATGAGAGCGAAAGGAAAGAAGTTGTTGCTTGCCCTGTTGCTGATTTGCGGGATCATGGCTGCATTTGCCGGCTGCGCTCCCGAAGATCCGACGAACGAAGAAGAACCTGTAACGTATAAGATCACGTACGTTCTGAACGGCGGAGAAGGGGACGCCCTCGGCGCGTTTGAAGAGGGCGTCGGACTTTCCTCGCTGCCCGTCCCGACCAAGGCGGGAAACACCTTTGCCGGCTGGTACACGACAAGCGATTTTTCGGGAGAAGCTGTCACGTCTATTGCGGCAGATGCCGTTTCGGACGTTACGTTGTATGCAAAATGGACGCCGAACACGTATTCGGTGACTTACAGCAATCTTGCGGGCGACGCGGTCAGCCTGACCGAGGGCGCGTCGGAAGCGGCCTACGGTACGGATTATTCGTTTACGCTCGTCAATACGGGCGGGATCCCTGCGACCGTTTTCATTTCTGTCGGCGGGACCGCAATCGACGTGCAGCCTGTGGAAAACGTCTATACGATCGAAGGCGAAGATATCGTCGGGAATATTTCCGTAACGGTTTCGGTCAGCCATGTGAAGGTAACGTATCAGCAGGCGGACCACGTATCCTACGGCGAAAACGCACTGCTTGCCGAGAAGAACGCGCCGTTTACGTTCACCGTAAACGCTGAGCAGGGATATGTCATAACAGGGGTATCCGTAACGCAGGAAGGCGGAAGTCCCGTTCCCGTTACGGGCGAGAACGGCACATATTCTTTTGCTGTAACCGATAAAGCGATTACCATATCGGCGACGGTCCGCGCAGTCAGATATACCATTGAATTTGACAACGGAGAGGAGACGTTTGCGCAAACGCTATCGGCAGAGTACGGTCAGGACGTCACGCTGACGGATGTCGGGTCTCTTGACGGGTTTGTTCCCGAGCATTATACATTTGAGGGCTGGTCTCTCACGCCGAACGGAGAAAAAGCGTATGACGACGGAGCAACCGTGCGCAATCTGACGGTCATTGACGGAGACACCGTTACGTTGTATGCGGTTTTAACGGCGGGACAGTTCACGGTGACCGTCGGAGAGACGTCCGGTTTTGAACTGAGCGACCTTCCCGAGGCGACATACGGTCAGGAGTACGTTGTACGTATTTCCGATGCAGACAGTTATGTGTACGACATCACGGCGAAGATCGGAACTCAGGAGCAGAAACTTGAATATGACGACGAGCGCAGAGTCTTTGTTCTCGATTCCAAGTATGTCACGGATGACATTGCGATCTCCGGTGAGAAGTATGTTGCGGACCCCTCTGTCTATGACGGTGTGACGCCCTATGTGATCGCCGATCAGTTTGCCAACGGAAACGAATATAAAGTATATGCTACGCTCACGGAAGAGGGGATTCTTTTCAAACTCGAAGCAAAACAGTATTCTATCCACCGCGACGGCGGCGAAAACGTATTATTCTCGGACGGGATCCGCTTCCAGCTCGGCAGAAAGGACGGAAGCGCAAAAAGTTCTGCCGGACCGTACTTCGGTGTGAATGTGGACGGATACACCGGCGGAACGGACACGAGCCGCGCCGTTGCCAAGGTTTCGGGAGAGTCGGGTGCGTATGAATATACGCTGGAAGGTCTGATGCCTGTCAGCGCGATTCTGAACGCTGACCTCGGTTACACGGCAGCAGATTTTTCGGCGGAAAATCTTGCCGATACGCGTGTTTACGTCGGTATGCTCATCATCAACTTCAACAATCATAAAACATATCAGGACACGGTTTATTCCCCGAATGCCCAATACAGTTACTCTTACAACAGCAGTTGGGGTCTGCCCGTCGGTGAGATCGGCAAGGGTACGGATGACGCTGCAAACACAAGCATTATATCCGTCGGCGGCATTGAAAGCGCGATTGCAAAAGACGGTGTGGACGGCGTAATTTCCGAGAATGAATACGGAAGTCATGCGCTCGAATACACGAACGGCTCAAATGCAAACTACATGAAATTGTACGGGAAGCGCACGGACGACGGAATGTATCTTGCCGTTCAGGTCCGCGCGAACACGGTCGTGTACTTCAACGGCGCCTCTCCTTCCGGTTGTCCGGACATCGTCGATTACGTGCAATTCGGCTGGTACAGTCCGAACTATCAGAAATATGTCAATTACAGATTGTATCCCGACGGACATATCGCGGATTCGGATCAGGAATACGACTACTTTGTGAAGGGGCTCACGACGGCTGTTTCGGTCGATAAGTCGCATGCGGGCAGCTTTACGACAAAAACGCAGGGGAATGCCGCGGGGCTTGTTGCAGGCAGCAACGGATATTTCGTCACCACATACGAGATTTATATCCCGAACGGGATTATGGATCTGCCGCAGCAATCTGACGGCAGCGACGTATATTCCGATCTGTATGTTCTTTTCCGTCACCGCTGCGACCAGATCGGCGAGAGCGGAGATACGAACGCGTTTAAAGGAAAAGCTACGAGCGGCGGGACGATGTGGTTCTATACGGACGAGAAGGACGTCACATGGCCCGGACAGCCTTATGCGACGGTTACTCCGGACGGTATTTTCGATCTGAACCGGACGTTCGTATTTGATAATACGGCGACGGGAAATACGAAAGAAACATTTTCCGAAAGGGCGTTGAAGGTGTACTCCGAGGCTGTACTTCCCGTACCGAAAGCTCAGATCGGATACAGGTTCGTCGGATGGGCGACGGAGCCGAATGGAGAGCCGATAGATACGGCAGGCGGCGTTCCCTTGGTCGGGAAGCCTGACTCCGCGGGGAAGGTCACGCTGTACGCCGTATATGAAGAGGCGAAGTATACATTCACCGTCACAGATGAAAGCGGACTTGTTTCGGAGATTACAGGCGTAACGGAGAACGTTGCGTCGCTCGGGCAGGAGATTACATTCCGAATCGGCGAGCCGGCGGAAGGAGTGGCAATCGTTACCGTGACGATCGGCGGGATCGAATATCCGATCGAACCGAAAGATGGTCTTTATACCATTGCAGGAGAAACCGTCACCGGCGATATCGCGGTCACCGTTACGGTGACGCAGTCCGATGCATACCGCGTTGAGTTTACGGATACGGACAACGTCACATTCTCCGGCAATACAGAAGCGTATCCCGATGTGGATTACCGGTTTACGGCAGACGTCACGGCGGAGGATTACTACCTTGCAGTTATCGTGACCGATGCGGACGGGAGCGTGATTCCCGTTGAAAAAATCAACGAAACAACGTACCGCATTTCCGGCGCGGAGATTGCAGGAGATATTACGATCACGGAGAAACCGCATGAAATCCTTGCGGGGACATCCGATTTCGAGCTTGCCGGATTCACATACGACGGCGTAACCGAGTCTGCATCCGCGGCGCTGATCGACGGCGAGGATTATTCCGCTGCGTTCAGTTTCTCGGATGGGCAATATACGGTTGCAGAGAATGCGCTTGCCGCTCTCTCGGTCGGGCAGACCTATCGGCTGATCATGGAAACAGAGGATAAAGTTTATGAACAGCAGTTCTTGTTCGTAACGATGGTCATCAATGACCTTGACGAGTTCAGACTTATTCAAAGCAAGTATTACAAGGGAACCAAGGCAGGACAGGTTGCGTCGACCGATACGTCGCAGTATCGTGACGGATATTTTGTACTTGCGGCAGATATCAATAAGGGCGGCGAATATTTTGAATTTACTATGAGCCCCGGGTGGACCGATGACGGGACGGGAGCGCCTTCGGGCGACGAAATGGCGCGCCTTGGATGGTACGGAACTTTGGACGGAAGAGGCCATGCGATCTATAACGTTCAGGCGGGCGCTGGCGGAATGTTCGGGATCCTGACGTCGCAGTCCGTTCTGAAAAACGTTGCCGTGATCGGCGGAAAAACCGTGACGGGAGGGAAATATATCGTTCCGGAGACGGGTGAGGAACACGCCAACAGTTTTGCAGGCGCGAATGCAAAGAATACCGGATTTTTGACGCGGGCCATTGCCGGCGGAACGGTCAGCAACGTCTATATCGAGATGGCGGATATGCCGCAAATAGATCGTTTCGGAACTCTGGCGTTCATCGTGAAAGGCGGCGCGCATCTGGAAAAGATTATTATCCGTATCTGTGCGAGCTCCGTCTCCGCGACAGACCGTCATGCGGCTTACGGACTTGCATACGAGAACAGTGTTACAGATTCGCTGTATGTGTTCGGCGCAGTGCAGAACGGTGCGGCGGGCAGTGCAAAAGCGGACGAGACGCCCTATCTTGCGCGGAATTTTGATAATCTCGCAGCGGGATACGATATTTACGGAGCGAGTTCTTATTCCGAAGTGTATACGGCAAAAAGTGAAGCGTTTGCCTCCTTCGGCGACGTATGGGAGTTTACGGAAAATTCCGTTACATTCGGTTCGTATGTATATACGGAAGCAACTGTCTGATTGCGGGAACTCCGAGCCAACAGTATGAAGCGCGGGCGGATCTTGCGGGATGCAGGATCCGCCCGTTGTAAAATCAATACAAGAGGTTATTTATGAAAACGATTGCTATATTCGGTTATGGACAGAGAGGAGCGATTTACGCCTCCTATGCGGTTGCGCATCCGCAGGAATTCAAACTCGTTGCGATTATAGAAAATAATCAGGCGCGCATTATGGAGGCGAAACGGAACTGTAAAGGAGTTCCCGTCTTCGAGCGCTATGAGGACTTCCTGAAAATGCGCTATACAATCGATTTGGTTGTGATCTGCACGCAGGATGCGCAGCATCGCGAACACGCCGTGGCAATGATGAATGCGGGCTACGATTTATTATTGGAAAAGCCTATTGCGAATAATCCGGAAGATTGTCTTTCTATATATCGTACTTGCAAACGTTTGGGAAGGAAGGTGTTGGTATGTCACGTCCTGCGCTACACGCCTTTTTACTCTGCGATCAAAAAGATTATCAAAGCGGGGGAATTGGGGGATATCGTCTCGATTCACGCGAGTGAAAATGTGGGCTATTTTCACTATGCCCACAGTTATGTGCGTGGACCGTGGAGACGCTCGGACGAATCATCTCCGATGATCCTCGCGAAATGCTGTCACGATATGGATATTTTTTGCTGGCTGTTATCCCGTAAGTGTGTTTCGGTGGCATCTTATGGCAGTTTATCGTTTTATAAGCAGGAAAATGCCCCGAAGGGATCCGCAGAATTTTGTTCGGAGTGCGCATTGAAAGAGTGTCCGTATCGCGCGCAGGAATTATATACGTCGCCCGATCCCGTCCGGAATCAGTTTGCACGTTATTTTTGCGCGCGGGGGCAGTCCGAGGAAAATATCCTTGCCGATCTGCGCAAAACGCAATATGATCGCTGCGTATTCCGCTCAGACAACGATGTCGTAGATCATCAGGTAACTATTATGGCATTTGAAAAGGGCAGTACGGTTTGCCATACAATGACGGCGTTTTCGCAGGAAATATACCGCGATATCAAGATCTACGGCACAAAAGCAGAGCTTTACGGGCATATGGAGCACAACCTGATCGAAGTTCGTCCATTTGGCGCGCCTTCCCGTCAGGTAATTCCGGAACTCCCGCAGAATGCTGTCGGCGGACATTGCGGCGGAGATGAAGAAATGATGAGAAGCATTTACCGTGTATTATGCGGGCAGGAAGACGACAGCGTTTCTTATCTCGATGTTTCTGTTGAAAGCCATCTGATGGCGTTTGCGGCTGAACAGTCGCGTCTGAACGGCGGGTGTGTTCAGATCGACGATCTGAAAAATTGATGCGTTCGGCGTTCTGCTGAATTTTCGGATGAAAGTTGCGTACGGGGGTTACAAACTGTATGGAGAAAAAACAATTTGATGTTGTTGTAGTCGGCGGAGGAGTGTCCGGAATGTGCGCGGCGCTTGCAGCCGCGCGCCACGGCGCGCATACGGCGCTCGTTCAGGATCGCCCCGTGCTCGGCGGAAATGCGTCGAGCGAAGTGCGTATGCATATCTGCGGCGCCGACATTCACGCCAACAAACCGAACCTGCGCGAAACAGGCATCATTGAAGAGCTTTTGCTGAAAAATAGGTTTGCAAATCCTCAGCAGTCGTTCAATGTGCAGGACTATATCTTTCTTGACGCGGTCATCGGGCAGGAAGGATTGGAACTGTTTTTAAATACGCGGATCATTGACGTCAGAACGGAAGACAACAAGATTTGCGAGCTCTCCGCCGTGCAGAGCACCACGGAAAAACGATTTTGTTTTTCTGCGGATATATTCGTCGACGCGACAGGCGACGGGTATATCGGGTTTCAGGCGGGAGCGGACTTTATGTACGGCAGAGAAGGGAAGGATGTCTTTGGAGAGCCGCACGCGCTCGCATGTTCGGATCGCAGGGTAATGGGAAGCTCGCTTATGTTTACGGCGAAGGATATGGGACGTCGGATGCCCTTTGCTGCGCCGTCATGGGCGTACCGTTATACCGAAGAGGATCTGAACTTCCGCGATCATCGGGAGATTACATCCGGATATTGGTGGATAGAAGCGGGAGCAGAGGACATTATCGGGGAACAGGATAAAATATATTCCGAACTTTCAAAAATGTTGTTCGGGGTGTGGGATCACATCAAAAATACGGAAGGGCATCACGCCGAGAATTACGCGCTCGATTGGATCGCGCCCTTCCCCGCAAAGCGCGAAAGCCGCAGGCTTACGGGCGATTATGTTCTGCGCGAGCAGGATCTCGTCTCTCATACGGCATTTCAGGACGTTGTCGCCTATGGCGGCTGGAATATCGATCTACATATTCCCGAAGGTCTGAACTGCGCGTCTCTTCCTCCCAATTCGTATGTGGACGTTGAAGGATGCTACGGGATTCCTTACCGCTGTCTGTATTCGCGCAATATCGGGAATCTGTTCCTTGCGGGCAGAGCGATCAGCGTTTCTCATATCGCGTTCGCCTCTACGCGGGTAATGGGGACCTGTGCCGTCGTGGGACAAGCCGTCGGAACGGCGGCTGCTCTTTGCGTCCGCCGCCGTCTTTCCCCGCGGGATCTGGGTGAGAGAATAGAGGTTCTTCAAGAGCTCCTCATGAAAGACGATTGTTATCTTCCCGGACTGAAACTGATCACCGACGACGATCTCGCATTGCAGGGGGAACTGAGCTGTTCCGGCGGACAGGATACTCTAAGCAATGTAACAAACGGGATTCTGCGCAATATCGGAGCAAAGATAAACTGCTGGCAGTCGGACGGGATGCGAAAAGACGGCGAATGGATCTGCATTCAGTGGGCGTCGCCGAAAAAACCGAAAAGCGTCGTGCTGAGGTTTGATTCCGATCTTTCTTCTGAACTCACGATCACGCTGTCCGATGCGATAAGAAGCAGTCAAAAGCCGATCCCTTCGTCGCTCATCAGGCGTTTCTGTGCGGAGTTTTACTTGCAGGATCAATTGATCCACAGAATCGAACAGAACGAAAATCAGCTCCGGTTCTGCCGTCTGGACTGCGAAGGCGTCGTTGCGGATAAGATCGTGATCCGTCTTTTGGAAACCTACGGCGACGAGAAGGCGCGGGTGTTCGGAATAAATGTATATTGATTGAGAATTGCGGAGGGTTGCAATGGATAAACACAAATATGCCGCATATTGCAGACAGGCGGTAGAAGAGGGGTGCGTTCTGCTGGAAAACGACGGGACGCTGCCCTTTCTGAAAAATGAGAGGATCGCCATATTCGGGAGAGAGCAGTTTGAATACGTAAAAAGCGGTTCCGGTTCGGGTGGAAAGGTCAATTGTCCGTACGTTACAGACCTGAATACCTGCCTGCGGTCAACGCTTCCGATCGACGGCGAAGTGGATAATTTTTACAGAAATTTTATTGCGGAGAATCCGTACAACGAGGGTGACGGCTGGATCGTTCCTTCCGTTCAGAAACAGCCCGTGCTTACGGATGAATTTGTCTGCGCGGCGGCATCACGCTGCGAAAAAGCGCTCATTGTTCTGAGTCGGGTGTTCGGGGAGAGCATCGACGTCAAAAACGGCAAGGGCGGATATTTGTTGACGGATGAAGAGGAAAACGCCGTCCGTCTTGTTACAAAATACTTCCGTCATACCGCCGTCGTGATCAACAGCGGAAATCTGATCGACCTTTCATGGGTTCGTCGGTATAAGGTCGGAGCGGTAATGCTGATCTGGCAGGGCGGACAGGAGGGTGGCGCGGGCGCGGCGCGGCTTCTGACGGGCGAGGCGTCTCCGTCGGGAAGACTTCCCATGACGGCTGCGGAAATATCTGCATATTCCGTTTTTCCGTTCGGCGACCTTTCGCGCAACATTCATTTCGAAGATATTTACGTTGGGTATCGTTATTTTCTTTCTTTTTGTCCCGAAAAAATCATTTACCCGTTCGGGTACGGACTCGGTTATACATATTTTTCTTTCTCCTCGGCGCAGTGCGTATTTGAAAAAGAGAATGCGGTCATCGAGGTGACGGTCAGAAATGAGGGCGATTGCGCGGGGAAAGAGGTGGTGCAGGTATATTTCTCCGCGCCGCAGGGGAGGCTTGGAAAGGCGGAGCGGGAGCTTGCGGCATTTTGCAAGACAAGGACGCTTGCGCCAAAAGAAAGCCAGAGGATAAGAGTTTCTTTCCCGATATCGGCAATGTGCGCCTTTGACGATTCGGATGTCTGCGGCTTCGGTCATGCGTTTGTCATGGAGGCGGGAACATATACCGTTCTGCTCGGAAAAAACGCGCGCGATTGCGTGGAAATCAGCGAGTATGTCCTTCCCGAAACGGTCTGCATCGAGCGGACGAGCGACGCTTTGCATCCGCAGAAAAGTTTTATGCGGCTGACGCGGAACGGAAAAGCGAAGGTTATCGGTTCCGACTGCGTTTATTCCGACGAGCCGTTGCAGCCGGTGCCGTTTACGGGCGATAAGGGATATTCGTTGCAGGACGTCGCGTCGGGGCAATGCGGCATAGACGATTTCCTCGCGCAGTTCACGGCGGAAGAACTGTCGTGGGCGGTGAAAGGCGAGGGCTGGGGAAGTCCCAAGTCGCAGGTTTCGGGCATGGCGGCGGTCATCGGCGGTACGGCGTCTCCGTTTAAAATGCACGGCGTACCGATCGTTTCTCTGTGCGACGGTCCGTCCGGTCCGCGAACGGAGGACGGGAAAGAGTACACCTGCATTCCGTCGGGCACGCTGCTGGCTTCGATGTGGTCGACGGAACCGCTCGGAAAGATATATCGGGGATTTGCCGACGAAATGAAGGAGAGCGGTATCGACGTTATTCTTGCGCCCGGCGTGAACATTCAGAGACATCCGTTCGGCGGCAGAAATTTTGAGTATTTCTCGGAAGATCCGTTGCTTGCGGGCGTTTTTGCCGCCGCCGTCGCGCGGACATTTGCCGAAAACGGAGTTTACGCAACTTTGAAACATTTTGCCGTCAACGGACAGGAAGCCGGACGGGACGGGGAAGATGAGATCGTAAGCGAACGCGCCTTGCGGGAAATCTACCTGAAACCTTTTGAAATCGCCGTAAAGAGCGGGGAAGTTTCCTGCATCATGACTTCGTATAATCGCATTAACGGCGTCTCCGCGTGTGCGAATATCGGACTGACGGATTATATTTTACGTCGGGAATGGGGTTATGACGGGATCGTCATGAGCGACTGGTGGGCGCGTGCGGACAAATTCACGGACGGGTCGTTTTCAAGCGCAAACATTTCTCAGATGATCAGAGCGCAAAACGATCTTTATATGGTTGTTCCGGATGCTACGGCTGACCGTGACGACCTTATGACCGAACTGAAAGAGGGCGGACTTTCGCCAGCGGAATTGCAGCGGTCTGCGCGCAGGATCTTCCGTTTTATCATGCGGACGCAGTCGTTCAAAGGGGCTGCCGTCGCCGATGATCAGACGCGCTGCGATTTTTTCAGAAGATATGCGGTGTTAGAAAATATTTTTGTTCCGGAATGCAGCGGAAAATATCTTCTTGAAGTATGTTACGAGGCGAACGGCAGCGGGCTGGAACAATTCAGCGTTCCCGTGATGCTTGAAGAGCGACAGGGCGCCGTATTCAGCGCGAAGAGTACTTCCGACGGGCGGGCGGGTTTTATCGTCAGCTTAAAAGCGCATCAGCCGGTCCGCTTTGCTTCGGCGGCTGTGAATGTGAAAGAAGTTTTCCTTTATGAGAGTGACCGTACATGAAACAGGAATTTTATTCGTATCGCCGAATCGGCGTGTGCGCGCCGCGCGCGTATTACGTTCCGTTCGGGCAAGAGCAGAAGATACCCTTTAAGAATCATATCATTGACAGAGAGCAGAGCGATCGGTTTGTTTCCTTGGACGGGATCTGGAAGATCCGCGCATATCAGAAGATACAGGATGTGGATCTGAATGATGTGCCGGACAGGGAGATCCCCGTGCCGTCCTGCGTTCAGTTGCACGGGTATGATCAGATCCAATACATTAACAGCCGTTATCCGTTTCCGTTTGAACCTCCCTTTGTCCCGGAAGAAAATCCTGTATTTCATTATCGCCGTTCGTTCAGTTGGGAAAGGGCGGATGAAAAATGCTACCTTGTTTTTGAAGGCGTGGACAGCGCGTTCTATGTGTTTGTCAACGGAAAAGAGGTCGGTTTCGGACAGATTTCCCATGCAATGAACGAGTTGGATATTTCAGACTTTGTCAGTATCGGGGAAAATATACTTGATGTTGTTGTGCTGAAATGGAGTGCCGGCAGCTATTTGGAGTGTCAGGATAAATTCCGTTTTACAGGGATATTCCGTAGCGTGTATTTATTGCGTCGTCCGCGGGAACATATCACGGATTTCAAAATTATAACGGATTATGACGGTAATAATGGAACAATCACGATTGAAAATCTGAGCAGGATCGCGTTTTCGTTTTCAGTCGGTACGGAAAACGGGACAATATTTCCCCGCACAAGCGCCGTGATTCAAATCAAAAATGCGATTCCGTGGTCGGCGGAGACCCCTCGGTTATATGACGTCGTATTGACGGCAAACGGGGAAAAGATTTTACAGCGCGTGGGAATGCGCAGGGTCGGGATTCAAAACGGCGTGTTCATGCTCAACGGCAGGCATATCAAACTCAAAGGCGTCAACCGCCATGAGATGAGTCCCGAGACGGGGGCGGCGGTAAGCGCAGAAGATACGCTTACAGACCTGAAACTCATGAAGTGGGCAAATATCAATGCTGTCCGTACGTCGCACTATCCCGATATGCCGCAGTTTTACGAGCTGTGCGATGCGTTGGGACTGTATGTGATGGACGAGGCGGACGTGGAGACGCACGGCGTATGCACATCGCAGGGCGGATACGATATTCCGTTATGGCAGGAATATGCCAATTCGGGGATTTTTGACGAAGGCGTCCTGGATCGGGAAGTGACCCTCTATGAACGCGATAAAAACTGTACCTGCGTGCTCATTTGGTCGTTGGGCAACGAGTCAAGTTATGGCACAATGTTTTATGCGGGAGCGGACTATATTCGGAAAAAGGATTGCCGTCCGATTCATTACGAAGGCATTTTTCAGACGGACAGATCGGAATATTATACCGATCGCCTCGACGTCGTCAGCCGTATGTATCCTCCGGTTGAAAGTTTCGCGGAATACCTCTCGGATCAGCGCGAAACGCGCCCGTATGTGCTGTGCGAGTATTCCCATGCGATGGGGAACAGCAACGGCGACATGAACGACTATTGGCGTGAAATAGATCGGAGCGAGCGTTTCATGGGCGGTTTTGTGTGGGAGTGGTGCGATCATGCCGTCAGAACGGAAAAAGGATTCCTGTACGGCGGAGATTTCGGAGAGACGGAGCATGACGGCAACTTCTGTGTGGACGGATTGGTCACGCCGGACAGAAAGGTAAAAAGCAACCTTCTGGAAGTCAGAGCGGTATACGGCGGCAAACGGGAAGAAACGTTCGTGCCGCCGCCGTGCGGCATGATGCCGTACGGCGCGGGCGCGCCTTCGGAAATCACGTTCGGAAACGGGGGCGAAATATTGCGGATCGGGGACGCGCGCTTTGCGGAAGGGATCAGGTTGCAGATATTGCGGGCATATCTTGACAACGATATGTTTTTGAAGGAACGGTGGAACCGGCTGGACGGGTACCGTCAGATCATCCGCAGAAAACACACTGCCGCGGAAGGCGCAACGGTCCTTGAAGGGGCGTTGGTAAAAAATTGCCTGAAACCCATTCTTGCCTTTGTTCTGAAAGTAACTCCGCTTCCGGACGGGGCGGACATTGCGTTGGATTACCGTGCCGCGGATTTTATCGGGTTTCTGCCGCGTATCGGCCTGGAATTTGCGTTGCAGGGCGACGATCTTCCATTTGCATACGACGGATATGGCCCGACGGAGAGCTATATTGATAAGCATATGGCGGCGGGATACGGAACATATGAATCTTCCGCGCAGAAAAATTACACGCATCCGATCAAACCGCAGGAGAGCGGGAGCCATTTTGCCTGTACAAAACTGACGGTCGGAAACATGACGATCACTGCGGAAAAACCGTTTTCTTTCAATGTGTGCCCGTATTCTGCCAAAATGCTGATGCAAAGCGCGCATGATTTCGATCTGCAAGAGACGGGGAAAACCTATATCAATTTGGATGTTTTTATGAGCGGAGTGGGAAGCAATTCCTGCGGTCCGGAACTTGCCGAGCGTTATCGTGCCGGAAAAAACGGAAGCAATACGTTCCGTATCATTCTCAAAAAATAGAATAATTTCCTGAATGCGAGCGAAGAAACTATGATTCATGAATTAAGATTGTGCGAACTGAAAGCCGGCGGCTGGATCGAGCGGTTTTTAAAAACGCAGGCGAGCGGACTGACGGGGAATATGGGCAGGATCGGCAAACCGTTCGTCACAAAATATTGGGAAGGGGAAAAGGATATTGTCGTCGGAGAGGATGAAAATTTTCTTGGCGGGCTGAACTGCACCGATGACGCATGGACTCCTTTTGAACAGAATGCTTACTGGATTGATGGAATGATTCGTTGCGGATGGCTGATCGATGATAAAAAACTGATCGAGTATGCCGAGGGCAAGATATATCCTGCTATTGAAAACGCGGATGCGGACGGATATATCGGACCGTCTTTTCTGAAAGACGGAATGCTTTGGGCGCATTCTGTTTATTTCCGCGCGCTGATTGCGGAGTATGAGGCGACAGGAGACGGTCGTATATTGGAAGCATTAAAAAAACACTATATCCGTGCGGATCTGAAAGAGCGGATAAAATCGCCGAGCGGGGCGAGGATCATTGCCGTGAGGGATATATCCGCCATAGAATGCGCGTTATGGTTATACGGAAAAACAAAAGACGAGCGCTTTTTGGAAATGTCGGAAGAGGCTTATGCGGTATTTAATCAGATTTATGCAGATGATTCCGACGCTCCGGAAGGGGCTGAAATGAGAGACCTGACATTGCAGGGGATGCTTTCCGATCGGAAAGTGTGTCGCAATCATGGTGTAACTTATAATGAAATATGTAAACTTCCGGCAATTTTATATCTCTACACGAAAAAAGAAATTTATAAACGTGCGGCGGTTAACGCTTTCGATAAACTTTATCGTGATCAGATGCTCATTGACGGCGTTAATAGTTCGTCGGAGTATCTGAACGGGAACAGCGATTCCCAGGCGGCGCATGAGACGTGCGACATATCCGATCTGACATGGGCGCTCGGATATCTTTTTATGATAACGGGCGACGGAAAATATGGCGATTGGATCGAGAATGCGGTGTTTAATGCCGGGCTCGGGGCGGTGGATGACGATTTTAGAGGAGAACAGTATTTTTCCTGCCCGAATCAGGTCCTTGCCGACGATACGTCAAATCATCTTTTCTTTTTCCGAGGGGAAGATTGGATGTCTTATGCGCCCGAAAAGTTCTTGTCGTGCTGCGCGGGGAATGTGCACAGATTTATGCCGAATTACGTTGCGCGGAGCTGGATGTGCGATCGCGAAGGGCTGATTGCATTTCTGTACGCGCCGTCGGTATGCAGGACGGAAGTCCGCGGATCCTTCGTGGAAATAGAAGAAAAAACATCATATCCGTTTAGGAATTCTGTAAAATTTTATATAAAAACGGAGGGTACGGCGGAATTTTCATTGCGGCTTCGTGTGCCGTCATGGGCGGTCAGAACGCATATTTCAATCAATGGAAGAGATTATTCTTATCGTCTGGAAGGAAGCATGATCCGTATCGACAGGATTTTTTCTGATGGCGATGTAATAGATTTGGAGTTTGAAGATAAAATAGAGTTTATACAAAATGCCGGCGGAGTGAGCCTGAAAAAGGGACCGCTGTTATATGCTCTTCCGATCCGTGAAGAAAAAATCATTTTAGGGTTACGTGATCGGAACAATGAGGATTTTCCGCACTACGCATTGTACCCGGGGAGCAAATGGAACTACGGTATGCCGTCTGTGCGGGAAATCGATCCCATATTTCGCAGTACCGCCTCGGTACAGGAAGAACCTTGGCGCGCAGGGAACAGCGGATTGTCGATCGATGTTGTGGTGCATGGCATTCCGGCTTGGAAACTGAGAAAGGTAAATGCTTTTTTGACAAGAAAGACACCGCGCGGGAAGGGGACAATTGTTCATAAGAAGGCATTATTTACTCCAAGGGTCAGGAATTTTTCATTATCTCAAACAGAGAAAGAGGAAATTGTGAAACTTGTGCCTTATGCAACTACACGTTTGAGAATTTCTATTTTTCCTGTGATTGAATAGCAAATTTTTTATTGAAGACTTAATTGGGCTACATTGGAAATTATTATGAAGATCATCGTTACCAAAGATTATGAAACGTTATCTACATTGGCGGCGCAGACAATGCTGGAAGTCGTGAAGGACAACCCGTACGCTGTTTTAGGGTTGGCTACAGGCACCACGCCGCTGGGGCTGTACGCATATATGATTGCCGATCATGAAAAGCACGGCACAAGTTACGCGCATATCCGTACGGTCAATCTGGACGAGTATAAGGGGCTTGCAAAGACGCACCCGCAGAGTTATGCGTATTTCATGCGCAAAAATCTCTTTGACGGGTTGGATATAGATCCCGAGAACACCAACATTGAAAACGGCATGGCGGAGGACGAGGCGAAGGAGTGCACGCGGTACGATGAGCTTTTGGAACAGCTCCCGCGCGACATCCAGCTGTTGGGGCTTGGCAGCAACGGGCACATCGCGTTCAACGAACCGGGCACGCCCTTTTCGAGCGGCACGCATGTTGTCACGCTTGCAGAGAGCACGGTGAAGGACAATGCGCGCTTGTTTGACGATATCTCCGAAGTGCCCCGCAAGGCGTTTACGATGGGAATTAAACAGATCATGCAGGCGAAGAAAATTCTCATTTTGGCGTGCGGGGCAAACAAGGCGGACGCCGTATATAAGATGGCGAAAGGGGAAGTGACGGAAGAAGTCCCCGCGTCCGTATTGCAGCTTCACCCCGACTGCATTCTCATTGCCGATCAAGAGGCGGCGTCAAAGTTATGAGCTGTCATATTGGCATCGATCTGGGCGGCACGTTCGTAAAGTTCGGCGCAGTCGACGAGAGCGGAAACATTCTCAAAAAAGATAAAATCCCAACGCCCTTGGGCTGCGATTACGGGGCCACCGTGTCCGCAATCGCGGAAGCTGTCAAGGGTATGACCGTGGACATGGGCACGCCGAAATCCGTCGGCATCGGCTGCCCCGGCGTCATCGACGGTGAACACGGAATGGTCGTCACGGGCGGAAACCTCGGCTGGGAGAATATGCCCCTTGCAAGCGATCTGGGCGAGCTGCTCGGCATTCCCGTCACGCTTTGTAACGATGCGAACGCGGCGGCGTACGGGGAGTATGCCTGCGGCGCGGGGAAGGAATATCGGAGCATCGTTCTCATCACGCTCGGCACGGGCGTGGGGAGCGGCATCATCTTCGGCGGGAAGCTGTTCACGGGCGAGCTGGGCGCGGGCGCAGAGCTCGGGCATGAGGTCATTCGCATGGACGGCGCGCCGTGTTCCTGCGGCAGAAGGGGCTGTTTCGAGGCATACGCCTCGGCTTCGGCGCTTGTGCGGCAGACGAGGAACGCGATGACCTGCCACCCCGAGAGCAGAATGTGGGAACTTTGCAAAGGCAGCGCGGACAACGCGGACGGCAGAACGGCGTTCGACGGAATGCGGCAGGACGACGAAACGGCGAAAGAAGTCGTGGAGCGTTATCTCGGGTATCTTGCGGAGGGGATCGCGAATATCGTCAACGTGTTCCGCCCGCAGGCGGTGCTCATCGGCGGAGGGATTTCCGCGGAAGGGGAAGCGCTCACGCTACCCTTGCAGAAGATGGTGGACACAAAAATTCTCGGGCGCGGCAGATATGCGCCCGTCGTCATCAGGGCGGCGAGTCTCGGCAACGATGCGGGGCTGGTGGGAGCAGCAATGCTCTCAAAGGAGATAAAATGATCACATATATTCCGGACGGAGCGCAGGAACAAGCGGCAATTTCCCGTACGACGCATCTTGCCATTTCCGCGCATCAGGACGACATCGAATTCATGGCGTACGCGCCCATTGCGGAGTGTTTCGGGAATCAAGACAAGTGGTTTGGCGCCATCGTCGTGACGGACGGCGCGGGGAGTCCAAGAAGCGGCTTATACGCGGACTACACGGACGAGCAGATGAAAAAAGTGCGCATCGTCGAACAGAAGAAGGCGGCTTGCGTAGGCGAGTACGGATTTTTAGCCATTCCCAAAATCGTCGAAGAACTTGCCGACCTTATCCGAACAGCAAAGCCGAAGTATCTCTACACCCACAATCTTGCGGACAAGCACGAGACGCACGTTGCAACGGCTCTTAAAGTAATAGCGGCGTTGCGCACTCTTGTACCCGAGGAGCGCCCCGAAAAGGTGTACGGCTGCGAAGTATGGCGCGATCTGGATTGGCTCTGCGACGACGAAAAGGTGTACCTCGACTGTGGTCCGCACCCCAACCTGATGCGCTGTCTTTCGGCGGTGTTCGACAGTCAGATCGTCGGCGGCAAGCGGTACGACCTCGCTGCGGAGGGGCGCAGGCTTGCGAATGCGACGTTCTCCGCAAGCCATGCGTGCGATACCTATTCCGCACTCAATTACGCGATGGATTTAACCTCGCTCATGGATAAGAAGGTCGATATTGCCGACTATATCGCGGGCTTTGTCGACCGCTTCAAAGCGCAGGTCAGAGAAACAATCGGAAAATTTTTTGAATAGACAGGAAAAACTTATGTCTGTATAAGGGAATAGTAAAATATCGAGTGGTACAGCCTTGAAAAAAGGTCTCGACAGCAGATCGCTGACAGTAGCGGTCTGTGTCGGGACCTTTTTGCATTATGGGAAAAAATTTTTGAAAAAGTAAGAAAAAAATTTTATAAGGTGCAGAAAACCTGCACCTTTAGCCTGTAGAATACGGGCAGAAATCGGCGGAAGGAGGGGAAACGTGACGGCGGCAGACAGACGTCGCGCCATCTTGGAGGCTTTGAGCTCGGACAAGTTTACGACGCGAGCCAATCTTGCTTTCGAGTTCGGCGTGAGCAAACGGACAAACGATCATGATCTGCTGCTCTTGTCACGGAAGTATCCGATCTTTGCCATTCCGGGGAAAGGCGGAGGGATTCATATCATGGACAATTTTCGGTTGGACGGGCGTTATCTTACAGAGGAGCAGACGGAAGTGCTTGTAAGGCTTACAGAAGAGGTGAGCGAAAGCGACAGCTGCGTGCTTCGTTCGATATTGAAGAAGTTCGGCAAGAAGAAGGAGGACAGAATTTGACGACGGAACAGATCCGAAGGGAATTACAGGATATCCGATATTACTATTCACATAAGGTGATGTTCGATAGAGCTTCGGACTGTGTGGCAAAAAATGCCGCAGTGGAGCTTGCGAGGAAGTATAACGAAGCGGTTCAGACTGCTCCGCCTAAGCTGTATGACCTCTATATCTCTTTGTATACAGATAACAACACGCAGGCGTCGCTTGCGGAGAAGTGGGGATACAGCGAGGGACATATCCGTTATCTGAACAGACAGCTGTACGCATTCTTTCAGGGTGCGTTTGAAAAAACCGACAAAGGAGGTGACGAGCATGAAGATGGCAGATGAATATCTCGCACAGGTGACGAATGTGTACCGCACGCGGGAGTACATCGTATTTCAGGAGATCGGGATCAGCGACGATCCGGAGGCGGGAACGTATCTGTATAGCTACGATACCTATCACCGCCGTACGATGCAAAAAGACCGTGAGTATGAGAAAGCGTTTAAAGACCGCGCTCATATAGACGGCAACCGCATCCCCGTTTCAACGTATGTCAGAGAGTACGTTGAATAAACTGCCCTGCTGATCGGCTATCTCATTTACACGGCAAATAAAACTCCGACCGAGGAAGTTCGGTCGGAGGAGGGATTACAGCAAAGTTACCGGAATGAAACTGTCTTGTTCTGTGATAGGAATGACAGTCGGACTCATGCAGACGATGCCGCCTGCTCCGCGGGGGATATCATTGTTTTCTAACATTGCATACTTTTTTACTTCGCGTCGATCGGGGCTTGCGGAGAGTTTGATTTCCAGCGGATGGATCGCACCGCCCATTTCCAAGAACAGATCGACCTCTTTTTGATTGCTGTCGCGGAAGTAGGTGAGATCGTAATTTTGCGTGGAATAATCAAGGTCTTTGATGAGTTCCATCAGGGCAAAGTTCTCAAAATAGTGTCCGGCGGCATTGCCGTTCATCAAAACATCCCTGCTCAGCCATTTGGCAAGATATGCGCAAAATCCGGTATCCGTAAAGTACAGCTTCGGCGTTTTGGCAAGGCGTTTGAATTTGTTGCTTGAATAGGGCTGTAATAAATATACGATATGCAACCGTTCCAGAATGGAGAGCCATGCCTTTGCGGTTGGCGCGGAGATCTCCGCGACTGTTGCAAGATTGTTGAGATTGAGTTGTCCCGCTACGTTTGCAGCGCAGGCGGTGAGAAATTTGATGAAACGCACCTCGTCCGTCACGCCGCCTGCCTGTGCAACATCGCGCATCACATAGCTGCTCGCATAGGAAGAAAAATACATGGAAAGTTCTTCCGACGTGGCATTTTGCGCCTGCGGCATACCGCCCCGCCAGATGGCGTCGAAAATGCTCTCCATATCAAATGGCTTTGCCTGCGCTTCTCTGTGTAAAAGACCTTGCAGAGAGAGATCGAGAGGGGCGTCGAAGGTAATTGCGTGTAATTCCTGATAGGAGAGGGGATGCAGCGTCATTATTCCGATCCTGCCGGCGAGCGACTCGGTGATGTGCGCCATCATGCTGTACTGCTCGGAACCCGTGAGCCAAAACAGCCCCTTCTCATCGGAAGCGTCGCACATAAGCTTGATATAAGGGAACAGTTCGGGCGCCTTCTGCACTTCGTCGATGAGTACAGGGGGGTTAAAACGCATGAAAAAAAGTTTCGGATCTTGTTTGGCGAGGAGCAGGGCATCGGCGTCATCCAAACTGACATAAGTTCTGTCTTTGGAGAGGTGTCGCAGCATAGTCGTCTTGCCGACCTGCCGCGCCCCTGTTACCAGCACCGCTTTAAAGAAGGCGCTCATGCGTAAAAACTTCTCTTCCATTGCACGCTTGATATACATAAAAGCTCCCTTTACGATAATCTAAAATCAAATTTAGTTTATCATAAAATCAGGGATGCGTCAAGGTGTGGGAAACAGAAAAAATGTCGAATCGGAGGTTGTTATGATGAAAAAGGCAAATTATGCTATCACGGTCATCATTTCGCTAGCCTTTCTTGCGCTCGGAGCGGTGTTTTGGCAGTCCTATCTGCGTTTCGGCGAGGCGTGCCGCGATCTGGGGCTGTCCGTCGCGTACTATTTCTGCGCGCTGTTCGGGGTGGACTATTCCTTTACGCCTACGGTCACGGAATATTCCGCCGTCATGCAATGGGACGTGCTTCTGCCGTCCGATTTTGCGGGTTTTACCGCTGCGGCGGGCAAGTACTTCTCGTTGCTCATCAGCGGCGGGAACTTTGCGGGATATTGGGCGAAGGTTGGAAGTGTGTTGGGGATTATCGCAAAAGTCCTTATCATTGCATTGCCGTGTGTGCTGCTGCTCGTCATCATCGTGCGGGCGATGTACCGCAAGTCGAATACCAAACATAACCACGATACGCTCCCGCTTCGTATCTTTAAATGGCTGGCGAAGCGGACATATCAGCCCATAAAAAGAGGGATCAAAAGCTATCTTGCCTTTCTGAAGAGGCATCTGTGGATCGTCGTTTGTTGGGTGCTCCTTTGGGTATTCCACCTCAACCTTGCAAGCGTCGTTATAGGCTTCTTTGCGTATTACTTCTACTTCGTGTTGAGCTTCGACATCGGCAATCTGTATGTGCAGGTGTGTAAGCTGTTTATCGACTTGCAGGTCATTTTCCGCCACTTCCCGTGGTGGAGCATTGTGACCGTTGCATGGCTGCTTTTCAACCGCTGGCGCAAGAATGTCGCGCTCAACCGCCTGCGGCACTTCGAGGCAAGGAACTGCGGGTTCATCAATGAACTGCCCATAGTCAGTATGGCTTGCGGCTCTATGGGAAAGCGAAAGACGACGCTCATTACGGACATGGTACTCTCGCAGGAGGTCATGTTCCGCCAGAAAGCGCTGTCTATCCTGCAAACCAACGACATGAAGCTGCCGCATTTTCCGTGGATCATGTTCGAGGACGAGCTGCGCGCGTGCATGGAGCACGGCACAGTGTATAACCTCGCCTCGGTCAAGGAATGAGTGGCACTCAAAAGACAGCGATTTGCCCGTCATCATAACGTTCGTTGGCAGATATATGGCTACGAACTGCAAAGATACGGCGATACCTTCGACGATGCGCTCAAAGTTAACGGGCTGTTCGAGGTATTGGAAACGTATGCGATGGCTTACTTCATCTATGTTTTGGAGAGCAGCCTTATCGTGGCGAATTACTCCATCCGCACGGACAATGTGTGTGCGGACAGGGGGAACTTTCCCATGTGGCAGATGGACTTCTTCCCCGAGGGCATTACGGACGGGCGGCACGTGCATATCCTCGATTTCGACGTCCTTCGGCTCGGGAAGAAGGTCATTGAGAACAATCCAAAAGCCGGAAGCTTCGAGTTCGGCGTTGTCGCCATTACGGAGATCGGCAAGGAGCGCGGGAACAATCTGGAACTCAAGGAAGTAAAAAAGGGTACAGACGAGACCAATCAGAAGAATGATCTGTTCAACTCATGGCTGAAAATGTGCCGCCACTCTGCTACGGTGGATAACTTTCCGTTCATCAAGGTATTCACCGATGAGCAGCGCCCTGAAAGCTGGGGCGCGGACGCGAGGGATTTGTGCGACGTCATCCATATCGTCTCCTCGGGCAATCAGCGGTTGGCATTGCCGTTCTACACGATAGAGGAGATGATGAGCGAGTGGGCGTTCAACAAGTTCATGCGGCTGTATATGAACTTCCGTTTTCGCAGAGGGGACAATACTTTGCTCGTACATAGCCTCAAAAGTATCACGGCATGGCTCTGGCGGCGCGACCTGCGTATGCACAATAGGTACGGGTACTGCATCCTGAAAATCGAGAAAGAGCGCGGCACGATGGACGGCAAAGTCGAGAACAAGAAGTACTTTCTGATGAATCAGAAGATCTACGCGCGCAGGTTCGCCACGGACTGTTTCTCGGACTACTTCAACGATATGGCGAGCAAAAGCGGGATAGGACTTGCGGATTATCGCGAGTACGTCACGGAGCGGGTGTCTGTGGACGAGCTGAAGGCGCAGAACAGCTACTTTATCCGTGCGCTGTACGGCGCATGAACGGGGCAGGGCCGAATGTTTTTCGGCTCTGTTATCCCCATGCAAAAATAAGGAGGGGTTATGCCATATCCGAAGTGTAAGATCTATTCAGACGGAAGTCATTATATCGCAATTCCTCATACCGAGCGACCCTACAGACCGCGAAGAAAACCACACGAGGAAGTCATCACTGTCACGGATGAGATATCAGACGGACAGAAACAGGAAACAGAAAGCGCGCCCTCAACCGAGGACGCGCCGTTTCCTCTTGCGGAAGAAGTTGATGAAGGTGATCCGAAATATCGGATACGCCGTCCAAAAAATCGGTCATAGAGAGGCAAATGACGAAGAAGGAGCTCTTCGAGGAACTGTATGAGAAATATCAAAGCCTGCCGCGTTATAAGCGAAAGGCAGCGATCCTCAAAGGGATGCGCCCTTATTTTCAGGATGCGGAGGCTGCGAAAATATATGTGGAAGTCAACCTGCGCAGGAAGGTCAGGAATCTGATATCCCGTCGTACCCGTATGGTGAGGAAAATCAACTTGCAGGAGTTTGGTTTTTTTGTGACAAGCACACGTCTCGCTCTCACACCCGTATATTTACCGTATATCGACCGAATAAACATAGACGTGAAATTTTTCCGAAACAATGCGTTCCATGATTTGGATATGATGGTTCTCAAACAGGGCAGGATCATTGTCAAAAATAATAAATTTGTCTGAATGAAGCTGTCCTTTCAGTTTTTGCATCGACGCAGAAATATTCGTCTTTTTATTGAAAAGTATCCTGTTGAAAAAATGTTTTAGTTTGCAGCGTCTTAAAACAGATAGCGCTCTTTGTTTGCTTGCGCTAGTCCATAAATAACAATTTGTCTTTCCGTATTCCCTGATTCTTTGAAGAAGGGCGGTGTTGAGGACAATCCTGTATGGCAGCCACGATTTTGTGAAGTAGTTCTGTTTGATTTTAATGATTTTTTTCAGGTCGGTAGTAGGGATAAATTGCAGAGAATCTCGTGTTAATCGGAGACAGTCTTCGATCCGCGGATATCCGCATATTCAAAGAATCTGAATGGATCAGAGTCTCGTCTAAATCGAACAGGTATTTCATGGGTAAGATAAGCTGTTTAAGGCATTGCGTGTAAAGATTGAAGCGCCGTCGCCAAGGAGCTGACGATTTAGAGCAAACAACGGGTCGTCGGCATCGGTTGTCCGATCATACAAAACAAACCGTCCGGCGCCATAAGTTTTTGCCTTTTCCATGGCGTGGCGTGATCCGCTGTCGCCCTGACCGGGAAGATTGCTGGCGACGAGGAGAATATTTCCTGCAAACATTGCCTGCAATCTGTCGCGTTCGATCAATCTGCGCACGCATTCATAGCGCGTTTCAGGTTCTGCAATGTACTCCGTGAGGATCAGTCCGCCGTTTTGAACGATGCTCTCTGCAAGTGGTGCGTTTGCTTTTGGATAGATATTGGAAATCGTGGAAGGCAGAAAAGCGATTGTCTTTCCGCCGCGTCTCAGGCACTCCTCGTGGGCGGCGGTGTCGCAGCCTTCTGCAAGGCCGCTCACAATATGAAGCCCCCGCTCTGTAAGTGCCTCAACGGCGGCGCGTTCACGGCGGAGAACTTTTGGGCACGGGGTGAGCGTCCCCACGACTGCAATATTGTTTGCCCTGTCGTAAAGGAGAGAAATATCGCCTTTGTATGCAAATAAATACGGCTTTTCGCTCGGCTTGCTGTCAGGAAGAGGGGGGAACCCGTCATCCAATGCGCAGATCAGGCTAATCCCGGCTTTTTCGATTTCGGAAACATATTTTTCAGGTTTGACCGAAAGGTGGGCGATTTTGTTGCCATGCGAATATTCGCGCCAGAATTGCGCGTTTGATCGGATAATACCCTCTTTCTTTGCGGCGTACAAGCGCATGGCAACTTCGGTGATCATGATCTGTTCCTCGTCTTTGCAATTACATACAGTATAACACGTTTTGCGCCGAAATCCAAGAGGGTTTGCATACAATCTTCAGCTACATAAACGCCTTCGGTATAGATATCGTCGACCAGGATGACATCTTTGTTGCGAAAAAGAGCGGAATCGATATTGCAGGACTCTTTTGTGATGCCTCGATGGGGCATTTTTCCGGAGTTGTTTTCCAGCCTCCAGGAGTGAGTTGTTTTTGTGTCGGTGACGCGCCTGATCGCGTCTGTTGCGTTGTAAAGATTGAGTTTATCTGCAACGCATGAAATTGCTTTTTTGAAAATAAGTTGAGAGGGGTCATATGTTTTTTCTGCTTTTGACCTGGGGATGATTGCAACTGCGCAATTTTCAAGGTGTTTCTCGTCAATGATTTGAGGGATGTCTTTGTAGGCGAGATCAAAAACTTTTAGGAAATCCCGCACAAGATCCAATTCGTCATAACGCCCTGTCATATTTTTAAGCCTGTTGATAAAATCAGGATTTCCATGCTTTTGATAACCGATATAATCACGGTTATAATAGCATACTGTATCATCCGACAAGTAGGAGTTTTTAGGGATCATGTGCTTTTTCATGCTTTTGCCTCTTGAATATATTTTTTTCATTGTAACACGAGTTTTGAAATCCTTCGCTACTGTG
>CAJFMZ010000263.1 GCA_904393575.1 uncultured Sellimonas sp. | reverse complement strand
AATCACGGAGATCCGGAGAGAGAGACGCTGACCCTGGTAAAATCAGTGGATGGAAAAAGTTATGTGAAAGATGAAGAAGGAAATTCATGGAGAGTTTATCTGTTTGTGGAAGATACCATCAGCTTTGATGTGGTGGAGAAACCGGAAGATTTTTATGAGAGCGGCTATTCCTTTGGACATTTCCAGAGACTGCTGTCCGATTATCCGGCGCATACACTTACGGAGACGATTCCTGACTTCCACAATACGTCGGCTCGTTTCCGGCAGCTTCAGGAGGCCGTGAAAAATAATAAAGCAGGACGGTTGGAAGAAGTAAAGGCTGAACTGGATTTTGTCATGGCAAGAAAAGAAGAACTGGGAATGGCCATGAACATGCTGAAGGAAGGAAAACTTCCGCTGCGTGTTACACATAATGACACAAAGCTGAACAATATTTTGATGGATAAGGATACCAGGAAAGGAATCTGTATCATTGATCTGGATACGGTAATGCCGGGGCTTTCCATCCATGATTTTGGCGATTCCATCCGTTTCGGCGCCAATACCGCTGAGGAAGATGAGCCGGACACCAGCAAGGTAGCGCTTTCTCTTCCGCTGTTTGAGGCCTATGTAAAAGGATTTTTGGAGGGCTGTGAGGGAAGTCTGACAGAGGCCGAAGTGGATATGCTTCCAATGGGAGCCAAATTGATGACCATAGAATGCGGCATGCGCTTTTTGGCCGACTATCTGAATGGAGATGTCTATTTCAAAATCCACAGGGAAAAACAGAATTTGGACCGTGCCAGAACGCAGTTTGCGCTTGTGGCAGATATGGAAAAGAAATGGGAGCAGATGAAGGCGATTGTCGAGAAGTATCGCTGATCGATGCGCATAAAAAGAAATACATAAAAACAGTGGGGGATCCCAAACGCGTCCGCAGATCGGACAAACGTTGGGATCCCCCTGTTTTTTATCGGCGCTGATCCAGCGGAACATATTCCGCATTGTCAATGACGCTCATATAGGCAGGACGAATGATCTTATCCACATTGATCAGCTCCTCAATGCGGTGAGCACTCCATCCGACGATACGCGCGATGGCAAAGATGGGAGTAAAGAGCTCCACCGGGATATCCAGCATGCTGTAAACAAAACCGCTGTAGAAGTCCACGTTGGCGCTGACGCCTTTATAGATACGTCGCTCTTCTGCGATGACTTCCGGAGCCATGGTTTCGATCATGGAATAAAGGTCGAAATCATCCTCGCGTTTTTTCTCCTGGGAGAGCTGCTTTACAAAACGCTTAAAGATTTCTGCTCTCGGATCGGATTTGGAATAAACCGCGTGGCCCATGCCGTAGATAAGTCCCTTTTTATCGAAGGCTTCTTTGTGAAGGAGCTTTTTCAGATAAGCTCTGATTTCATCCTGATCCTTCAGATCTCTGACATGTTCCTTCAGGTCATCCATCATTTGAACAACTTTAATGTTGGCGCCGCCGTGTTTCGGACCTTTCAGAGAGGAGAGTGCAGATGTGATGGTGGCATATGTATCGGTACCGGAAGAGGTAACCACATGGGTAGTAAATGTGGAGTTATTACCGCCGCCGTGCTCCATATGGAGAACCAAAGCCAAATCCAGTACATGGGCTTCCAGTGGAGAGTATTTCATATCCGGCCGCAGCAGACGAAGAAGATTTTCCGCGGTGGACAGATTGGGATCCGGTCTGTGGATATACATGCTGTCATCGCGCTCATAGTGATTGTACGCATGATATCCGTATACGGAAAGCATGGGGAAGACACTGATTAACATCAGGCATTGGCGAAGTACATTGGGGATGGAAATATCATCCGCCTGATTGTCGTAGGAAGCCAGCGTCAGGATGCTTTTGGAGAGGGTATTCATGATATCTTTGCTGGGCGCTTTCATGATAACATCACGGACAAAGTTGGTCGGAAGGGTACGGCTGTAGGCAAGAGTCTCTTTAAAATCTTCCAGCTGCTTTGGCGTGGGAAGTTCACTGAACAGAAGAAGATAAGCAATTTCTTCATAGGCAAAGCGATGTTCTTTCACCGGACCTTCCACAAGATCATGGATATCATATCCGCGGTAGAACAGGCGCCCTTCACATGGAACCTTTTTTCCATCCAC
>CAJFMZ010000262.1 GCA_904393575.1 uncultured Sellimonas sp. | reverse complement strand
TAAAAGGCTATGGAGAAGCAAAAAAGATTCTAAAAGAGGGGCGTGAATTTGGTGTAGGAACTATTTTATCCACGCAATTTCTGAAACATTTCGGCAGCGGCGATGATGATTTCTCCAAATACATTTTGACTTGGGTTGTCCATAATGTTGCAGATTTAAAAAACACGGACATACGATTTGTTTTTAACACAGAAGCTAACAGCGCAGAAGAAACAAAATTGTTTGGAGATGTGAAGAAACTGCAAAAGCATTATAGCATTGTCAAAATGGGTAATCGCCCAAAACCTATTTATATTAAAGACAAAGCATTCTGGGAGCTGTTTCTTGAATTACAGGCTCAGAATGACCAGCAAGGATGAACAAGATGAACGAAGAAGCACAAAAGCAGTTCAAAGCAATTATTGAACAAATGGCTCTCGTCTATAAGCATGATTCTCGTCCATGGATGATTGGTTATAGCGGGGGTAAGGATTCGACACTCCTTTGTCAACTAACCTTTGAAATGCTTGAATCGCTTGCTCCAGAGGAGCGTAAAAAGAAAGTGTATATCGTAACATCGGATACAATGGTTGAAAACCCCGTTGTAAGGCGATATATGCATAACATGAGCGCTGCAATCAACGCTGCAAGCATCAAAAAACAACTGAATATAGAGTCCCATATCATCTATCCAGAAGTTAAAAATAGATTCTGGAGTTTAGTGATAGGTTTGGGTTATCCAACCCCAGAAGCTCCGGGCTTTCGGTGGTGTACGGATCGATTAAAGATTCTTCCTTCTAACGCTTTTACCTACAATGTAATCCGGAAAGACGGAGAAATTGTAATTCTGTTAGGTGTTCGTAAGGCTGAAAGTTCCACTCGCTCAAAAAGTATCACGTCAAGAGAAATCGAAGGAAAAATCCTGACCCCTCATGACTCGATTTCGAAAGCATATATATATAGCCCTTTGTCTGAAATCGAAAATAAGGATGTATGGGAATATCTTTTGAAAAACGATGGACAAAGCGCTTGGGGAACGGACAATCGATATCTCTTTTCCCTCTATCAGGGGGAGGAAATGGGCGAAGAGCAAAGTGTAGTAGGCGAGGTAAACAAAGATAAAATTGCAATCACCGGTAATTCTAGATTTGGTTGCTGGTGCTGTACTATGGTCAAGGAAGATAAGTCTTTGAAGAATTTTATCGATCACGGGTCTACAGAACTGATTCCCCTGCGTGAGTATCGTAACTGGCTCGTTGAATTAAGAAGGACTCCTGAAGCACGAGATTACCGACGAAGAAATGGTGCGGTATATCTTATGAAAAATGGAGAATTTGGTCGTGGGCCGTTCACGCTAGAAACCCGTAAGGAAATGCTTCGCCGACTTCTTCAGCTGCAGAAAAGTTCAGGATTTGAACTGATTTCCGAAGAAGAACTCAAGTTTATCGATAAAGTATGGGAGCAGGAAGGTGATTTGACCTGCAGAGCAGTTGTCGATATTTACTTTGAAGTTATGGGAGAAAGGCTACCGTGGGATCAGTATAAAAAGGCTAAATATGACCATGAAACCTTGGGGACAATCCATGATCTATGTGAGAAACATGACGTTCCTTTTGACCTGATGTCTCGACTAATGGCGGCAGTAGATAATAGCAAGTTGTACACTCGTTCAAGTGAAACTGCCAAGGAAGTAGAAAAGGTCTTAAATCAAGGATGGCTTCATTTTGACCGTATAAGAGAGGAATTAGAGAATGATATTACAGAAGATTGAATTGAATAATTTCGGCTCTTATAAGGATTATAATGCCTTTAATTTAAACACCTCCGATCCGGGTAAAAAAATCGTAATTATCGGAGGCAAAAACGGAGCGGGTAAAACAACTTTATTTGTGGCAGTTGAACTTGCATTGTATGGTCACTACTGCTTTGGATATAAGAATTCCGGGAAACGATACACCAAGAAAATTATGACCTACATCAATGATCAGGCCAAGATGGACGAGGATGAAAATGCATATGTTGCGATTGAATTCTCTGACAGCACAAACGGAGATTTGGACCAGTACCGCATTGTCCGTTCGTGGTCGTGGAAAAAGGGTGAGCCGAAAGAAGATTTCCAAGTGGTAAAGAATGGATATCACTTAGCCGATCAAGATCTGGCTGACTTTCAAACTTTCTTGCTTCACTTGATTCCACCAGCACTTCTGAAATTGTGCTTTTTTGATGGTGAACGAATAGCTGAGTATTTATTGGACGACCAAAAAAACAATGTGCGAGATGCTCTCATGGTTTTAAGTGGCAACGACACCTTCGACATTATGTATTCCAATGTTAGAAAGGTTTTAACATCCAGTAGTTCTGAGGAGGACGACATAACCAGGGAATATCTCCAGAGTAAGTCTACACTAAAAAGACTAAGACAAACGAGAGATCGTCTGGCAGATGAAATTGCAGAGCTTCAAGCCCAGCAAGATGAGAAAAACGCTGATATTGAACGACTCAAAAAGGAATATTCAGACCAAGGCGGTATTTCTCTGGATGAATGGAAAACATTAAATACACAGCTTAAGGAAGAGGAAGAGCGTAGAGAACGCATCAACTGGGAGCGAAAGGCCACGGCAGCAGAAATACTTCCGTTTATTATTGTTGGGCCGCTGCTCGATCAGGTTCGTCCTCAAATTGCCAGAGAACATGAATTTAAAACATGGAAGGCAATTTCAGAATCTATCCAAACAGATAGATTCAAAAGAGCTGTTGTTTCCTCTGTAGATAAAGCTGGTGCTCCTGATGCAGATCGGTTGGGTTCCATTCTATACGACGATATTATAAAGTTCTTACTTCCTGCAAATGGATGGGCAGATTTTGTTCCTCTTTTTGGACTTTCAGACGATGATGAAATGAGGGTTCAGGCTGTTTTAAATCGTGTATCGCAATTCGAAATAAAAAAAATTGCTGGTTATCGGAAACGCTTAGATAAGTCTCTAAAAAAATCCCAGGAAATTAGAGAAAAACTTCAAAATAGTTCTGTTGAGAATTACCAGGAATATACGGATGCTATATCTAAAATTACAAAAGAAATTTATGACCTTTCCCTACAGTTTCAGAGTAAACAAACAGAGTTAACGGCTTGCGAGGAAGATATTATTGCCACTGAAAAAGAACTAGAAACAGCCTATAAAAAGTTGGAAATGGATATTAAGCGTCGTTC
>CAJFMZ010000261.1 GCA_904393575.1 uncultured Sellimonas sp. | reverse complement strand
AAAGAAACTCCCTGCCGCCGCGGCATGAGCTTTCCCTTCCGTCAAAACTTTCTTAAAATCCTGTATGCTTCCGGCACCTCCACAGGCAATAACCGGAATACCTACAGCTTCAGACACACTTTTCACCAATTCCAAATCATATCCCTGCATCATTCCGTCCTGGTCGATAGAATTTAAAAGGATTTCTCCTGCTCCCAATTCTTCTGCTCTTTTGGCCATTTCAACAGGATTCTTTTTGGTTTTTTCCTTACCGTCGCATATATAACATCCTCTTTTTCCAAAGAGTTCTGTTTTTACATCTATAGAAACCACCACGCTCTGACTGCCTGCATAATCTGCCGCTTTTGTAACCAGATCCGGATTCCTGTAAAACGATGTATTCAATACAATTTTTTCATAACCCATATAAAAAATCCGCTGAATTTCATCCAGCGTCGTAATGCCGCCGCCATAACTAAGCGGCATAAATGCCTCACTGGCTATATCTTTGATATAATCCATCTGAGGGCTGCGCCCTTCTGATGAAGCTGTAATATCCAGTATGCACAGTTCATCGACGCCTTTTTCATTAAATATTTTTACTGCGTTTATCGGATCTCCGAGATAACGGGGATTCTTAAATTTTGTTGTTTTGACCAGATCCTTCATTCCTGTGATAGAAAGACATGGTATCAATCTCGGCCGTATATACATCTGTCACACTCTCCGCACAAAGTTTTCCAGCAGCTTCATTCCGAATTTATGACTTTTTTCCGGATGGAACTGGAAACCATAGATATTATCTTTTTTTACTGCTGCTGGGAAGCGGTATCCGTATTCACAAGTCATCAATATATTTTGAGCATCCTCACAAACCGCGTGATAAGAATGCACAAAATAATATCTCTGGGTTCCCTGTAAATCTGACAATATCTTATCTTCCTGCTCAAACTCTACGACATCCCATCCCATATGCGGTATTTTTAAAGCACTGTCCGCATCAAAGCGGAAGCGAATGCTCTCAAATGGTATCAGTCCAAGCCCTTCTGAATTACCTTCTTCACTCCGTTTTCCCAAAAGCTGCATACCAAGACAAATCCCCAGAAAAGGTGTGCCTTTTTCCGTAGTTACTTTTTGAATCGTTGAGACAAGGTCTTTCTCATGAAGATTCTCCATTCCATGATCAAACGCTCCCACACCCGGCAGAATAATTTTATCAGCTTCTTCCAGAACATTTTTGTCTTCTGTAACGACTGCTTCTTCTCCTATTTTATGAAGCATATTCACGATGGAACCCGTATTTCCCATCCCATAATTAATAACCGCTATCATGCATTTTCTCCCGTCTTATCGGTATTGCCTCTTTTCCATTCCAAACAGACGTGCTGCTTTTACTGCAAGACTGATTAAACCTGAAGTATTTTTATAATCCTTATATGTCTTATTTTCCTGTTTCATCAAATCCAGAAACTCATCTTTTGTCAGTCCCATCTTCTTTGCCACATATTCCAGATCTTCCATTGCCTGCTTTTCATCATAAGGCGGATTTTTCAGGATCTCCAGCGCCTCATCTCTCTTCAGCTGTCCCGTCAAAATCAGACTGGAAAAGTGACATCTTCTTTTATCATATCCAAATTTTTTAATCAGCCAGTAGCCCTCATAAAATCTCGTGAATACACTTTCAAAATGCTTGTTTGCATATGGCTCCCAGCCAAACTCTTTCTGCAGCGTAGCGATGGCATCTGCTTTTGTATACGGGATCAAATCCAAAGGTTTTACCACCTTCATGCCTTTGATATATCGATAATATAAATGCGCCTTAAACATTCCGCATAAAGGAAGTGTTTTGAGCGGTATTATGCCAAACTTCTTATGGATATCTTTCAACATACGAATATCATTCTGATAAACCCATTCAATCGGTTCCCGTACACATTCTGTCGAATTATTTCCTCCCGTCAGAACATACTTAATTCCATTTTTTGCAGCATAATTGTAAAGCGAAGCAAATATTACGTGATCCTGGGGAATATCCTGGTAGGGCACCTGCGCCTTAAAAAATGACAGCTGAAGGTCTCTCATTTCATTCCAGTTTACAATCTCCGTATGCAGCGGCATATTCAGTCCCTTTGTAATTTTTTCTACGTTCTGCACGGCCACATTGAGATTCCAGCCAGTGTCACAGGCGAACAGAAGAGGGCGCAGCCCCAGCTTTTTTACCGCAAAATACGCAAGATAAGAACTGTCTACTCCTCCACTCAATCCTATAATACAGTCATATTTCTTTCCCTGGCCATCCTTTTTTATCTGTGCGACAATTTCATCCAGTTTTTTCCTTCCCTGTTCGTCCGGGTGCCAGTTAGGCAGAATATTCTCATAATAATTATGACAATGATCACACATTCCTTTTTCATCAAACTGAATCACAGAATCTGTCGTATCCATTACGCAATTTGTACATACCTGATATTCCCTGTTATTCATCTTATTCCTCCAAATATCTTTATTTATCTAAATATTTTCCTATCTTATCCAGCAAATTTATTCTGTCAAATTCTCTGCAATAATATCCAAACGACTTTTGCCGCATTTCTTCTAATTTTTCATCGTCCATTTTACTCATTGCAAAAATTCTATCAGCCAGCGCCCCTGCATCTCCAATCCTGCAGACTACTCCACAATCCGCTTCCCGAATAATTCTTTCCGTCTCGCCAGACGCCGACGCAAGAATCGGCATTCCACAAGCCATATAAGACTGCAGCTTCGCCGGAATCGTCATTTCAAACAGAGGATTATCCGCAAATGAAATAAACGCCACGTCACACCACGCCAGATAGTCAGGTATCTCCTCTGGCTTTTTCCTTCCAAGCATATAGAACATATCCTGTACGCCTGCGGCGTGTATTTCCCTTTCCAGCGTCTCTCTGTACCTTCCGTCTCCTATAATGATGAAACTGCAGTTGATACCTTTCTCCTTCAATATAGCTGCTGTCTTTGGAAGAATATCCAGTCCCTGCGCGTATCCGATGTTTCCTGTGAATACGATTTTAAAGGAATCCTCCTGCGGCATATCTGAGAGTGGTTTTCTTGCAGCCGGCTTGTAAAAGTCTTCTGCATACTGCGGCCAGTATTTTACTTTACTTTTTTTATTCCTCCATGCGCTTTTCCTTTCCTCTATCCTTTTTACAAAGGACGGTGATGTGGCCAAAATCAGCTCACAGTTCCTGTAAATATAGTCCACCATCTTATCTATCACATGGATAATTCTCTTATTGTGAATCCCTGTGACAATCTCTACGTTTTCAGGCCACAGATCCTGTACATAGATAAAACAGGGAACCTTTTTTCTTCTTTTATACCAGACTCCAAGCAGAGCCTGTGTCATAGGTGATACTTCAAAGATAAAAACTTTATCTGCTTTTACCCTTGTGAAATGGCTCCAGAACCATCCTGATATTACGAAAGAGACATAATTCAGAGCCAGCATCAGACTGCTATGCCCCCGTGGTATCAACGGCAGCCTGATAATATGAATCCCCTCATATTCTTCCTTTCGCTTTTTCAGCCAGCTGTAGCCTTTGAAGAATTTTCCTGTCGGGTAATTGGGAATCCCCGTTACTACCGTGACCTCATATCCTCGTTTTACCCATTCCTTACACAAATCGTTGATGCGGAACTGTTCCGGATAAAAATACTGACTGATTACCAAGAGCCGCTTTTTCATCTGGCTTTTCCCTCCGTCAGACGAATTGAGCGCTCCAGATCAAAGTATCTGTATTTTCCATCAAACGCTTCGCTCATTTCCAGCTCATACGTCATATTCCCAAACGCCTTATTTACCATCCCGGACACTTTGCCCGGAATTTTTCCAGCCAGCCACACTGCCGGATTCAGCAGCTTTGTAATCCATATCCTATGTCCCGCTGTCTTCGCAATCAGTCGTACCATCTCGCTGGTCCGCACATATTCTGCGTTCTGTGGGAAATAGATTCCTCCCTCGCCTGACTGCATCAGCAGACACAGAAATTCACACAAGTTTCCGATATAGAGCATACTTCTCTCATTTTGAACATCCGGAAAAACCGGCAGCTTTTTCGCCATTTTTGCCAGCAGCGGATAATTTCCCTTGCTTCCTTTTCCATAAATCATCGGAGGACGCAGAACCGCCACATGAAAGCTGTCGTCCGCCAGCTTCCTGACGCCCTTGTCTGCCTGCCATTTGCTATCGCCGTAGAAATTCGCCGGATGTGGCTTCGTGTCCTTTGTGATGACTTTTTTCTTTCCCAGGCCAGCGCTCTCCCCATAAACAATCATACTGCTCATAAAGACAAACTGACTGACGCCGTCTTCTTTGGCTTTTCTGGCTGTCTCAATCGCCAAATCCCGGTTGATCTTATAATAAAATGCTTTCCGTTCCTCAGAGACATGTCCCACATCTGCATGGGCAATCCCTGCCACATGAAATACAGCATCATATCCGGCAAAGCTTTTCTCCCGCCAGCTTTCATCGACCATGTCTACCGTATCGATTTCAAATTCTCCCGGATAGCGTTTTTTTGCCCACGCTTCAAAGGAGGTCCCTATATAACTGTTCGCACCTGTAATCAATATTTTCTTCATACCTGAAAATCACTTTCCTTTTTTCTCGGCTTTCTGCCTTTCCATTTCTCCGGTACCGCCTTCCACGACTCCTTCATGGCGCAGTACGCTGATGATGGTTCCAAAGAAGCAGCGGCAATCCATCCGGAAGCCGCTCCAGCCACTTTTCAGCAGCTTTTCCACATATTCTCCATCCAGCTTTGCCTTCACGGGAATCTCCAGCTCATCCCGTCCGTTGATCTGCGCCCAGCCAGTCAGGCCGGGAAGTACATCATTGGCTCCGTATTTATCCCGCTCCGCAATCAGATCGTACTGATTCCAGAGCGCTGGGCGGGGACCGATGATGCTCATATCTCCCAGCAAAATATTAATAATCTGCGGCAGCTCGTCCAGTGATGTCTTCCGCAGAAAATGTCCTGCTTTCGTAATATATTGATCCGGATTTGCAAGGAGATGCGTAGGCATGTCCTTTGGCGTGTCCGTCCGCATTGTCCGAAATTTCAGAATATAAAAAGGCTTCTTATGAAGCCCGAT
>CAJFMZ010000260.1 GCA_904393575.1 uncultured Sellimonas sp. | reverse complement strand
CTTATTGCCATTTGTGTTTTTCGGGGCAAAATCCGGGCTTTTTTCGGGTGATTTTGGCGGCATGTTTGACCGTTGCCCGCATGAAAAAAGGGGAGAACCATAAATCGGCGCTCCCCCTGTAAGGCGGGTATTCAGTTGCGGTCGAATTTACAGAAGCGCGGGTACTGCATGATGAACGCCGGCGTGTACCACACACTCCAAAGTTCCTGTGTCAAAGTGTTTTGATGGCGGACGATGGCGGGTGCTCCTGCAAGAGAGAGTTGCAGGTACGTCATGTGGATGCACCGAAGGTCGATGTCGGCGGCGTCCAGATAGCAATTGCGTGTGTAGTTAACGCCGCGGCTCCTGAGGACTTCAAGCGCTGCAACGAGCATCCCTCCGCCACCGCAGCACGGATCAGAGATGGTGATGATCTCGTCGCGGTCCGCCTTCTCTCTGACGAGTTCTCCCGTGAGCGTGACTTCCGCCATGAAATGGGAAATGTGATAGGGCGTGAAGAACTGCCCCGTATGTTCGTTGCCGAGATTGCTGTTCATGAAGAGCTTGCCGAGGTAGTCGTCGAATCTCCCGTCGTCATAGACCACGGAGGAGAGCAGTGCGAATATCTTGGCGAAGATGTCCGCAAGCGCGTTTTGGTCTTCTTTCGGATAGTCCTTCATGATCTGCAAGTACCGCTCCTCGCGCTTTTCCCGCTGCGGCAGATCGACGAGGTTGGAAACAGCGATGGCGCCGCATTCCATGAGGTCGGAAACGAATTTGTGCTTGTCCGTGCGACGTGCGGCACGTTCGATGTCCTTCACGATCTCTTCGATTTTCGGGATAAGATAGGGGCATAGGTGTTTGGGCTCGGTGACGAGGGGCGTATGTACGGGCGGAACGTCCGTATAAGTCACGTTCGACCTTCCGAGCGTGAAGTCAAAGACAAAGGGCGGCAGCATATCACGCTCCTTTCGGGGTATAGCTCTTTCCTTGTACGACAACGGCGTCCCCAAGTTTCTGCGGCTCGCCTTTCCCGCAGGCGCGCAGGATGATGCTCTCGGATGCGGGGACTTTTGGCAGGTCGCCATCCTGAAAGTCCGCGCTGACTTCCACGATAGTGAATCCCTTGAATACGAGGAAAGATGAGAACTGCCAGAGCTTTTCAAACTTCCCGTTGCTGTCAAAGACGGCACAAACATTCTTCTTCGGATGATAAGCGGTGATACGGAAATAATTGTTCATAGGTGTTTCCTCCGTTCAGTAACGTTTGAATGCGTAGTGTGTTACAAGTCCTTGTAAAGGGTAAATTTTGTTCTCATCGAAAGGGGCGATCATATCAGATAGGGCGTAAGGTGAGAACTCGTCCGTAAGATAGGCGACGCATTTGTAGCCTTCCACTTCGATGATGACGAAAGTTGCGCCCTCGCTGTTCGGGCAGTAGCCTTTGAGGTATTGCATTGCCCGTTCCGCCTTTTCGGCGAGTGCGGAATGATCGCGTTGAAATTCAGATACGGTGTAGATCTCATCAAGATAGTTTTTCATAAATTCATCTCCTGTTTTAATTTGGGCGCAGCGTCACGCTGCCTCCTTTGCGGTCATGCCGCTGTTTGAATTTGCTTCAATGCTTTGTTGGCGTAGGGCAGCCAGACTTTATTGACGTAATGCAGAATATCTTCGTTCGGCTTGGTGTCGTGTTCGCCGTAGCATTGCAGAACTTTGTGTTTTGTGAGCGAGTATTCGAGCGTCACGAGCGGTTTATCGGGCTGTTCCTTCATGCGCACGAAAAAGATCAGAGAATCCTCACGGATCATCTTCTGGTCGTAATTCATGCGTCCCACGCAATGGTCGAGGGCTTCTCCTTCACGGATAAGGTCTGCGGGGGATTTTGCGATGATGCAGATAAACGCGCTGCGTTTGTTGTGCTGTAAGGGAAGATATTTCTCCGCAATGCTTGCAAATTGGTTGAAGAGTGCTGCTTTTGCGATCCTGTCCGCCTCTGCTTTTGCCGTCGCATATTGGTCGATGCGGATATCGTGCCAGCGCATGAAGTCATGCGGCAGCTTGTTTTGCGGCAGGGACATATCTAATCCCAAATGTTCGCAGGCTTTGAGGTAGTCGAGATACAGCCGCGGGGAGATCTGCTTTTCATCG
>CAJFMZ010000259.1 GCA_904393575.1 uncultured Sellimonas sp. | reverse complement strand
GTCGTCGTATTCCCATTTGAGATTGCGCGCAATCGCCGTCTTCTGCACATATCCGCTCTTAACGGACAGCCCGTACAGATAGTCGCACGCCGCCTGCGCGCCCTTCTTCTTCAACAGTGCCAGGAACGTGCGGTTGACTTCGGACGGACGCGGCATCAGCAGCCCGAAAATATCCGCCGCAAAATACTCCCATCTGCCCTCGGCGCACAGCCCCTTTGCAAGCGCGTACGCTTTGATCTCCTCCGCAAGCGCATCGGGAACGTCCGCTTTCACGGCGTCCGCAACATCCGCCGCGCCGACATAGGGCGCGTCCGCATGAAAGACGGTGAGCAATACATTGCGCATATAGACTTCATCCGTCTCCGCAAGCCCCAGATGCGCCCGCGCATATGCCAACAGTTTTTCAATCAGAAACTTCTTCATCGTGATGAATAAAAAAACTTGGTCTGTGAAAATTATCGCACAATGTAGGCATAAGAGCATACAGTAATTGCGTTCCGTCTTTTTGTGTATTGATACAAAACGCATTGAACCTAATTTTCTGCTTATCGACGCCTGTAATTGAAGAATACGGCAGAACAATCTCAACGCTATAACCGCGCGATGACCGTTTGGCTATGGCAGAAAAGACGGGAGGTCTTTTGGTAATCTCGGGCGTATGACCGTCTCTGTTGACAATCAATCCCCAAAACCTGACGCCGAAAGGAGATACTTCCAATTCATAATATTTGGAAAGATCGCCATCCGGAGAAATAAACACTTCTACAACATCGCCTTGCCAGATATCTTCGTTATCACATGTAAAAGGACTTATGATCTCGCGTTCATTGACTTCAAAATAAAATTTTGCGCTGTCTTCGCCAAATGAATAAACAAAAGAACAATAGCGGCTTTCCGCACCGCAAATGTTTTCTCGAAGATAGCGTCTTGTACCTGCATGACTCATGCAATCTCCTTCACCGCCGCAAGCATTTTATCGTAAACAGCGATCATCTCGTTCACGAGTTTGAACTGCGTACGCGCTCTTTCAAGATTTTGTCTTGCTCGTGAAGTGTGATAATATACATCGCCTTCAAGGTAGTCCGTCAGAAACCGCATTCCGCATTCATAAGTCATGAGAATGGCGCCCATCGGCAAGTTCTCCTTTTCCGCCGCCACAAGCGTATCGCCCAAAGCCAAGAAATAACCCTTGAGATAAATCTTATAACGATCAAACATGAAATGTACTTTTTCGATATCCGGCTCGTCTTCGGCAGCGGAATTACAGCCGAATCGGATGCTGTCGCCGAAATCATAGCAGACGCTTCCGGGCATAACGGTATCAAGGTCGACAACAACAAGTCCTTTCCCAGTCTTTTGGTCAAACATTACGTTATTCAATTTCGTATCGTTGTGCGTGACGCGCAGCGGAATCTCACCAGAAGTAATTCTATCCACGATTTTTCCGCACAGATATTTATGCGAATTCACCCATGTAATTTCCGCCTGCACTCCTTTTGCCCTGCCGCAAATATCTTTTTGTACGGCGGCGAGAAAATTCGAATAACGCACTTTGGTATTATGAAAATCGGGCAGCACCTCGTAGAGCTGCGAGGCGTCAAAGCCGGAAAGCATCCTTGCAAAATTTCCGAATGTCACTGCGCTTTCATAAAATACGTTTGGATCGTCGGCATTCTGGTAAGTCTTTGCGCCTTCAATATAGTCAAACATACGAAAACAGCTTTCGCCATCATAAATATAACATTTCCCGTCACGCGCACGAATGGGATTCAGACATTCACGCATCGGATCGCCGCCATTTGCTTCAATATTCTTTCGGCAGTAAGAAGTCACAAGCTCAATATTATGCATCAATTTTTCAACTTCACTGCTCAACATTTTATTGAGCCTTTGAAGCAGATAATGACGTAACTTTCCGTGATTATCTATCGTTACCTTATATGTATCATTGATATGCCCCTCTCCGCATTGAACACACTGGACAAACGAGCCCTCAACCTCAAAACAACCACAAATTTTCTTCACATTCAACTCTTCGATCCGGTCCATTGATTTAATCTCCATATTCGGATATTTTTTGCCCGCCAAGCCGCTTTACGTCACCGTGAAACCTACAAGCTTGCGATCATCATTCACAATACTGATACCGTATAAAAACTTCTCATGTCTCGTCGCAGCGTTCGATGGAACGGATAAAGGGATGTTCCGCCATGATCTCCGTGAGCCGCTGCGAGGAATACTCCCTGTCCGTGTTGAGCGTCGCATGGTACACCGTCTCCCCGCCCTTGCGCTCGATGACAAGTCGGTTAAAGCGGTCGGTCTGAAAGATCTCTTTGATGACGTCGTTCTCCCCGCCGCTGCTCGCGAACACAATCTTCACCTGAAAATACTTCTTCGTCTGAAAGAATTTGCACTTGATATGGAAGAGGCATTGCACTCCGATGAGGATCACGGCTGCCCCCACGGCAACGATATACATCCCCGCGCCCGCAGCCATCCCGACGCCGGACGTTGCCCACACGCCCGCGGCAGTCGTAAGCCCGTGGATCTCATGCTTACGGTAGATGATGATGCCCGCGCCCAGAAAACCGATGCCTGAAACGATCTGCGCCGCCACGCGCGAAGCGTCGTACTCCATGATGTCGGCAAAGCCGTACTTGGATACCACCATGATGAGCGCGCTCCCCGCGCACACGATGGTGTGCGTACGGATACCTGCCTCTTTATAGCGCAGCTTTCTCTCGTAACCGATGGCAAACCCCAGCACCACAGCAAGCAGGATATTCAGCAAATAATACAACTCATCCAAAATATCCGCCCCTTTTCCTGTCCCGATCAGGATAGTACCGATTTTTTCAATACGTCTGCGATATTTTGTGCCGCCGCGGGCGTTTCCGCCTCGGCGAATACCCGCACCACGGGCTCCGTTCCGGAGAGCCGCAAAAGCCCCCAGCAGCCGCCCGCAAAGTGCCATTTGTAATTATTGTTCAGTTGTTCAAAGCGTACGGCTTCTCTGCCGAAATCGGGCGTAAGACGCGCGAACGCTCCCTCTTCGGGCATGGCGGGAAGGCGAAGTTCCTCCTCCACGCAGGCGTATGTATAGCCGCAGAAGGCATGCACTTCCTTGACGATCTCCGAGACGGGCTTGTCCATCGTAATGCGCATCTCCATGAAGAGCGCGCCCGAAAAGGTGCTGTCCTTTCCCGCAAGATAGCCGCGGCAGGTGAGCCCTCCGCTCGATTCGCCCCCGATAAGCGCGTCCGTTTCCCGCATCTTCGAGGAAATGTTTTTGAACCCCACGTCCACCGTATGGCAGGCAAATCCCAGCTTTTCGGCGAGTAAATCGAGAATGACGGAGGTTGCAATGTTCTTGACGACATCCCCTTTCATCCCTCTGTATGTTACGAGATAGTAGTAGAGACAGGCGAGGATATCGTTGCTGTTAACGTAGTTCCCCTGCTCGTCGAGAATGCCGAGGCGGTCGCCGTCGCTGTCCGTCGCCATCGCGTAGTCGAACTTCCCGCGCGTCACCTCCTCCTGCAACGGCGCAATCATCTGCCGCGTGGGA
>CAJFMZ010000258.1 GCA_904393575.1 uncultured Sellimonas sp. | reverse complement strand
TGCCGGCAATACCGCAGGCCTTCCAGCCATTGTCCTCCATCTCTTTGACATTGGCATCCAGGCCAGCTTGGTTAATGTCCGTGATGACCACCTGAGCTCCTTGGCGGGCGAAGGTGTGGGCGATGGTACGGCCGATCCCCTTGGGAGAGCCGGCTCCAGTGATGAGGACGACCTGACCGTTAAAATCCAGCATGATTTAAACTTCCTTTCCGCATAATTCTATTTTGAAATTGAATGTTACACTATCCTATCCGTGAGAATGGCGGGCGGAATGCTTATTTACCGCACAGGGAATGCGCCAGTTCCACAATGTGCTCGGTGGTCACACCGTTCATGGCCAGCAGGCGGTCGTAGGGGGCGGACATGCCAAACTGGTCCTGAATGCCCACTCGACGGAGGAGAGCTCCGTTTGACTCGGCAACCACATCGGCCACTGCGCTGCCCAAGCCGTTGAGAATATTGTGGTCTTCCACGGTGATAATCTTTCCGATGTCTGCGACGCAGGCATGGACGGCCTCCACATCCAGAGGCTTGATGGTGTGCATATCCAGTACACGGGCGGAGATCCCAGCAGCTGCCAGAGTCTCAGCGGCCTCCAGAGCCAGGCGGACCGTATCGCCGTTTGCGATGATGGCCACGTCACTGCCGTCCCGGAGCTGATTGGCTTTGCCAATCTCAAATGTGTCATTCTCGTCATAGATGACCGGGATGGCATCCCGAGTGAAGCGCAAGTAAACGGGGCCGTCAAATTCTGCAGCGGCACGCACCAGCTTCCGGGCAGCCCAGTAGTCGGCAGGCATAATAACGGTCATATTGGGAATGGTGCGCAGGATGCCCATGTCCTCGATGCTCTGGTGGCTGGCGCCGTCGTTAGCCGGAGTGACGCCGCCGTGGGAGCAGGCGATCTTTACATTCAGGTGGGGGTAACAGATTTCCTGACGGATCATCTCACACATCCGCATGGAGCCGAAGGCGGCATAGGTAACTACAAAGGGGACCTTACCGCAGGTGGCCAGGCCAGCAGCCACACCGGCAGCGTTCTGTTCGGCAATGCCTACATTCAGGTACTGTTCCGGCAGTTCCTTGCGGAAGGCGCCTGTTTTGCAGGACTTGCCGATGTCCACGTCAACTACTAAAATATTAGAGTTTTCCTTGCCAAGCGCTACAATCTCATCACCAAACCCGTCTCGGGTGGCCTTTTTTAATGTTTCGCTCATCTTCGTTTCCTCCTTCAGCACTTCACATACTGCTGATCCAATTCTGCCATAGCCTGCTGATATTCCTGGTCGTTGGGAGCCACGCCGTGCCAGCCGCACTGGTTCTCCATGAAGGAGACGCCCTTTCCCTTGATGGTGTGTCCAAAAATGCATTTAGGTCTGCCGTTCTTGACGGCTTCCGCCAGGTCAAGGGCGGCTACCATCTGACCCATGTCATTACCGTTGATCTCGTATACATCAAAGCCAAATGCCCGGAACTTAGCGCCCAGATCAATGGGGGGCATGATTTCGTCGCAGGTGCCGTCCAACTGCAGGTTGTTGTAGTCCACAAAGACAACCAGGTTATCCAACTGGTACTTATAGGCGGTCTGGCAGGCTTCCCAGATCTCACCTTCGTTGCACTCACCGTCTCCCACGGCGACGAACACCCGGTAGGACTTTTGGTCCAGTTTGGCGGCAATGGCCATACCCACTCCGCAGGCCAGTCCCTGCCCTAAAGAGCCGGTAGAAATATCGATGCCGGGACACTTCTTCATATCCGGATGTCCCTGGAGTATGGAGCCCTCCTTCCGCAGAGTGTCCAGTTCCTCCATCGGGAAGAAGCCGCGCATGGCAAGTGCGGCGTATTGAGCAGGGCACACGTGACCCTTAGAGAGGACGAAACGGTCCCGGTCAGGCCACTTTGGGTCCTTGGGGTCCAGATCCATCTCCCGGAAATAGCAGGCTGTAATGAACTCAGCTACAGACAGGGAACCGCCGGGGTGGCCAGACTGGGCTTTATGGATCATAGAGATGACATTTTTTTTCAGGTCGATACAGGTGTTCTGCAGCTGAGCGATGCTTGTGGTTTCCTTCATGATACTCACCTTTCTTCAAGCAGAGTTTACGATGTGAACATAGTGGAGATGCCGGGGATATAGGTAATGATCAGAAGCACGACGATGGATGCGATCAGAAGCGGGACCACAGCCTTGGAGATCTGCTTCAAATTTACCTTGGCTACGCCGCAGGCCACATACAGGTTGACTCCCACAGGAGGAGTGAACAGTCCGATGGCCAGGTTGACGATCATAACTACGCCAAGATGGATGAGGTCGATGCCCAGGGCCTGAGCCACGGGGACAAACAGTGGAGTAAAAATATACAGAGCAGAGGTAGAGTCCAGAAAGCAGCCCGCAATGAGCAGGATGATGTTGACGATCAGGAAGAACACGATGGTAGAGCCGCCGGTGATGTTTTCCAAAGCGCCGCTGATAGCCACATCCAGGCGGGCCCGGGTGAGTACATAGGCGAACATGCTGGCCGCCGCGGTAATGAACATAACGGTGGCGGTGGTGCTGGCCGAGTCGATGATGATAGCCCACAGCTCCTTGATCCGGACGGTCTTATAGATGAACACACCCACAAATAACCCGTACACAACCGAAACAGCGGCCGCCTCAGTAGGAGTAAAGATTCCGCCATAGATTCCGCCCAGGATGATAACCGGCATCAGCAGTCCCCAGAACGCTTCTTTAAAGGCTATCCAGCGCTCCCGCCAGCTGGCCTTCGGCAGGGATTCCAGTTTCAGTTTTCGGCCGATGAGCAGAGCGGTAATAATCAGGGCCGCACCCATAATCAATCCGGGGATGACACCGGCCTTGAACAAGTCGCCAATAGAGGTATCCGCAATAGAGCCATATACCACAAAGGTGATGGAGGGTGGGATAATGACCCCGATCGCGCCGGCACAGCCCATGAGAGCGGCAGAAAAGGAGGGGCTGTAGCCGGAGCGGATCATACCGGGGATCATCACCAGACCCAGCGCGGCCACGGTGGCCGGACCGGAGCCGGAGATGGCGGCAAAGAAGCAGGAGACGATGACGCACACAATGGCCAGACCGCCCCGCAGGTGGCCCACACAGGTCTCCGCCAAGCGGATCAGTCTCTTGGAGATCTGGGCCTTATCCATAATGTTGCCGGCCAGAATAAAGAAGGGGATGGCCAGGAGCACGAACTTACTGGTAGACGAGGAAAACAGCTGGGGCAGGCTGCTCATGAC
>CAJFMZ010000257.1 GCA_904393575.1 uncultured Sellimonas sp. | reverse complement strand
CATCCGCGGCAAGGTGGACCACCTGCGCGGCCTGAAGGAGAACGTCATCATCGGTAAGCTGATCCCCGCCGGTTCCGGCCTGGCTCAGTACCGGAAGTTCGATACCATCGACGACGAGGGCAACCTGGCCGGCAAGAAGTCCGGCTCCATCGTGGCCGACGCCCTGGAGGCGCCCGCCGAGGACGAGGAGGAGAGCCTGGGCTTGGACCTGCTCCTGGACGACGGGGAGGACGGCGAGGACTCCCTCTTTGAGGAGGGGGCTATCACCCTGGACAGCGACCAGCCCCAGGAGGAGCACCAGGACCCGGTTCTGTAACTCCTTTATAAAGATTTAGAGATCGGCCCGCGGAGCATTCCGCGGGCCGATCTTTGTTTCAAGAGGGAAGAGCCGATCCGACTTTCAGGGAAATGGAGAGGCCGGAGACCAGTTTCTTACTCCTCAGGCGTGGCCACAATGATCCGGATGCGGCCGCCGGCGGAACAGCCAAAATCGTCGTACCAGCCCTTCAGCGTATAGTTACTGGAGTCGATCTCAGACAGGGTCGTCAGATAGTAGCCGCGGCTTCCGTTGGTGTCCCGCAGGAGGACCTGCACATCCTCGGCAATATCATAGCTGCGGTTGCCCGAGGTGGCGGTGAGGGAGAGGGCGTCCAGATCCGTGATGGTGATATCCTCCAGCTGGCGGATGTTCTTCAGCTCCTCGTCCTCATAGATGAGAGCGGCGCCGCCGGTCTTGGCGGTATAGATGACGCTGCCGTTTATGGTATACTGTTCGCCGTTTTGGTAGTATTCATAGGAACCGGATACGCTGGTGCCGCTGGAACTGGTCTCCGCCGAGGTCACATAGACGTAGGTATAGGTGTCTCCGGTGGCTTCGCTGAGAATGAGGCAGTCGATCTCGTCGGAGCTGTTCAGGGTGTAGTAAATCACGTCGTCGCTCTGCAGGGTCTCGCCCGCCAGGCGGGAGGGATAGATGCGGGCGTAGCCCCCCTCTCCGTCGGTGTCCAGGATCTCCACATCATCGGCAAAGTCATAGCCGGCAAAGGAGGAGCCGTCGCTGCTGACCTTTCCGGAGAGAGACTTGGACTGCATGGACTTGATGGTGGTGCCGGAGCTGTTCACAGTGACCGTTACCAGCCGTCCCACGGAGTAGGTCCCGGTGCTGGTATAGAAGGTGCGCACCGTGCCGTCGGAGCAGGCCACCTGGGTCTCGGTCTGCACGGAGGAGGAGCTGGAGCTGCTGGTGGAGGAGCTGGAGGCCCCCTTCTGGCTGGAGAGCACGGTCCCGTAATAGACTGTGCTGGACGTGCTGGAGCCGACGCTGCCGGCGGAGAGCAGGTCCACCACCTCGCCGTTCATGCCCAGCAGGAGGGTGACCACGTCGCCGGTGGAGAACTCGCCCTGGCTGGAGCACTTGTAGATGGCGGTGGAGGTGCCCAGCTCATACTCCGTGCCGGTCACGGTGATAGAGGTGGGGGCGGCGGAACTGGGGGACAGGGCGGTGAGGGTGCCGCTGACCTTGTCGCTGTACACCCAGACGGTGCGCAGGTTTTCGTTGTAGTAGTACACGTCGTACTCCTGAACCTCCGACAGGCTGGACAGGGCGCCGTTGCGGTAAATGGTGGCGCCCGTGGAGGAGAAGGGCAGGGACAGGCTCTTGTCGGCGCTGGCCACGTAGGGGCCCTTGGTGTCAGCGGTCACCAGAGTGGAGTAGTCCACCTCGCCGTTGGTGACGGTATAGCCCAGGGTGGTGCCGTATACCGTGCCGCTGCTGTCGTCGCTGACCAGCAGGTTATAGAAGAGCATGACGCAGTCCTGGCGGGTGAGGGCCTCCCCCTGAACCGCGTCCACATCGTCCCGCAGCCCCACGGAGGAGGCCTTGGACAGCTGGGCGGAGGGGTAGGAGCCCGCCAGTGTGGAGGAGTCGTAGCCCAGCATCTTCAGCAGGGCGGTGCAGGCCTCCTCCAGGGTGATCTGGTCGTCCGGCCGGAAGGTGCCGTCCACATAGCCGCTCATCCAGCCCTGCTCCACCGCCAGCTTGATGTACTCGCTGGCCCAGTGGTCGCTCTTGACGTCCTTAAACAGGGAGACGCCGCTGCCCTCCCCGATGCTGTCCTTATAGCTGGAGGCCGCCGTCATCATGGTGACAAACTCCGCCCGGGTCACGGGGGAGGAGAGGTTCAGGTCTCCGGAGCTGTCCCCGGTGATGATCCCCAGGGCCTGGATGGCCTCCACTGCCGTGGAGGAACTCACCGCCCCCGCCGGGACCACCAGGGACAGAGACAGAGCCGCCGCCAGCAGGGCGGAGGTGATCGGTCGTTTCATATACAACACTCCTTATTTGTGGTGATGTCTGGGCCCGGCGCCGCCGGGCCCAGATGGATCAATCGTAGTGCAGCGCGTCGATGGGGTTGAGCTGTGCTGCCTTTTTGGCGGGCAGGTATCCGAAGAAAATCCCGATGCCCACCGAGATGCCGAAGGCCAGGGCCACCGCCGCCAGAGTGGGGGAGATGGTGAGACTCTCCTCCATCAGCCGCTCCACTACCTGGGTAGCCAGAATGGACAGGCCGTCGCCCAGGAGAATGCCGATGATCCCGCCCAGGGCGCTGGTGGCGGCCGCCTCGATGACGAACTGCTGCATGATGTACCGCTCCTTGGCCCCCAGAGACTTTCTTATGCCGATCTCCCGGGTGCGCTCGGTGACGGACACCAGCATGATGTTCATAATGCCGATGCCGCCCACCACCAGGGAGATGGCGGCGATGCCCGCCAGCACGCCCACCAGAAGGTTGATCATGCTGGTCATGGTCTCCAGCATTTCCGACATGCTGGTGACGGTGTAGTAGTCGTCGCTGGCAAAGACGGCGTACAGGGCAGCTTCCAGAGCGGCCACGCTCTCGTCGATGTAGTTCTCGTCCTTCATGGTGATGGTGTACGTGCTGGTTTCGCCGGTGATGCGCTCCGCGGTGGTGTAGGGCAGATACAGGCAGTCGTCGCTGCCCCCCTCCTCCAGCTCCTCGTCCTGCTGGGCCAGCACGCCCACGATCTCCAGACTCTGGCCCCCCACCCGGAGGGTCTGACCCACGGCGTTTCCGCCGAAGTAGGCCTGGTTCAGATAGGCCCCGATGACGCACACCTTGGCCCGGGTGGACATGTCGCTGTACTGCAGGTTCCGCCCCTGGGCAATGGTCAGCCGGGCGATGTCCAGATAGTCCTCGCTGACGCCGGTGGAGGTGGTGGTGTCCACCGTTTCCGAGCCGATCTTCACATAGCCCGCCATCGTTACAGTGGGGGAGCACAGGTCCAGATACTCGCTGTTCTCCTCCACAATGTCGTACATGTCCTCCACATCCAGGGAGCGGGTGGAGCCCCGGGACATGACGGTGACGGTGAGGGTGTTGGTGCCCATGTCGGAAAAGCTCTCGGTGACGTAGCCCTCCAGGCCGTTGCCCAGACCCACAATGACGATGACCGCCGCCACGCCGATGATGATGCCCAGCATGGTCAGAAGGGTGCGCACCTTGCTGGAGACGATGTTTTTCAGGGCCAGCTCCAGGGATTCCAAAATGCTCATGCGCTCCTCCCCTCCTCCCCTCCGGCGATCCGGGGGGTGACCACCGCCTCGGGGGCGTCGGAGGGTCCGTCGTAGACCACCTTTCCGTCCTCCAGGCGGATGATCCGCTGGGCCTGGACGGCGATGGAGTTGTCGTGGGTGATGAGAACCACGGTGTTGCCCTGGCGGTGGATGTCCTGGAGCATAGCCAGCACCTCACGGCCGGTGCGGGAGTCCAGGGCTCCGGTGGGCTCGTCGGCCAGGATGACCGACGGACGGCCCACCAGAGCCCGAGCAATGGACACCCGCTGCTGCTGGCCGCCGGAGAGCTCCATGGGCTTGTGGCGCCACTTGTTTCCCAGTCCCACCTGCTCCAGGGCCGCCAGGGCCCGCTCCC
>CAJFMZ010000256.1 GCA_904393575.1 uncultured Sellimonas sp. | reverse complement strand
GAGAATGACCTCGACAATAAATGAAATTGTTTTGATGAAAATGAGACTTTAGGGCAAAAGGATGGTCGAGAGGGTAGAGGATGATGAGATCGTTGGAATGCTGAGCGTGGTTCAGATGATATACACATCGTGGCAGGTCTACCCTATAAGAACACAGATAAGTTTAGTTTAGACGATTCCGCGCTGTGGGAAACGGATGAGGATGTCATAGCAAGATGAGAACATCATCCCAGATGATAACCACAGCGATAAAAAATAGAATGATACCTACAAAATTCAGGGAGTGAGAATAGCAAGTGAGGAGTGCGCGAAAGATGAAGGATAAATTGAATATTGCAATGCTTGGACACAAGCGCATTCCATCACGGGAAGGCGGTATAGAGATTGTAGTGGAGGAACTCTCCACGAGAATGGTTAAGGAGGGTCATTCTGTTACCTGTTACAATCGGTCAGGTCACCATGTAAGTGGGAAAGAATTTGATGGAGGTTCTCTTGAGGAATATAGAGGCGTAAAACTGAAATCTGTTTTCACTATCAATCGTAAGGGCCTCGCAGCAATGACTTCTTCCTTCTTTGCTGCAATTTGCACTGCATTTGGCAAGTATGATGTGGTTCATTTCCACGCGGAAGGACCTTGCGCCATGCTATGGTTTCCGAAGTTGTTCGGCAAACGGTGTATTGCAACAATTCACGGAATAGACTGGCAGCGTGCCAAGTGGGGTGGATTTGCCAGCAAGTATATTAAGTTTGGTGAGAAGGTTGCGGTCAAATACGCTGACGAGATCATCGTCTTATCGGAGGGGGTACAGAAGTATTTTGCGGATACCTATAAGAGAAAGACGGTATTTATTCCAAATGGAGTCAATAGACCGATTATTTGTAGCCCACAGCTGATCAAAGAAAAATATGGACTTGATAAAGATGAATATATCCTTTTCTTAGGGCGGTTGGTTCCAGAGAAGGGAATTATATATTTGGTTGAGGCGTTTAAGGGAGTTACGACAGACAAGAAGCTGGTGATCGCCGGTGGTAGCTCTGACACGGACACATTCATGCAAGAATTAAAACAACTTGCAGAGGGCGATAATCGGATTGTTTTCACCGGGTTTGTGCAGGGACAAATGCTTGAGGAACTGTACAGCAATGCATATGTGTACACACTTCCTTCTGACCTTGAGGGGATGCCTCTGAGCCTTTTGGAAGCAATGAGTTATGGCAACTGCTGCCTTACCTCTGATATTGCGGAATGTGCGGAAGTCGTAGAGGATAAAGCGATACTTTTCAAAAAGTCGGATATTGATGATTTGAAAGAAAAACTGCAATATGCTTGCGATAATCCCGATGCAGTAGAGAGACTAAAGAATGGGGCTGCTGACTTTATCTGCCAGAAGTACAACTGGGATGATGTGGTTGAGCAGACTTTAGTTCAGTATGATGTAAAAAATTACCAGAAATGATGAATTGGAGAGTTACGAAGAATGAGCAAGGTTGAATTAAGAGGCAAAACGATATTGGTCACAGGTGCCGCTGGATTTATTGGCAGCAACCTGGTAAAGCGCCTGTACAACGATGTGGAGGACGTGACCGTCATCGGCATCGATAATATGAATGATTATTACGATGTTCGATTGAAGGAGGCACGGCTTGAAGAACTGTCTGCTCATCCTTCTTTTGTTTTTGTAAAGGGCAGCATTGCTGATAAGGCAATTATTACCGAGATGTTTGAGAAATACAAGCCGCGGGTGGTTGTGAATCTCGCAGCACAGGCTGGTGTTCGTTACTCCATCACCAACCCGGATGCGTACATAGAGAGCAATCTCATTGGTTTTTATAACATCCTCGAAGCCTGCCGCCATTCCTATGATAATGGGGCAACTGGGGTAGAGCATCTGGTCTATGCTTCTTCTTCCAGCGTGTACGGCTCCAATAAGAAGGTACCCTACAGCACGGACGACAAGGTGGACAACCCTGTGTCCCTCTACGCAGCCACTAAGAAGAGCAATGAGCTTCTGGCACATGCATATTCCAAACTCTACAACATTCCGTCCACTGGCCTGCGGTTCTTTACCGTTTATGGTCCTGCCGGTCGTCCGGACATGGCGTACTTTGGTTTCACCAATAAGCTGAGAGCCGGGGAAAAGATTCAAATCTTCAACTACGGCAACTGCAAGCGGGACTTCACCTATGTGGACGATATCGTCGAGGGCGTTGTCCGGGTGATGCAGAAGGCACTGGATAAGGTGACCGGTGAGGATGGTCTGCCGCTGCCGCCGTATGCAGTTTACAACATCGGCAACAACCAGCCGGAGAATCTGCTGGACTTTGTGACCATCCTGCAGGAAGAACTGATTCGTGCCGGAGTGCTGCCGGAGGATTATGACTTCGAGGCTCACAAGGAGTTGGTTCCGATGCAGCCCGGCGACGTACCTGTGACCTATGCAGATACGAGTGCTCTGGAGCGGGATTTCGGATTCAAGCCGAGTACGAGCCTGAGAACTGGACTGCGGAAGTTCGCAGAGTGGTACAAAGAGTTTTATATGTAAGAATCCTTCATTAGATACATCCATTACAAGTAGATACATCCATTACAAGATGCAACCAGCAATAAGATATATCCTGCAATGATGCGAATCCGACATCGTTGCGGATCAGTAACCGTCCACCTGTGTCTGGCTCTGTTTCCAGAGCCGAGAAAGGAAAATCCACTTCATGAAATGTACGGAAGTTTACGAACAGTTCTATCATAAGTCGCCCGAAGCGGTGGCGTTCTGCCCCTATCGCATCAGCCCGCTGGGTGCCCACATCGACCATCAGTTTGGCAAGATCAACGGACTGGCCATCGACAAGGGTATCCACATGGCGTACCGCCCGAAGCAGAACGGCATTATTGAGCTGCAGTCGCTGAACTTCCCGAAGCGGGCACAGTTCCATGTGAACTCGGTGCCTGAGTACAAAGAGGGAGATTGGGCAGACCATCTGCGTGGCGCGACGAAGATGCTGGCGGAGAAGTACCCGCTGCACGTAGGCCTTTCCGGTGTGATCGAGGGCAGTCTTCCCAGCGGCGGTATTTCTTCCTCCGCAGCAGTGATTATCTGTTTCCTTTCTGCACTGTGTAAGGTCAATGACATTCATCTCACGCCGATGGAGATGATCATGACGGCAAAGGCGGCAGAGAACCAGTATGTTGGCGTGAACTGTGGCAAGTTGGATCAGTCCTGCGAGGTGCTTTCCAAGAAGAATCATCTTCTGTATCTGGATACTAAGGATGACAGCTTTGAGCTGATTCCTATGGCGGATACCATGAAGCCCTACAAGATTGCAATTCTGTTCTCCGGATTGGAGCGATCCTTGGCAAATTCAAAATACAATCTGCGTCAGGATGAGTGCAAAGCTGCTGCTTATGCTTTGATGGGCTACGCCGGAATGGACTATGGAACCTTTGCAGAGACTCGTCTGCGCAGCGTGCCGGTGGAAGTATTTGAAACCTATCAAGATAGATTGCCGGAACTGTGGCGGCGCAGAGCGGAGCATTATTACAGTGAATACGCCAGAGCAGAAGCCGGCGCAGAGTTGTGGCGCAAGGGTGATCTGGAAGGATATGGCCAATTGGTGTTCGCCAGCGGCAAATCCTCCATTGAAAACTATGAGTGCGGCTGCGATGAGCTGAAGAAGCTGTATGAAATCATGGTCAGCACCAAGGGAATCTACGGCGGGCGTTTCTCCGGCGCAGGCTTCAAGGGCTGTTGTATGGCGCTGATTGATCCGGATTATGCAGATGAAATCGAAGCAAAGGTGACAGCTGAATACTTGAGAGCATATCCGGCGCTGGAAGGTAAGTATTCGTTCCATCTGTGTGAGAGCGCAGACGGTGTTGTACTGTGAGGAGATAGACCCATGAAATGTTTGATATTAGCAGCCGGATATGCCACACGGCTTTATCCGCTGACCG
>CAJFMZ010000255.1 GCA_904393575.1 uncultured Sellimonas sp. | reverse complement strand
AAAGGAGGCCCACGCCCGCCTCACACATCTGTCTAACCAGACGAAGGGGCTCCGTCTCGTCAAAGGTCCACATATCCTCTTTGGAACATCCGAATCCGTAGGGATAGGGATGGGCATCAAACACATTGAACCGGCATGCCACGATAAAATCCTCTCCCATCACCTCTTTCACCGCGCGGATGGTCTGAAGGAGGAACCGGCTCCGATTTTCAAAGCTGCCGCCGTATTTTCCCTTCCTTGTATGGCTCGCCAAAAGTTCGCTGATCAGATAGCGGTGGCAGGCTTTGATATCCACGCCGTCAAATCCGGCCTTTTTCGCCAGCTGCGCCGATTCCACATAGCGCTGTGTCAGCCGGTCCAGATATTCATCCGTCACCACAGGCGTATCTTCCTTCACCCCCGAGCGTCCGTCCAGAATGGGATCATGCTGGGGAATCAGCGGCCGCGGCGTATGCCCCACCGGGCGGCTGTACCGCCCGGAATGGGTCAGCTGCAAAATCTGCACCGGCTGGGAATGATTCTGACCGGCTGTCTCCTTTACTTCTTCCATCAGCCGCTGAAACTGGGACAGATTGTCTCTGGTCAGCATCATCTGAAGCTCATTGGCCCGTCCTTCTTCCACCACCGCATTGGCTTCCCACCACAAAAGGCCGGAACCGCCCTTTGCAAACCGCAGATACCGCCGCCTCACCAGCTCACTGGGACTGCCGTCCCGGTTGGAATCACAGCCCTCCATGGGCAGCACCGCAAACACATTGGGCGCCGTAAGATGCCCCACCCGCACCGGCTGGCGCAAAACAGACAGATCGTTCGCCAAAGGAATGGAGACGCCCAATTCCTCTATCTTTTCTCTCAACTCTTCCAGGGTTTTAAAATGAAATCGTTCATGATTTGCCATGATTGGTCCTCCCTTTTTCTGTTTCCTTCCGAAAATATGTATTATTTTTCTATTTTTCTGCTTCTTTTATCGTATAATCCTTCCAAACCAATGTCAAGAAGAACAGTCATATTTTACAAAAATACATTTTTTTAGTCCCGTCAATATATTTACATTTTCAAGGATCCGATGTAAAATACAGTTATAAGAATTAGACCTTTCTTATGGATGAATCGGACGCCCGAGAGAGGTGGGGACACTTTGCTGAACCGCTCCTCTCTCAGGCCGGTCATACACAAGCCCGATGAAAGATGGCTGGCTTCCCCTGCTTATGGTTTTGGTTGATTGACACCGAATTTCTTAATGGAAGGGAGATGAACAATATGAAAAAAAGACGTCTTTTACCCATGATTCTGGCATCTGTCCTAACCCTCAGTCTGGCATCCTGCGGCAGCATACCCACCAGCGACACCGTCGATCCGGATACCTTTGTCACCGAACAGATCACCAGCACCGATACTTCTTATGAATGGAACGAAATTCCCTGGTACACAACCAAAAAAGAGGTGGCAAAAAAGATGAAGGAGCACACCCTGTATCTGGACGAGGGCGACATGCTCCACTATACACAGAATAAAACATTGACAGACGGCACTCCCGTCAAAACCAAACTATCCTTCGGATTTACCGACGCCACCGACGACGGCGAACTGGCCGGAATACGCTGGGTGTTTCTGCTGGAAGACAGTGAAAAGGCGAACCAATTGTTCCAGTCTCTCCGCCAGCAGATGGAGCCATGGATGGAAACCGACAATTATCATGGCATGCCAGATGAGACAATGACGGTTATGAATAAAGAATCTGGCTCCTATCTAGATCTGCGTGTGATGTCCAGCGACACCACTACAGAGCCTATGTGGTGGTCGGAATATCCCGAAGAGCTGTGGGATCCCTTCTCCGAAGTCGCCCTGTTCATCTGGTTCCCGGAAGATCGTCTGGAACTCATGCAGAATCACGCGAATTCCAATTAACCGGAGGAATTCCCCTGTCAGGCAGTGCAGTCCGCTGCACTGCCTGTATGATTTCGCGAAACATCCCATAGGCCCATGGGATGGCCCATCGATCGGATAGGGAAACAAAATCTTCCCCTATCCGCCGCGATATTACGGCCAGCTCACAGCATTGCTGTTCGCTGTCCGTTGCCCGGCAAATGTCTGCCCGTGCAAGCACGGCAGCCGCTTTCCGGGCTTATCGCACAAAAGGAGAGCCTGCAGAATGAATCCGACTCTGCAGGATCTCCTTTTTCTCTTTCTTATTCCATTTAGATATTGAAACAATTGTATTATCGTCCGATCTCACTGCATAACCCGCCCCTTTCCCGTCCATACTATCGGATATCCCCTCCAATCCCCCCCAAACCAAAAAGGAGCGTGAATCCA
>CAJFMZ010000254.1 GCA_904393575.1 uncultured Sellimonas sp. | reverse complement strand
TAGTACCGCTACGTTTTTCACGAGCGAGAGCGCCCCGACAGGGAAAAGGTTCGCTCCCTTCGGCCGTCCGGGTTCTCGCTTCAAAACTTCTCTCTCTTCTAATGAGTTTCGCAATCGCCTACTTATTTTTATCAGGCGTTTGCGAAACTCTCCAATCCTTGTAAATGCTGGTTTCTTGAATTTCCCCAGTCCCATCTCTCCTCACCAATTCTTCTGTTTCTTTGGAGTATTCACAGATCACGTTTCCCTTGACTTATGCCAAATCCCCGGGTATCATCATAGAATACAAAATTCGACGGGGTACGGAAAGGAGCCATTCGCTTATGCACGATATATGGAATCCCTGGCATGGCTGCGTGAAATGCAGCGAAGGATGCCAGCACTGCTATATGTACTTTCTGGATCGCATGCGGGACCGCAGCGGTGCAGACATCTACCGGACAAAATCCGGCTTTCAGTATCCTCTGCTGAAAAAGCGGGGAGGCGGTTATAAAATCCAAAGCGGCGAATTGATCCGCGTCTGTATGACCTCTGACTTCTTTTTGGAGGAAGCAGATGAATGGCGGGATGATGCCTGGGAAATCATGCGCCAGCGGCCGGATGTAAAATTCTTTTTGCTGACCAAACGTCCCCAGCGCGTCCTGTCCTGCCTTCCCAGGGATTGGGGCGATGGATGGGAAAATATCATGTTCAATGTCACCTGTGAAAATCAGCGCCGCGCCCAGGAGCGAATCCCTATCCTGCTTGATCTTCCATTTAAGCACAAGGGAATTATGTGTGCCCCCTTCATCGGTCCCGTCACCATAGAACCCTACCTGAAAAGCGGTCAAATCCAGCAGGTCATCTGCGGAGGCGAAAATTATGACGGCGCAAGGCCCTGCAATTTTGACTGGGTAAAACAGCTGCGCGCTGAATGCGTTTCCCATAATGTGACCTTCTGTTTCATCGAAACCGGTACCGTTTTTATCAAAGACGGCAAACGGTACCATCTGCCCGACAAACGGATTCAAAGCATCATGGCCCATAAATCCGGTATGAACTATTCCGGCAAACCGATTCACTTCCATCTGACTGACCGCTTCGGCCGCCCTCTTACGGAAAGTGAATTATATCAGCCCCATTATGGCGCAGCCTGCTCCACCTGCGGCAGCAGGCTGATCTGCAATGGCTGCTCGGACTGCGGCAAATGCAGCAAATAACCCCGCATCCATGCAGTGAGGTTCACAAACTTGCCTGCAGATACTGCCGGACAGTCAGCGCACCACTGCCTGTCCGGCAAATACAGCAAACACCCCCAGCGTCACGCTTAAAATAACATACAAAGATGCCGCAACAGCATGGCCGCCTTCCCACAAATTACCCGTTTCCAGTACAAATGAAGAAAACGTTGTAAATCCTCCGCATATTCCAACCTTGAGAAACAATACCATTTTAGGATTGAAAAAATTATTTTTTACCGCCAGTGCCGCAATCACTCCAATCAAAAAAGAGCCGATTATATTAATCGCAAATGTTTTAACCGGAAATACACATCCCTCGCTTATGGGGATCAGTCCAATCAAATATCTGCACACCGCTCCGATAAACCCGCCAATACCAACAATCAAACATTCTTCCATTCCCTTTTCATCTCCTGCATTTTCTCATTATTATTTTATAAAATGAACATCCGTCCACAGATATGATAGAATCACCTGCAAGGCAATACTATTACATGATTGGAGGTCATCTACATGATATATGAAATCACAGATACAGAAACGGTCTCACCGCTGTTTTGCAATTGGGAGGAAACCCTGATCTGGTCCTGTCTTCAGGGAATCATGGGAAAAATCTACGCCGATGACCGGGATCAGCCCGCAGCGGCCATGGCAGTCTAACACAGCTAAAACAGGCCGTGGAGGCTCTGCCTGAAGAATATGAAATTTCCATGATTGATCAAAATCTTTATGAGCTGTGCAAATCCGAAATCTGGACCACTGATTTGGTATCCCAGTTTCCAACTTACGAAGATTTTCGCCGACTGGGAATCGGAGTGGTAATATGCCAGAATCATACGATCCTGTCCGGCGCTTCTTCCTATACCAGATATCGGGATGGTATAGAAATACAAATTAATACCAGAGACGGCTTCCGCCGCAGAGGGCTGGCCTATATATGCGCTTCCAAGTTAATACTGGAGTGTTTGGAACGGAATCTATATCCCAGCTGGGACGCACAGAACCAGGCATCGGTGGCGCTGGCAGAAAAACTGGGCTACCACTACAGCCATCCTTATGCTGTCCTGGAAATTCGAAACTATTGATCCGCCTCTCTCCTCCTCAAACCAGAGATATCCTGCCTCCCCTACATCTGCTTTCTTACTACCCGATACTCATCGCCATTGCGATAGTAGGGGCAGGCCTCACGGCTGTTTGACATCAGGCGGACATAATCGTCTTCGTCCATATTCATATCACAGATATATTCCTCATAATCCTCATCATATACATAGTAAAGACAGCTGGCGCAGCTGTGATCTGATTTCATCTTGTTTCACCTCTTTTTTCTGCCAACCATATTGGCTTATATCACATGATGTTGGGGCAAAATACTTTTTGCCCCCTATGATACCGGATTGTTCCGTACTTCGTACTCCCACAATCCTCAAATTGCTTTGATAAAAAACAGTTCCATGGGCTGCGCGTATCGGGGAATATCAATTACAAAACCGCCGCAGTCCTTATATCCCAGTCTGCGATAAAAGTGCTGGGCATTTTCATCGGCCTGTGTGGACACCAAAAGCATGCCATATCCCTGTCTTTTCATTTCGCATTCCCAGTATTCCATAAGATATTTTCCGTATCCCTTTCCCCG
>CAJFMZ010000253.1 GCA_904393575.1 uncultured Sellimonas sp. | reverse complement strand
GAGATGATAAACGGCTTCTCCCCGAAGGTTTCCACCGCCCAGTCGTGGATATCGGTCAGCATTTCCGTCGTCTCACGGGGCAGATACCATTCCGGATAAATATTATAAGAGTATACCTCCGACATAAACAGACTCTTTTCCTGCTTTACATGGCAGCAGGCATATGTCCTGGGCCTGGAATCATCCAGAGCGCGGATCTGTTCCAGCTGTCTTTGGTAACACTTGCTTCCGTATTCGGTGTGATCCGCGCATTCATTCAAAATTCCCCAGATATAAATACAGGGGTGATTGAAATGGGCAGTGATCATTTCCCGGTTGCAGTCCTCACACTGTTTGTCAAAATTCGGATTGCGCATCATCTCTTCCGAAAGGCCGCGGGCATGATTTTCCTCCCAGACCAGGATTCCCTTCTCATCACACAGATCCAGGAAAATTTCATCATTGGGATAATGGCTGGTGCGCACGGAATTTGCTCCCAGATTCTGCATCACATTCAAATCATAATCGATGGCTTCATAGGGAAGGGCACAGCCAAACAGCGGATGATCCTCATGGCGGCAAAATCCCTTGATCAGCACGGATCTGCCATTGATCAGAATTTTTCTTCCCTCTGTCTCCACGATACGCATACCGATGCGTTCCATCCAATCGTCTGCGGCGATTCCATCTAAAACCAAAACCGCATTCATCCGATACAGATTCGGCTCTTCCATGGACCATTCTTTGGCGCCTTCACACCAGACCGTCTTTTTCAGTTTTCCCTCTTCTTCCCCACACAGAGAAATACTTCCAAGGGAAATCTGCTCCTGCGCCGTATCCGTTTCATCGGAAAGCTTCACAGACTCGGTCTTTGTCTTTACGGTCGTACATCCTTCCAAGCTGAACCATACTTCCGCGCATTTTTCCTCCTTGGACACATTCTTCACACACGCTTCCAGCTTAAGCCCCCATCGTCCATTCTCTTTCACAGGAACCGCATGGACCCATTTGATGTACATATCAGGAACTTCCTCCATGACAACCGCCCGGGTAATTCCCCCATAGGTCTGGTAATCGTTGGGAATATGCAGGGCAGACGCCTCACTGTAGCGATTGTCCACCTTTACGCATAAGTGATGTTCCCCGGCCTCCAGCCATAGGACCGTATCAAAGCTGGTAAACGCATTATAATGGTGCGCCACCGGCTTTTCATCCACAAAAACATCTGCCGTATGGCTCACGCCCTTAAACTCCAGGCGGATATTTCCCGCCTTCTCCACAAAAAATTGTCTCGTATAAACCGCAGTTCCCCGATATGTTTCAAAATCAGGATAACATTCCCATGCGCTGGGCACAGCCACAGAAATTTTTTTTCCCGCCTGCTCTCCCTCACAGGGTGAAAACTCCCACAATGCACTGCTCAATTCTTCCTGTCTGCGGATTCTGTGTGTCTGAAATGTACGAATCATAGTTTACCTCATTTCTGTGCGAATTCTCTCTACCATTGCTACACCTTTTGGGGATGCAGGCCGCACGTTTTTCCGGATCCTTCCGGGACCTTTCCGGCATCCTCCAATTATCTTCCAGTATAACACCGGAAGGCGGATTGAGCAACTAAAACCGCCAAGAATTCCGGACAAACGCATGAGTAAATAAATTGTGAACAAAACAGAGATCCGGACGGCCATCAGGACCCTGTCGATTTATAATGGCGCACGCCCAGTCTCCAGCACAGAACGCACGGAATGAAAAACAGGCAGGCTGCCAGAGGCAGAAACAAAAGCCAAGCCTCTGTCCGATGCCCGATTAAATAAAGAAACGGATAATACTGAAACAGCGCATACGGCACCAGATAGGTACAGATCAGAAGCACCCGTTTCCCATAGATTCCAAAGGGATACCGCCCGAATTCCTGCCCCCCGTTTGTGAATATATTCATGACTTCCAACCCTTCCAGGGTGAAAAAGCAGATGGCGGCGCGTAAGATAAATAAGGAGACAAATACCACCGTGCCGCCGATCAGCATGAGAATCAGCCCCAAACATTTGAGGCCGTTCCATTCCACTCCGCAGTTTGGAATGGCGTAGCAAAAGATCACGATGGCCTGCAGAAGTCTGCCGACCCGGGTCAGCTCCACTTTTTTGCAGACTACCTGGAAAATCAGCCCTTTGGGGCGCACCATGATTCGGTCAAACTCCCCGTTTGCGATGCTGACGGCGAACATGTCAAATCCCCGAAAAAACACTTCCGCCAAAGTGAAGGATGTCAATGTGACAGCAAAGCACAACAGGCACTGGCCATAGGTATAGCCATCCACCTGATGGAAGCGCTGAAACATGAAAAACATTCCCAGAAAAATATTAAACGAAGCGAGAAACTGTCCGATCACAGTCATAAAAAACGAGGTTTTGTACTGCATCATGCTGTGAAGATTCCGAGTATCTTTGAAAAAACAACGCTGCCGAAAGTAAAAAGTATTCGGAAACTGCTTTTTTGTAATCCTGCGTTATTTTTTTACACAGAGGAACTCGAACAGCTTTGGAAAATTATTGAAGATGTCAATTTATTTCGGAATTTCATCACATCTCAAAATATTTTTTCTGAATTGGCGTTCTTACATAAAATGCCGCGTCTTATCAATTTCTATGCGGAATATAAGGCGGAAATCGGGATCGGAAGGTTATATCATCATTTCTTTCGGGCAACGAATCGATATTGGTTATATAACTATGTTTCATGGTATTATCTGCTCAGCGAGTATGATAGAAAAGTAGAGCGGCAAAAATGGCATGATGGATGGCTGGAGAAAAGGGATGATTTTGAGGGGATTGAAAATGATATGGGAGCGCGTTTTAGCGTTTCGATACCGGATCGCGCGTCAAAGGACTTCAGACATCCCGGTTTGGAATGCTGCATAAACGGATATTCTTTCAGAAGGCTGAAAAACTCCATGGAATTTTTGCAGGCAGGCAAAGAACTGAAAAATTGTCTTGCCGACTGGCAGTTT
>CAJFMZ010000252.1 GCA_904393575.1 uncultured Sellimonas sp. | reverse complement strand
GGAGCAAATAAAAAACGAAACGCGGACCTTGGATGTTCCAGGGTCCGCGTTTTTGGTTTCGATATCAGGAGATGGACCGGCCCAGCTCAAAGGCCTGGTGGAGCTCCTCCCGGCCGGCGATGTCCCCCAGGTTCATCACCCCGCCGCACAGCACCTTGCCCAGGCTTTTCCAGCCCAGGTGCTGTTCCAGGCGGTCGTACCAGTACAGGGTCTCCTCAAAGCCGTGGCCCTCCGCCGCCATGAGCAGGACGGACTCCTTTTTGGGGTTGGCCAGGCCGGGGTCGCACTCGGCCACGGCAAACAGCCGGTCAAAGGCCAGCTTCAGCTGTCCGCTGATGGTCCAGTAGTACAGGGGAGAGGCCAGCACCACCACGTCGGCCTCCTTGTAGATTGGGTAGATTTTGTCCATGTCGTCCCGCTGGACGCAGGGGTGCTCCGGGTCCCGGCCGCCGCCGAAGCAGCCCCTGCACCCGTGGAGGTCCATGCCGTCCAGGAAGAACTCGGTGATCGTATTGCCGGCGCTCTCCGCCCCCTCGGCAAAGGAGCGGATCAGGGCGGCGGTGTTGCCGGTTTTCCGGGGGCTGCCATTGAGAATCAAAATCTTTTTACTCACTGTAATATCCTCCTCACATATGACAAATTATTTCGGATCAAAACCTGTGTCAGAGACTTGGAGCCCAGCTGGCCTGTGCACCCCCCTGGGTCCCGGCGTATTGGAAAAAGGGGAGAAAGAGATGAGCGGAAACGAAGCTGATTCGCCCTCACAGGCCTGGCGGTACACCGCGATGATCTGCTCCTTGGCGGCGGTGCGGGAGGGTGAGGCTGCCTATCAGCTCGCCGGCCTCCTGGGAAGCGTCCATGCCGAAGACGTTCCGGGTGGGGGGGAAATCGTATGTTGGCATGACAAAAGCCTCCTTACGCGCTCTCGCAAAACAGGTGCCCTCAAAAAATAAAAGGGAAAAGAAAGAACCTTCATTTTTGAGATGGGCCCATTATAGCGGGCAGGGAGGCCGTTGTCGAATCCGAAATATAGTATGAAGTTATATGAAAAAACGTATGGCAGAACTTACCGCTCGCCGGGCCGGTCCTCCAGCAGGCTGCGGCTCCACATAAAATCAATCAGTTTCTGCTGGACCGGGCTGGTGCGGCGCTTCAGATAGGACAGATAGATGGGGCGCGTGGCCATGGGATCGTCCAGCTGGTAAAAGACCACGCTGTCGGTGGGGGTGACGTACTCCGGGATGGTAGAGCGCAGAAAGGACACCCCCTGTCCTTCACAGACCAGGTAGTAGGCGGTCATCATCTGGGTAAGAAAGACCGAGGTCTTGGGGACGAAGCCCGCGTTCCGGCACAGCTCCTTGCTCCGGTCGTAGAGGTCGTTGCCCTTCTGGAGGAGCAGGAAGGGCTCCTCACGGAAGGCCTGGAGGGGGACTGGGGGCTTTTTGCAGCCGGGCTCGTTACGTTTGAGCAGTTCATCAAAGGAGTAGCAGTAGTCCGCCAGCTCCCGGTTGATGGAGAATCGGGCGGGGACCGCCAGCACGATCTCCTCGGTGGACCAGGCCACCGACTGGATCTTGGGGTCCTGGAGGGGTTCCGCCTCCAGGAAGAAGTCCAGCTTTCGCTCCAGCAGCTTCTCCGACAGGGCGGCGCTGCTCCCCTCGGTGAGGATCAGGGTGATCTGGGGGTTCTGCTCCCGGAACTCCTGGAACAGCCGGGGGAGCACGTAGGTGCAGAAGAACATGGAACTGCCGATGTGCAGCTGGGTGCCCGGGCCGCTGAGGGCGGCGAAGTGCTCCCGCATGTCCTCCTCAATGGCCATGACCTTCTCCACCTGCTGGATATAGTACTCCCCGGCGGGGGTCAGGGAGATGGGGTTGGTGCTCCGGTCGAAGAGGGGAGTCTTGATCTCCTGCTCCACCTTCTTCACCACCGAGCTGAGCCAGGGCTGGGAGACGAAGAGTTTTTGGGCGGCCTTGGAGAAGCTGTGCTCCTGGTAGATGGCGTAGATGTACTCCTTGTAGTTC
>CAJFMZ010000251.1 GCA_904393575.1 uncultured Sellimonas sp. | reverse complement strand
GACCCGGAGCACCCTCTGACACCCGGTATGGTGGGGGGATTCCTGTTCGTGTTCAACATCCCAACTTTGTCTCTGGGGTGGATTTGGCTGAAAAGCCGGAGGGAGGAGCAGGTGAAGGCGGAAATGGAGAAAATGAGGGTCCAGGAATTAGAGTGAAGAAAATGTGAAATACGAAAGATACAAAATCTCTCAAAGGCACAAAGCAAAGAAAAATAGGAGTCAATCTTTTTGTGGAAGCCTCTAAAAAGGGCTGGGAGAACAAATTTTTTGGAGTTTTCCCTTGACATGGGAAAATACGGCGCATATAATAGCGCCATCAACAGCAAGGGCGCTGCGGCAAGGGAGCCGCGGCGCCCTCTTTGCATTTCTGCGAAGGTTGATACACCCAATACGGACAAAGGCATTGAGGGAGAAAAGTACCGCGGAGGCTCGGCCACAGAGAGCGGGGGACGGTGGAAGCCCCGCGCAGGAGACTGCGGGAAGAACACTCCTGAGCTTCAAACAGAACGCGAAAGCCAGTATGGGAGACGGGGGCGACCGTTACATCGCAACGGCTTGTCAGAGCCGGAAAAGGGGTCCTCATTCCATGGGGGCAAGTTAGGTGGCACCGCGGAGCGCAGCATTCGTCCTAACCCGAAGGTTCTTTTCCCCATTTTTTCAGAAGAAAGGGGAAAGACCGGAGGGGAGAACCGCTGCAAATTCATCCGGAGGTGTATTTTTATTATGTGTGCGATCATGGGATTTACCAAGAAGTCCAGAACCAAGGAGGAGATCCAGCCCTACTTCGACCGGACCTTGTCCCGGGGGCCGGACCAGTCCAAAATCGTGGAGACCCCGTCGGGCTGGCTGTGCTTCCACCGCCTGGCCATCATGGGTCTGGATGAGAGGGGCATGCAGCCCTTCACCCTGGACGGGGACATGGTGGTTTGCAACGGCGAGCTGTACGGCTGGCGGAAACTCAGGACCGAGCTGGAGGGGAAAGGCTACACCTTCCAGAGCGGCAGCGACTGCGAGCTGCTCCTCCCCCTGTACCGGGAGTACGGCCTGGATATGTTCGCCATGCTGGACGCGGAGTTCGCCCTCATCCTCTATGACAGCAAAACCGACTCCCTGGTGGCCGCCCGGGACCCCATCGGCATCCGGCCTCTGTTTTACGGCTACGACTACGACGGCGGCATGGTCTTTGCCAGCGAGGCCAAGAACCTCATCGGCCTGTGCAAGGAGGTGTTCCCCTTCCCGCCTGGCCACTACTATGCTGGCGGCAAGTTCGTCCGCTACGCCGACCTGACCACGGTGGACGTGTACCGGAAGGACGACCTGGAGACCGTGTGCAAGAACATCCGGGAGAAGCTCATCGCCGGGGTGGAGAAGCGGCTGGACGCGGACGCCCCCCTGGGTTTTCTCCTCTCAGGCGGACTGGACTCCAGCCTGGTGTGCGCCATCGCCTCGAAAATTTTGGGTAAGAAGATCCGCACCTTTGCCATCGGCATGGATGTGGACGCCATCGACCTGAAGTACGCCCGGGAGGTGGCCGGGTATATCGGCAGCGACCACGCCGAGGTGATCATCACCAAGGAGGATGTGCTCCAGGCGCTGCCCGAGGTGGTGGCCGCCCTGGGCACCTACGACATCACCACCATCCGGGCCAGCATGGGTATGTACCTGGTGTGCAAGGCCATCCGGGAGCACACCGACGTGCGGGTGCTTTTGACCGGCGAAATTTCCGACGAGCTGTTCGGCTATAAGTATACCGACTTTGCTCCCTCCCCCGAGGCCTTCCAGCAGGAGGCCAAGAAGCGGGTGGATGAGCTTTATATGTACGACGTCCTCCGGGCGGACCGGTGCATCAGCGTCCATTCCATCGAGGCCCGGGTGCCCTTCGGCGACCTGGACTTTGTGAAGTATGTGATGGGGGTGGATCCCGCCCTGAAGATGAACACCTACGGCAAGGGCAAGTATCTCCTCCGCCACGCCTTTGAAGGGGACCACCTCCTGCCCCAGGACATCCTGTGGCGGGAGAAGGCGGCCTTCTCCGACGCGGTGGGCCACTCCCTGGTGGACGACCTGAAGGAGTACGCCGAGAGTAAATACACCGACCAGGCGTTCCGGCAGCTCAGCTCCCAATACGACTTCGCCACTCCCTTCACCAAGGAGAGCCTGCTCTACCGGGAGCTGTTTGAGGCCTACTACCCCGGCC
>CAJFMZ010000250.1 GCA_904393575.1 uncultured Sellimonas sp. | reverse complement strand
GCCCTGGCTCTGCTGTGCGGGGGGCTGGTGTCCTGCCAGCCCGCCCATGCGGAGTCTTCCATCCTGGTGATGGATACCCAATATTACGACACCCGGGGAAATTATATCGAAATTCCCATGCTGGCCCTGCCCGGCGGCGTGGAGCCGGACGAGGGGGTGACCGCCATCAACCAGGCCCTGGCGGAACTGAAAGGGGACTACGCCCCGCTGCTCTCCCTCCTGGAGAGCGGGTCACCCGATGCGCTCCATGCGCAGACGTATCCGGAGTATGTCCCCGTGATCGAAAATCACTGCCTGCTCTACCCCACCCAGACGGACCGGTACTTGAGTCTGGTCTTCTTCCGGGACGCGTATTCCACCGACTTAAACTCCGGCCGTGTGCTCACCCTGGTCTATGACCGGCAGGAAGGACGGCAGCTTACGTTAGAAGACGCGCTGTCCATCGCCGGACAGACCGAGGAGGGGCTCTATCAGGCTCTGGCCGACCAGTACGCACCGGAGCTGGAGCGGCAGTCCCAGGAGCTCACCCAAAACCAGGCCCCGGAGAACCCGCCCGTGGACCTGGCCATCCAGCTCCCGACGCTGGAGGGCTTCCACATGGGGGCGGACGGCCAGCCCATCTTCTACCTCACCGCCCGGGTAGACGACCGGGAAGACTGGGTCAACGACGCGGTCAGCGGCTCGGACAACCTGTATGTCTGGTCCGGCGGCGTCTTTTCCCTCTACAACCAGTACGCGGCGGACGGCCTTCACCCCCTGGTCCCGGCGGAGGAACTACTTCAGATGGACCCGCCCCTGTGGTGCCAGTGGTATTTTAACGGCGGGGAGCCGGAGGGCGGCTTTGCCGCACCGGCCTCCGCCTCCCCGGAGACCGGCGGTCCGTCGGCGCTGTCCCCCGACCTGAACCACAACGGCATCCCGGAGGAGGTGCGCCTGGTGAGGGACGGCGGCGATTCGGAAATTCAGTTGTGGGAAGACGGCCAGCAGTTTCTCCGGCTGATCTCAGGAGACTGCCTGTGCACGCTGAACGGGATGGACTACCTGCTGCGGTTTGCCACAGTGGAAAATGAAAACGTCCCGGGCAGCTTCCAATACTACTATGCGCTCTCAGACCACTCCGGCGAGTTTGGGGATACTATCCAGTGGAACAGCGTCAACTTTGATCTCAACTTTTACGCCCCCTTCCACAGCTTCGACCCGGAGGACATCGCCGCCTTTGTGGAGGAGCTGGATGAGCTGCTGGCTCACAGCGTCCAGCTGTCCGAGGCGGACGGGTCGCTGCGGACGGAGCCCGCCCCGGCGGTGGATCTGAGCTGGCTGGACGATTTTCCAGACTACTTTACCCCCAGCGCCGGAATGTCCCTGGCCGAAACGCTGACGGCCTTCCAGGAGGCCATGGCCCGGGCCCAGACCCCGGTCCCTCTGGGGGCAACGGCGGCCCTTCCTCTGGAGGAGCCCCTCCAGATGACGTTCAACAGCGGCGCGGGAGCCTGGGCCACCGTGCTGGAGCTCCGCCCGGACGGCTCCTTTACCGGGGACTACCACGACTCTGACCTCACCGTCGTGTCGGTCTGTCAGTTTCACGGGACCTTCCGGGACTTCTTGCAGCTCACCGATTCCTCCTGGCTGCTCACCCTGGACGAGCTGGTGCTGGACACGGAGCGCCCGGTGGGGGAGGAGTGGGACCGGGAGGGCTATCACTACATCTCCAGCACCCCCTATGGCTTTACCAACGAGGAGGGGAATACCCTTTCGTCCGGGGCGCAGTTCATCCTCTATACCCCGGAAGCCACAGGCCACGCTCCCGGAACGGAGCTCTACGGTGCGTACGACTTCTGGACCTGGTGGCCTGAGCGCCACACCCTCCACTCGGCCAGCGACACTTTGAGGTGCTACGGCCTCTACAACCTGGAGGGAGGAACCGGCTTCTTCTCCTGATCTCTCGACCTCTTGAAAGGAGCTTTTCTATGCCGCACAATTTCCCCCGCTCCCCCTTCTCCACCCCCCTGTCCGGCTCGGCCCGGGAGGCGGAGGAGCGCATTCGGAATATCTTCCAATACAAAAAGAAGCGCCCGCCCCTGCTGTTCTTCGTCCTGGCCTGCATCCTGGCCCTGTCCTGCGGGGGGCTGGTGTCCTGCCAGGCGCGGGAGACGGCGGAGACACCAGGCCCCTCCCCTCTCCCCTCCGTCTGGACGGAGCCGGAGCTGGGGACCACCTCTCTGGGGACAGTGCTGGGCTACCCCATGACCGTGACCCACACTGTGGAAGAGGTCAACCAGTGGTACGACTACCAGCCTGTCCACTGGTACGACTATCAGGTCCAGCTGCCGGATGGGACCTGGTTCCATCTGACCGGCGGAAACGCCCCCTCGTATCCCCTGGACCTGGACGGGGACGGACAGGAGGAGCTGATCACCAACGACCCGGTCAACGGGGGTTACCTCTTCGCCTACCGCCGCTATCCCGATGGCTCTGTCCGGGCACTGGATCTGCGGGACGCCGCGATGGACCGGCTGGGCCTGACCGGGGAGGGCTATCTCGTTTTGAACCTGGAGGTCCGACCCGAGGACAAGACCGCCGCCGTCCGCTCCGCCGACGACCCCACCCAGGAGCTGGCCGTCCTTTCCCTCTCCCAGCTGCTGGCGGAGACCCGCTCCGGGGACATTCTGCTCTCCGCCCCGGGGGAGGACGGAATGCCGGAGCCGTTTTACAGCGAGAATCCCATCGACGGCAGCACAGCCTATTTCTATCAGGGCCTGAATTTGGACGGGGCGGGCGGTCTGGACGACGGCCTGGTTGTCACCAGCTATGGCCCGGACGTGGGCAATGAGACCCGTCTGGAGGTCACCCTGGGCACCGGGGAGGTCCTCACCTGGACGGAGCCCGGGTTCTATTTCCCGGCGGCCCTGCCCGGCTATCTGAGCCGCACCGACCGGCAGTCCCTGGCCCTGGAGCTGGATGTGGCCTACTCCAACTATGGGTCAGCCTTCTATGTAGTGCTGGAGGTGGAGGGCGGCGCTCTGCTGGAGCAGGCCCGCCTGGAGTATAACAATGAGGAGCAAGCTCTCTTAGGGAACGCCTGCCTCCAGGACGGAGCGGACGGCCTGCAGGAGCTGCGCGTCCCGGCCCTGTACGACAAGTGGCACACCCCTATCTGGAACACCCTGACCTGGAACGGGGCCCAGTTTCAGCTGGTCTCCGACGGCTTTTTCACCGACACCTACTCCCTTCGGGTCTCCGACGGGCGGACCCTGACTTTGTCTTTGCGGTGCACCCCCGGGGAGGACTACTCTACCGACTCCTATGACCAGATCCAGATCTGGGAGGGAGACGCCCTGCTCCAGACCATCTCCCCCAGCGCCTCCCAGCTGGACCGCCGTGCCCCGTTCCAGGGCTTTCTGGCCAACCCCATCGGACTGAATGACGTGGACATCCGGGACATCAACTTCGACGGGTATGAGGACTTCGGCCTCCAGTGCGACACCACCCACAACGAGGTCCACGCCTGGTTTGTCTGGGACGCAGAGGCCGGGGTCTACCAGTATCTGACCCTTCTGGGCGGCC
>CAJFMZ010000249.1 GCA_904393575.1 uncultured Sellimonas sp. | reverse complement strand
CAGCGTCAGGGTGAGAGAATCCCGGTCAAACCCGATGGTGTAGGCCAGTTGGCCCAGTGCCAGGACCAGAAAAGCGAGGAAGGCCCGGAGGTGCCGCTTGAGATACCGGTCGAACACGTAGCTCTGGGTCATGGGGTCGGTGTGGAGGTCCTCGGTCTCCGGGTCCTCTGCACGATAGATGTAATAGTAGTAGCCGATAAAGTCCACGTACTCCCAGCCCATCTCCGCATAGGCCTTGTTTTTGTCGTAGTCTAGGGACTGGTCCCAGTAGGTCTGGGGCTCCAGGCGGTAGCGCACCTCGGGGGCGGGCTCCCCAACCCGGAAGATGCCCGTCCGAATGCCGAAGCTGTCCAGCAGGAACCCCTTGGCGGACATCTCCTCGAACCACTGCTGAAGGCCCGCCATGTCGTAGAGCTGATAGGGGATGGCCTTGCGGACCAGTTTATTTCCGTATTGATCGTACATAAACCAGCGCTTCCTTTCTCATTTCGTTTTCATGGGGGCGGTGTCAGACGGCCTCCGCCGCCAGCCGCTTCGCCAGCAGGTCCAGGGGTGTTTCCAGGTCGGGGCCCCGGAGATGCAGTACGAACACCTGACTGCCCAGACGGCCTACATAGCAGGCCCGGGACCAGTCCTCACCCCAATACTGGTACGAGAAGCGGGTCAGCTGGTCCAGGCCCGGGTAGGAGATCGTTTCCTCCGCACCATATTCAGAGACCAAGGCGTTCAGCCGCTGCCGCCACTCCTGGACCTTTCCGGCGTACACCCACTCTGCCAAAAAGGGGGCGCGGGTTTTGGTGTAGTCCTGAACCAGCTGGACCTGCCGGGAGATCTCGCCGGGCAGGCGGGCCAGGCCGGACTGGGTGACGTAGTACTGCTCCGGGGCCGACCAGGAGGTGTACGCCCGGTCATAAAAGAACACGATTTGACCAGGTTGGCTAGGGAGCGTCACCGTTTGACGGGCGTTCTCCCGCAGCTCCGTCCCGGCGGGCACCGTCTCCGAGAGGGTGATGTGGGGGAAATCCCACTCCGCCGGATTCTCCGGCAGGGGCCGCTCCCGCCAGCTGTTGACCCAGTTGAAAAAGAAGAAGTACCCCACCAGAAAGACCACCAGGAACAGGGTCAGCAGAAATTGCCGCAGCTGGGGATAGGTGCGCTTCTGCACCGGGGGCAGCTCCCCCTGGGCCAGGCGGCGGCGCAGGCCGGTGAATCGAACCGTCTGATACAGGACGCCCAGCACCGTCCCGCCCACCACGACCAGCAGCGCCAGAAGCAGAGGGGCCAGGAGCTCAAAATCCAGGACCAGCTCCATGGCAAGGACAGCGGGGGCGGTGAACAACTGGGCAAGCATGTCCCGCAGCAGCAAGCCGGCCCAGAGCAGGACGGCCGCTGCCGCCAGCCACTGCCGCCGGATGAGCTTTTTCATAGCCCAGCCTAAGCTCTCCGGGTCGGTGTACAGCTCCGGGGCCTCCGGGTCGTCACAGCGGTAGACGGCGTACAAATTGCCGATCTGCTCCACAAAGCGCCAGCCCAGCTCCCGGTAGTTGGCTGCCCGCTCCCGCAGCTCCTCTGTCCCATTTCCAATGGGGTCCAGGCGGTAGCGGCAGTGTTTGGCCGCCTCCGAGGGCTGAAACTTCACCCGGCCTATGGACCAGAAGTGGGAAAAGCGATTCAGCTCATAGCCCTTTGCGGCCAGCTCATTGAGCCACAGCTCAATCCCCTGGATGTCCCACAGGGAGTAGGGGAGCCAGAACTTTTTCATAGAGGCACCTCCAAGATCAGAAGTGAAAGGACCGTGCGGTGCGGGCCCCATTGGAACGTGCAGTGTTTTATCCAAAATACCTCCGGAGAGATTTGAGGGGGGCGGTGTCCCCGCTATGCGACCATCGCGGCGATTTCCTCCAGGTGGTCCGCCAGATGGGCGGAGCCGGTGTAGCGCGCCAGCACGACCTTGTCGCCGGCCGCGGCCACGGCGGCCTGGAAGGTGCCGCCCTCCCGCTGGGCGATGGCCAGCAGCTGGACGTCCTCCCGCGGGAAGTAGGTCACGTCCCAGGTGACTGGCGCTCCGCTGGACCACCAGATGTCGTCGTCCAGCTTCATGGCCTGGTCCAGCAGTTCCCGGGCTGCGGGGGCGGACAGGAAGGACAGAGGGGCGGGCAGGTCGTACCGCAGGAGCTCCAAACGCACCCAGTCCTCTCCGCCAGGGGCCCAGCGGCTGCTTTGGACCACCTCCCACCGGGTGGACAGCAGGTACTGCTCCCGCTGGGAGAAATTGGCGTAATCGGTAGTGCTGCCAGAGGAGATAGAGTAGGGACGGTAGTTCTCCCCCTCCAGATCGGCCAGAGACAGGGGAGAAAATGCTGACTCCGCCGCCGCCACCGGCTGCAGCGCGCCGCCGGCAAAGGGGAGGACATACTGGGCGGCCAGGAGCAGCACCAGCAGCACACTGGAAGCCAGGAACGAGACGAGGTAGCCTGGGCGGCTCTTGGGATAGGGAGCCCGGTGGGGGAGAGACTCTCCCGCCTCCAGCTGCCGGGTGAATTGGGTGACCGCCTGCAGCTCCCCCCACTGGGAGGCCAGGGAGAACAGGGCGAGGACCAGATAGAGGGGCAGGATGGGGATGGCTGAGGTGAGCAGGACCAGGACGGGCGCCCCCTCGTCGAACAAGGACCAGGCGCAAAAGACGGTGATCAGCAGAAAGCAGAACAGCGAGAGGAAGAAGCCTCGGCGCAGCCGGCGTACCAGCTTCCGCCACTGCTCCCCCTGGAGTTCCGGGTCGGTGTGAAGTTCCGGGGCGTCCTCCTCCTGGGTGACGAAGATCAGCAGCTCCCGACCGATCTCTCCCACGCACGTCCAGCCGTAGGATTCGTATAGCTCCAGCATGGACCGGGGCAGGTCATCGTCCAGCCGCCGGTGGTGGGGCTCGATGCGGTACCGGGTCCGTTTGGCGGCGTCTGAGTAGAAGGTACAGAACAGGGGGCGGAACTGCTCCAGATAGAGCCCCTGGAGGGCCAGATCCTGGAGCCAGCTCTCCAGCCCTTGGATGTCATAGGAGGACACCGGGGTCCATTTTCTTACGTATTTCATATCAAACCCTCCTCCTCTGCGTCCATCAGGCAGGACCGCAGCCGGTCCACTTCCTCCTGGTACACCGCCCGGCCTTTGGAGGTGATGCGGTAGGTGCGCTTGCGGCCGTCCACCTCGGTCTCCTGGATGAGCTTCTCATCCTGAAATTTACCAAGCAGGGTGTAGAGCGTGCCGGGTCCCAGCTTCACCCGGCCGTGGGTCTTGCGCTCCACAAATTCGGTGATCTCCGTGCCGCACATGTCCCGGCGCAGGAAAGACATGAGGACATAAAACATGGGTTCGGTCAGGGGACCGCGGCCGGTTCCGCCCATTCAAACACCTCCTTGGGATATAATATCGCATGTCGATATCGTCTAATGATATTGTAATATCGTCCCTCGATATTGTCAAGGCGGCTGGTCTGTTTTCCGCGGATTTGTGGTTCCCTACAACTTTAAAGGGGTAGTTTTGTCCAGTATGCCGGACCATAAAAAATGCTCCCGCCAGAGAGGCGGGAGCGGGCGGGATCAGAGAGAGGGGGAGGGGGCCTCCTCTTCGGGTGCCTTCTTCCGGGACAGCAGCCCCACAGCCCAGTGGCACAGGGGGGCGGCAAAGAAGAAATTCCAGAAGAAGGCCATGGGGAAGTTTTTCAGCACCGTCCCCAGCCAGATCAGGGGCAGGCACGTGAGGGGGGCGTCCCCCAGGACGACCTGAAACAGGATGGAGGCAATCAGGCTCATGGTGGGGCACATGACGGCCACCGTCCCGCTCTGGCGGAGGAGACGGCAGAAGTAGGGGTTGTCCTTAGCGGGGTCACAGTGCTTCTGGGCGAAGCGGGCCCCCATCCGGTTGCCCCACAGATTGGAGACGATCAGAACGATGATTCCCATAAAGACCGTCTCCCGGAGAGCCTCCAGGAGGACGGGGAGGGTCAGATTGCCCAGTCCGCCCGGCTGGAGCTGGACGCCCAGGTTGAGGGCGGTGTTGTACAGTTCCATTCCCAGGGCCATAGAGTAGGACATGAGAACGCCGAAGAAAATTCCTTGTGCTTTGGATCGGATCATAACTGCCTCCTGAAAGAAAAATTTCGCCGGCACAAAAAGAAAAAGCGCACCACATCCCTCTCTGGGATATGGCACGCTTTGCTTTTGCTACACGGCTCCCCTATTTTAGCACATGGAGCCCCTGAAAAGTCAAGGGGCAATTTTTGTGGGAAAGGGGGAGGGAGTTTGTGAAATAGCGCTTGACAAATGAGCGGTTCGGGCGTATCATTACATCATCGCTTTAGCGAACTAATGAAATAGAATATAAAAGAGGAGGGCGCACCATGTCCCAGTTTTTCAGTGGTCAACTCAGCCAGCTGGCCCCCTACACCCCGGGGGAGCAGCCTAAAGATAAAAACTATGTGAAGCTCAACGCCAACGAGTCCCCCTATCCGCCCTCCCCCGGCGTGGCCGCGGCGCTCAACGCCCGGGAAGCGGCCGGGCTGCGGCTGTACTCCGACGCCACGGCCATGGAGCTGAAGACGGCCCTGGCCAGCCAGTACGGGGTGGGGCCGGAAAACGTGTTCGTGTCCAACGGCTCGGACGAGGCGCTGAACTTTGCTTTTCTGGCCTACGCCACCGACGGCCGGGGAGCGGCCTTCGCCGACCTCACCTACAGCTTTTATCCCGTGTTCTGCGACCTGTACCACATCCAGGCTGACGTGATCCCCCTGAAGGAGGACTTCACCCTGGACCCCAGGGACTACTATGGGCGGAACCAGACCATTGTGATCGCCAACCCCAACGCCCCCACCGGCCTGGCCCTGAGCCGGGATGAGATCGAGGGGATCGTAAAGGCCAACCCGGACAGCGTGGTGGTCATCGACGAGGCCTATGTGGACTTCGGCGGGGAGAGCTGCGTGCCCCTCACCAAGAAGTACCCCAATCTGCTGGTGGTCCAGACCTACTCCAAATCCCGGTCCATGGCTGGGGCACGGCTGGGCTACGCCATCGGGGACGCCTCCCTCATCCAGGACCTGGAGACCATCAAGTTCTCCACCAACCCCTTCAACGTGAACCAACTGACCATGAAGGCGGGGGCGGCCGCCCTGGCGGAGCAGAGCTACTACGACGAGAACTGCAAAAAAATCATGGAGACCCGGGACTACACCACCCGGGAGCTGGAAAAGCTGGGCTTTAGCGTGCTCCCCTCCAAGACCAACTTTATCTTCGCCAAAAAGCCC
>CAJFMZ010000248.1 GCA_904393575.1 uncultured Sellimonas sp. | reverse complement strand
AAGGCCTGGGGCCGGCTTGTTCCCCACAATGGGGATGTGATGTGCCTCCATGAGCCTCAGGCGCGGAACTGGATGCGCCGGATTATCGATGGAATCGTGGAGGCCGTCGATCCGCCCGGATTTCAGCTTCAGCCCTTTGACCGGGGCCGGTGCATGTGCGGGCAGTGCGCGAAGTTGAGCGACGCCGGGTATTTCAGTGCCCTGATTGGCGAAACTTCTTCCTATATAAAGGGCAAATGGCCCAAGAAGAAAATCGGGGTCAGCGGATGGGGCATGCGCTATGATGCCGGGGACGCGCTTGCGGCGGTGCAGGCCTTTGCGGATCAGGTGGACTATTTAAGCGACGTGACCAATTCCTGCCTGGATAGGGGAGAAGACTACCGAAAACAGTTTATCCGGGCCGTGGGCTGCGCCTTCGGCGATTCCGCGGGCGGTTCGGTCACCCCGCCCCAGACCTGGGACAGGCTCAGGTGGTATCTGCCCCATATCCGGTTTAACGGGGAGGCCATTCGCCGCCTGGCCCGGGATGGGGGCCGGGCGGTGGAGGTGTTCGCCGGGCCGGTAAAGAATCCGGGCACCAGAGTTTCGCTGATGGCCCTGGGTTATCTGGCCGCCCATCCGGAAGAAGGGGTGGAGCGCGCCGCCCGCCTGGCCGTGGAGCGGGCGTATGGAATCTCCGGCGAGGCGGCCGGGCAGGTGGCCCAAGGGGTACTGTCGGCCGAGCGGGCGTATTTTGAACATTGCGCGCCCCATCACCGGGGCGACCTGCTGTTTGAACCCTTGGAATCGGTGTTTCCCGGCCCGCCCATCTATCTTATGGGCGCGGAAAGGGAGGCGCTTCAGGCATACAAGGCCGGGATGGAGCGCTTTAGGCGGGAAATGGCCCGGTTTGGAGAGCAGGCGGCCAACCGCGGCCTGATGGAGGATACCTTGCGCGCCATGGAATGCGCGGCCCTGGAGGCAGGGGAGGTTTTAAGCGGCGTCTGGGCGCGATGAGGGAGGGATGGCCATGGAGAAGCCGGGCGCTTTGAAAAAGCACGGATGCCGGGCCGTTGAGTTTGGCCTTTGCGGCATGCGCGCGCTGGCGTTGGAAAACGAGCGGATCCGGGTGACGGTCTTGCTGGATAAGGGCGCGGATATCATCGAGTTTCGGGATAAGGCCCGGGATCTGGATGTGCTCTGGGGCACGCCCTGGGGCCTGCGCGCCCCATTTTCGGCCATGCCCAGCGTTTACAGCTCCAGCGGCAACTATTTGGACTTTTATGAGGGCGGATGGCAGGAGCTGTTTCCCTCCATTGGAGATCCGGCCCGGGTGAATGGGGCCGAGCTGGGGGTGCATGGCGAGGCCTGCCTTTTGCCCTGGCAGTGGCGCCTTGTGGAGGAGAGCGGGGAGCGGGTCGAGGTTCAACTGAGCGCGCGCATGTTGCGCACCCCGTTTTTGCTGAGCAAGCGGATGTCCCTGAAAAAGGGCCAACGCGCCCTTTGGATCGAGGAGCGTGCCCTCAACGAGGGCGGGGTGGCCATGCCCCTGGCCTGGGGCCATCATCCGGCGCTGGGCGGGCCGTTCCTGGATGGAGAGCTATTTTTGGATATTCCGGCCCAGACGGGCCACACCTTTCCCACCTCCTTTCACCCGGACTTTCCGGCGGATACGGCCTTTTCCTGGCCCAGGGCCGGGGAAGGGCTCGATTTGAGCGCCATGCCCGCGCTCAAGGGCAAATGGGCGGGCATAGCCTATGCCGCCGGGCTCAGGGAGGGCTGGTGTGCCCTCACCAACCCCGGATTGGGTTTGGGCTTTGGGCTGGCGTTTGATAAGGCGTTGTTTCAAAACGTCTGGCTGTGGATGGTGTATGAGGGGCTTCCTCATGCGCCCTGGTATGGCCGCACCCGGTGTCTGGCCATGGAGCCCTATTCCTCGGTTCCGGACCAGCTGGAAAGGGCCGTGGAGCGGGGAACCGCTTTGACCCTGCCGCCAGGCGGCGAAATGGAAACCCAACTGTGCGCGGTGCTGTACGAGACGCGGGGACGCGTCGGGCGGGTGGACCTAGCGGGCGGCGTTTGGGCCGCGGAAGGAGAAAAAATATGCTGAGCATTCAAAACGACCGGGTGGCGCTGTATGCCTCGCCGGATGGGAAGCAGGTTTTTATCCTGGATAAGAAAAACGGTGAACGATGGGATTTGGATCCGGAAACCGTGATTTGGGGTTCGGAGCTCTCGGAAAACAACCATCCGGCCCAGGATTGGCAAAACAGGGTTCATCCGCTGGTTCCGGTGGGCGCGCGTCTGGAGCAGGGCGCCTTGTGCCTGAAATACCGGGCCCAGCAGGCAGAGGTAAATATGGTCTACCGCCTGGAGCGGGACGGGGTGGAAATTGTGCTGCCCGCCTGCCCGCTCCCGGTTCAGGCCTGCGCGCTGCCCGGCGCCTTTGTGCCCGCGGGGGGAGCGCAAAAGCTGGTTTTGCCCATCATGCAGGGCGTGCTCTGGAAGGGCGGGGGCGAGGCGGTGGACCGGCTGGTGATGAGCGGCGCCCATGACCATTTTTCCATGCAGATGTTTGGGGCCATGGGCAAGAGCGGCGGCCTGCTTTTTGCCCTGGAGAGCGTGAGCGACGCCTTTTTCCGCTATGCCAAGCGGCCGGACGGCCGGTTTTTCGCCCAGAATATCCAGATTTCCTCTTTGGGCGAGATGCGCTATGAGCGCAGGGCCCATCTGTTTTTGACCGAACCGGGCATTACCCCCATCGCCAAGCGCTACCGGAAATTCGTCATGGATCGGGGACGGTTTAAGAGCTGGGCGGAAAAGATCGAGGAGCGCCCGGCGCTGAAGCGGCTGTTTGGCTCGATCATGTGCT
>CAJFMZ010000247.1 GCA_904393575.1 uncultured Sellimonas sp. | reverse complement strand
CCAGCACGTCCACTGCCCGCCGGTCCAGCAGCTTGAAGTCGGAGGCGTGGGACATGTCAATCTGGGTGGCGCCGCTCATAAAGCGGTAGAAGGTCTTGGCGGCGAAGGTGTGGAAGGCGCTCTCCTTCCCGCGGCTCACCTTGACCCCCTCCACCACCTGCCAGCCCTGCTGCCACAGGCGGTACATCTCTATAATTTTCTCCGGCGGGTGCTGCAAATCGCAGTCCAGCACCACGCAGCAGTCCCCCCTGGCCTGGGCCAGACCGGCGAAGATGGCGGCCTCCTTCCCAAAATTTCGGGAGAAGCGGATGCCCCGCACCTGGGGCCGGCGGGCGGCCGCCTCCTGAATGGCCCGCCAGGTGTGGTCCCGGGAGCCGTCGTTGACGAAAATCAGCTCATGGTCGATGCCTGCCCCGGTGAGCAGGTCCCCGATCACCTCCGCCGCCAGGGGGACGGACTCCTCCTCGTTGTAGGCGGGCAGCACCACGGACAGAAGGCCGGAGCGCAGGGTGGTGGATGTCTCCATAGGATTATCTCCTGTTTTCATAGGCCACTTCGTAGTCGCTCTTGGGGGTGTACTCCTCCTGAATCTTTACCACCACCCGGCCGTCCAGCATCTGGACGCTGCCGTCGGCGGGGTAGAGGGGCATGGCCTGGAATTCCTCCGACTGGGCGACCGAGATCATGGTCTCCTCCTCCGGCTCCGCAATGGGCACGTTGAGCCAGTCGTTGAGGTAGTAGTAGATATGCTTATTGAGGGGGGCCACCGTGTCCCGGGGGACGCTGTAGTGGTCCACCAGGGCGTAGCTCTCAATGTCCGCATAGATGCGGTCAGTGGGGAAGGAGCCGATGATGAGGACCTCCTCCTCCCCGGTGTAGCCCGGGCAGCTCTCAATGCGGGTGAGCAGCCGGGTGGCATAGCTGAGGGTGGCACGGTGGGCCTGGTCGGCGGCGGTGTACAGCAGGTTGTTGATATTGGCGCTGTACAGGGTCACCCCGGCCAGGCACAGGGCCAGGGCGCCGGAGGCGGCCATCCCCCCCCGGGGCCGGGGCAGGAAGCTCAGCCCCAGGTCGGCCGCCAGCAGCACCGCCATATAGACCAGCACATAGGCGTACTTCATAATGGGGGTGGCGTCGGAGAAGGGGGCGATGATCTGGGCGAAGCCCACCGCCAGGGGGAGCAGGGCGGCCAGCACCAGCGCGCCGATCAGCCGCCAGGGCTCCCGCCACAGGGCGCGGCGGCGGACGATGGCCAGGAAGCAGGCCGCCGCCAGGATGAGGAGCAGCAGATCCAGCACCGCCAGCAGGGGGGTGGTAAAGGAGTTGGAGCCGTTGGGCCAGAAGAAAAACAGAATGAACTGCTTATAGGTGGAGAGGATCAGGCTGGGCAGCCGGGTGATGGGATAGCCGCTGCCGGCGTCGCTCATGCCCAAATAGTCCAGCAGTTCCAGGCCCTTGACGGCCAGGAAGATCTGGAGGATGCCGTAGTAGAGCGCGGCCCCCACCGCCAGGAAGCCCGCCAGCCGGAAGCCCAGCCGGGCGGTGCCCTTCAGGGTGGAGCGGGGGTTCAGGCAGGCGCGCAGCACCACCAGCAGGGACAGGGCCACCGCCACTGCCGCATAGGCCTGATAGGTGCCCATGGACAGGGCCAGCAGGAGGCAGCCCGCCAACGTCCGAGGCCATCCCCCTTTTTTCACTAGGCAGACCGCCAGCACCGCCAGAAAGATCGCCAGGCAGTAGGCGGAGGCGGTGAACATATAGAGGAACGTGTAGCCCAGGCAGGGGAAGGCGGCCATCAGGACCCCGGCAAAAGCGGACAGAGCCCGGCTGTGCAGGTGCAGGGCGGAGACTACGCCCGCCGCCGCCAGGGCCAGAAAGACCATGGAGAAAAAGCCGATGAGGGCGGGCATCTGGGTGAACTCGTTCAGGAACGAGGCGTAGTGGAGGAACCACCGGCCGGATACCGTCATCTGCTGGGGGTCAAAGACCCGGCTGAGGCCGTCGGAGTTGGGGATGATGTTGGTAAAGGCGAACAGATGGACCAGGTAGCCGGTCAGAAAACAGGACAAGAAGGCCGCCCGCTGGGCGGGGGAGACCCGCTGCCGGAGGCGGGCGAGCACACGGTCAAGAGGCATGGGATGATCTCCTTCCAAACAAAGCGGGGGTGGTCAGGGGCGGGGCTTCTCCTTGCCGGTGACCTCCTCCATCTGAATGCGCCACACTCCGGTGCGGGACAGGCTCTTGGCGATGGCCCGGTCAAAGTTATCCCCGGCCATATTTGCAGGGGTCAGCTTCTCGCATAGGGCCCGGAGGGCACGGATCTTTTCTCCGTTGTCGGTGACTTCCGAGGCGGTCCCCGTCACGTTGGCGGACTGAAAATAGGTGGTAAACTTGTCCTCTGCCGCCTGGTTGCTCCCTACAAAGGAGATGCACACCCGGGGATCCTGCCGTAGGCGGTCCAGCTTGGTCCCCTCCAGGGCGCAGTGGAAGTACAGGACATCCCCCAGGCGCACCAGGGACAGGGGGACACAGTAGGGGGAGTCCTCCGCTCCACCCAGAGCGGCCACCCCGTATTCACAGCGGTCGATCACTTCGTAGGCAAACGCCCGATCCCGCTCCCGATCTTTGCGTCTCATCTCAAGATGGCTCCTTTTTGGATCGTTTGGACAGAAAAGTCATCAAATCGTGGTAGAAGGCCTCCGGGGCCTCCCGAAAGCGGGCGGCCAGCGCCTGCCCCTTCTCCTGGGAGGGGTAGAGGAACTTCAGCTCCATCAGCGGT
>CAJFMZ010000246.1 GCA_904393575.1 uncultured Sellimonas sp. | reverse complement strand
GTCCTGAAGGATCTCCCGGGTGAGAAAGCCGCCCCGCCAGTGGAAGATTAAGGGCTTTTTCTTGCGGATGGCCTGGAGAGCCCGCTTGTTCACATCCTCCAGCTTGGTGAAGGAGAGCTTCTTTTCCCGGTAATAGAATCGGTCTCCCTGGGTGCAGGAAGGGGCGCGGGTGAGGATGGGCTCGTGGTCCCGGAATATTTTTTTGTCGTCCAGATTGAAGTAGTCGTACCGGATGACGCCATCGCCCCCCAAGGAGTTGTCAAAGGTGGCGTCCAGGTGGAAGTACTGTCCGCCCAATTTCACGATGTTCCAGGCGTGCCGGTAGCGGATGCCTTTTTCCGGGTTGTTTTCGGAGATGACCACGATGCACCACAGACCGAGTGCGTCACAGAGGGCTTTCACCGCCTTGGCAATCCCCTCACAGACACTGACGCCCTGCCCCAGAGGTCCCAGGATCTCGTGGGAGTAGGGCTTTTTCAACTTGTCATAGCGCACGTTCTGGCAGATAAAATCGTGGATGTACAGCTCCTTCTCCCACTCGCTTTTCGACTGTACAGGGCGGGCCAGCTTGGCAATCCGGGCGGACATGGCCCGCTGGTGCTCCCGGATCTTTCCCTTGTCGAAGAGGTATTGGGGGAGAAAGTCCACGCTGGAAGCCGCCGGGTGGACCCGGCAGGAGAAGCCTGTGACGTAGAAGATCTCCGGGTGGTCCAGGCGGAGCTGGAATAAGATCTGCCCCAGCTCCTCCAGCTCCAGCCGGGGGACGGGGAAGGAGGGGCGGAGCTCCTCCAGACCGGTGAGGATGGCGTGGTAGGCGTTCTGCCAGGCCTTATCCATATGCTCATAGTAATAGGGCTCCACGGTGACAGCCTCCCCTCACAGAAACAGGGCCAGCAGAGAGGTGAAGATCCCGCACACACAGATGGCGATGGAGCTCATGGCCCCCTGGATCTCGCCGATCTCCATGGCCTTAGCGGTGCCCAGCGCGTGGCTGCAGGCCCCAATGGCCAGCCCCTCGGACACCGGGTCCTGGATGCGGAACCACTTGGCGAACAGCGGGGAGAACACCGCACCCACCAGGCCAGCCAGAATGACCGCGGCCGCGGCCACGCCCTGGATGCCGCCCTGGCTCTCGGCGATGCCGACGGCGATGGCGGTGGTGACGCTCTTGGGCAGGAGGGAGGCGGTGAGCACCTCCTCCAGCTGGAACAGGTGGCACAGGGCCAGGACGCTGCCTAAGCTGGCCAGCGTGCCGGCAAAGCAGCCCACCAGGACCGGGAGGAAATACTCCTTCAAAACGGAGCGCTGCTGATAGATGTTCAGGGCCAGTACCGCCGTCACAGGGCCCAGGATCATCTGGATCATGCTGGCGCCCTGGTTGTAGTGGTCCAGCGGGATATCAAGGACGGCCAGCAGGGCAATGATGAGCACGCCTGCAATGACCAAGGGGTTGCACAGCACCCAGCCGGTCTTCTTCTGGAGCCACACGCCTGCACACCAGGCGGCGGCCGACAGGGTCAGACCAAAGAAGGGGGAAGTCAAGATCGTGTCAAGCATGGGGATCCTCCTTTTTCTTTTGACAGCAGCGCAGGAAAAGCTGTACCGTCCAGCCGGTGACCAGATAGACCACTGGGGTGGTCAGCACCACGATGAGGAGCAGCGGAACGAGCTGGCTCTTCAGCAGTTCCATGTGTTCCAGCAGCCCCACGAAGGAGGGCAGAAAGAAAAAGGCCATGTTGGCCACCAGAAAGTGGGAGACCTTCTGGATGTGCCGGTCCTTCACCACTCCGGTGAGCAGCAGGACCATCAGAAGCACCATGCTGATGACGCTGGCGGGAAATGTCACCGGGAGAAGGGCCGCCACGCCCTCTCCTACCAGACAGATCCCAAAGATCAGGGCAAGTTCGCCCATAATATTCATGGAATGATTCTCTCCTTGTTGATTAAGATTTCGGTGGGAACGGCAAAAATTCAGGGCGGGGCGGACCCCGTCCTGACAAAACGATGTGTGGGGAATGAAGGACGGCCCAGTGTGCCGCCCCTACGGCGGACGCAGAAGTGGGGCCGTCCTCTCGTAGGGGCCGGACACCGGCCAGCCCGCCAAAATCGGCACCAGGAGTGTTGGCTCGGCAAACTTAGGCGCAGAGCTTGGACCGCACCGAATGCAATTTTTGCAAACCCAGGGCCCCAGTGGGCCCGGATGGAATGGCGGGATGTCACTCAGATTTTGCGCGCCGAAAATGCTTTGCCCGGACCAAGGGGTAACCCTCGTAATGGGGTCCGGGGCCGACTCCCCCTGTCAGGGGGAGATGGCCCGAAGGGCCAGAGGGGGAAGGGTAGGCGACTATGAGCACGAAGTGCTCATCGGAGCTGTTCCCGGGGGCGTTTTGTTTAATCTCCCGTGCCTCCCGGCGAAGCCCAGCACAGCGGGTTCGCCGGGAAGAGGAGGAGCAAGGGAGCGAGCGCAGTTTTCGCCGTCAGGCGGAAACGGAGACAAGCGGACTTTGCGACGACGAGCCGCCATGGGCAAAGGAACTCGCCGCCCGCAGGCGGCGAAATTCCCTGAAAAAAGAAATTTAATCCCAGATTGCGGTGGCAAAGTAATCCTCCGGCGTTTCGGCCCGCCGGATGAGCCGGGTGGAGCCGTCCTCACACAGGAGCACCTCCGCCGAGCGCAGGCGGCCGTTGTACTGATAGCCCATGGCGTGGCCGTGGGCCCCGGTGTCGTGGATGACCAGCAGGTCGCCGATGTTGATCTCCGGCAGCATGCGGTCGATGGCGAACTTGTCGCTGTTC
>CAJFMZ010000245.1 GCA_904393575.1 uncultured Sellimonas sp. | reverse complement strand
GCGCGTTACTTGGAACTAAACTGGACAGCTTCTTCTTGGTGCCTGGGAACCTTGAATTTCCTTTGGTCTGCTTCGATGATGTTCCGCTTTCCTTGGGTCTTCCAAATGATCCTTGTTTTTTACACGTGGGAGATATGCTGTTTGGTTCCGAAAATTTTCTTTCCTTTCCGCGCCTTTCTCAATCGAACTTCTTTATTTCAATCTCAGCCGCCGAATCCGGTGACATCTGGGAGTCAGGTTTCTTACCACATTGGTATCACCCTTTCTGGCTATAATATAGCACTCCATCCCAGATTTGTCAACCGATTTTAGAAGAAATTACAAATCTTTTTGCAGGATTTTTGAAAATCACTTGCAAATCGAACCGCATACCCCGCCGCCGGGACAGCCCGGGCAGGCGGGCGGGACCGTCCGCCTTTTCCGCCCCGCCAGCAGGTCCGCCGCGATCAGGACAGCGCACCAGAACACCAGCAGCACTAGGATCAGGATGGCACAGTTGCGGAAAAAGGTCTCCGGCAGCAGGAGAATGATGGGGTCGGTGCGCCAATCGAAGATCCAGTTGGTCTTCCCCGGGAAGAAGAGGGTGTGGAAGATCACAAAGGCTCGGTTGAAGTCTGTGGCCGCCAGGGCGCCTACCACCAGGAAGACGGCGGCCAGGCCAGCCGCGCCCCAGAAGCCGGGGCCCCGCCCCAGCAGGCGGGCGGGGGTAAGCCGCCTCCTCCGGGCGATCAGCACCAGGGCGACCAGGGCGGCCGCCGACAGCACCAGGATCACCAGGTCCAGCTGGAACAGCACCCGCACGTCCACGAAGTGGTCCCGCCCGGACTCCGACCAGGGGAGCACCCCCACCGAGAAGTCCGGCCGCAGGCCCAGACAGAAGTCCAGCATCTCATCAAAGGCCTGTTTGATCTGATCCACAGACAGGCCGGTATACTCCGGCAGGGACAGGGCCTCGATGTGGGCGTAGTAAAAGGGCCGGCACAGGATGGGCACGGCAATGGACCCGGACAGCACCAGCAGGGCGGCGGCCAGGGCGGTCAGCACAGAGAGCAGCTTACTGGATTTCAAGACAGATCACCTCAGGAGTAGACATCAGGCAGGCCGGACAGGGCGATGAGCACCTGTCCGGGCAGGTAGAACAGCCACATCCCCACCTGGACGAAGGCGGAGACGGGTGCCGGGAGCACATCTGAATATTGATAGGCGGCCACGCACAGATCGCAGCACAGAAACAGGAACAGGCCGGCCGAGAAGAGGCGGCCCCGCCCGGTCCGCCAGGACAGGCTGAGCAGGGCATTGCACAAAAAGTTGGAGAAGTAAAAGAGCGCCAGCACATTCAGCGGGTCCAGCAGCTCCAGGGCGTGCAGCCCGACCAGGGAAGCCGCCCACAGCACCAGCCGGGCGCCCCAGAGGCTCCGGCGGCAGCGTGGATACAGGCGGAGGAAGTAGCACAGCTGCACTCCGCAGAACAGCAGCAGGCCCACGGCGTAGTGGGCGTTCAGCTCCAGCAGGAAGGTGTCCGCCGCCCCGGTGAGCACCAGGGCCAGGGCCGTCAGCCGGTCCCCGCCGCCAAACAGCGCCCACAGCCCCGCAAACAGTGCGCACAGCAGGATGGCCGCATACTTCAGCGGCGTGGAGCTGGCACTGGGCCCCGCCCGCTCCAGGTCCCGCCACAGGAAAGCACCGTAGAGGACCGCCTCCGCCGCAAGGAAGGACAGGACCCCCGGCCGATATCGTTTGTACATCACAGGACTTCTTTCCGCCCGGTCCCCCGGGCTCGGAGTCATCATAGCACAGCTTCTGCGGAAAGGCAAGGAACACACTCCCCCGCTCCGCGCGCTCCCCGCCCCGGCCCTGCAAGATCCGCACAGGGGGCGGCAGCTGCACTGCCAGAATGCAGAAAACATCCCGGACTACAGCATCACGCAGTCCGGGATGTTTTATACCCGTCAAAGGGCCAGGCTGGCGATAAACTGCCGGGCCACCCGGGGGGTGCGGCCGGCGTGGCGGATCTCCCACTCCATGGCCTTGGCGTGGAGGGCCTCCCGGTTCATCTCCACATGGTACAGCCCGGCCAGGTGGTCGATGAGAGCCAGGTACTCCGATTTGCTCATGGTCATGTAGGGGATGCGCAGGCCGAAGCGCTCGGCCAGAGCGGTCTTTTCCGAGATGGTTTCAAAGGCGTCCACCTCGTCCCCCGCCCGGTCGGAGAAGGTTTGCCGCACCAGGTGGCGGCGGTTGGAGGTGGCGTAGATGGCCACATTCAGGGGGCGTTTCTCCAGGCCGCCCTCCAGAATGGTTTTCAGAGAGGAGTAGGTCTTGTCGTCCTGGTCGAAGGCCAGGTCGTCGATGAACAGAATAAAGCTCTGCCGCCGCCCGGCCAGGGAGCGGATGAGCCGGGGCATGCCCACCAGATTCTCCTTCTGAATCTCGATGAGCCGCAGGTTCTCCATACCGGGCAGATAGAGCATGGATTTCACCGTGGCTGACTTGCCCGTCCCCCCGTCGCCGAAGAGGAGCACATTGTTGGAGGGCTTCCCCTCCACCAGGAGGCGGGTGTTGTCCAGCACCTGCTTTCGCTGCTGATCATAGCCCAGCAGCTCCACCGGGTGGGGACAGTCCGGATCGGCCACGGGGACAAGCCGGCCCTCCTCCCAGAGAAAGGCCCGGTATTTGGCGTACAGCCCGGCCCCGTTTTCCTGGTAAAAGGCGGCGAGCTCCTCAAAAGTGAAGGGGGCCCCTGTCTCCCAGGCGGGGAGGTTGTCCAGCACAGAGACATACTCCTCCGTCAAAATGGGCTTCAGGGCGACGCGGATGTCCTCCGCCCCCAGC
>CAJFMZ010000244.1 GCA_904393575.1 uncultured Sellimonas sp. | reverse complement strand
ATTCAGCAGCTCCAGCGGGAGGGGACGGTGCGGCACATCGGCCTGAGCTCCCACACCCCCCGCGTGGTGAACCGGGTGCTGGACCTGGGGATTCTGGACCTGCTCATGTTCAGCATCAACCCAGGCTACGACTACCACCACGGGGACTACGCCATCGGCGGGGCGGAGGAGCGCGCCGCCCTCTACCGCCGGTGCCAGGCGGAGGGGGTAGGCATCTCGGTGATGAAGGCCTTCAGCGGCGGACAGCTGCTGGACGCCCGCACCTCTCCCTTCGGCCGTGCCCTCACCGAGTACCAGTGCATCCAGTACGCCCTGGACAAGCCAGGTGTCCTCACCGTCCTGCCCGGCGTGCGGAACCAGAAGGACCTGGACCGGCTGCTGGGGTTCCTGGACGCCTCGCCGGAGGAGCGGGACTACTCGGTGCTGGGGGCCTTCACCCCCGTGGACGCCTCCGGGGTGTGCGTCTACTGCAACCACTGCCAGCCCTGCCCGGCGGGACTGGACATGGGCCTCATCAACAAATACTATGACCTGGCCCGGGCGGGAGACCAGCTGGCCCGGGACCACTACGCCCATCTGGACAAGCACGCCGGGGACTGCATTCAGTGCGGCCACTGCGACCGCCGCTGTCCTTTCCACGTGACCCAGACCGGGCGGATGCAGGAGATTCAATCCTATTTTGGCCGGTAACGACTTACCCCAAACACAAAACGGCTCCGTGGGTGCACGGAGCCGTTTTTCATGTTTTTGGTGCGGAACACTGGGCCGCCTCTGTCTCATCCAGGGCTCGCAGCCGGTCCAGCGCCGCCCCGATGTCCCCCTGGATGCAGATGGCGCGGCTCCGGATCTCCCCGGGGGCGCAGGCCGCCTCCCGGTTGATGCAGGCGTAGACCGCCTTTGGGTCCCGCTGGGTCATCTTCCAGAAGGGATATTTGATGATGACCGGGGTGTTGCCCCCCACCCCCAGCTCCAGATAGAGCACCCGCTTCCCCTGGCAGCGGCGGAGGAAGGCCTCATAGCGCCGGGCGGCGGCGTGCCAGCCCTCGTCCTCCACAAAGGTGTCGTCCGCACGCAGGTTCATGGTCATGGGCCGGCCGCAGACGGGGCAGTAGGGCACCAGCTCGGCGGGCACCCGCATGTCCCTCTGCTCCTCCAGCATCCGGCGCACCGTCTCCTGGTTGTCGTAGGTCTTGGCGTGGCAGGGCTTGGAGCACTGCCACAGGCCGTAGTCCCCCTGGGTGTAGAAGATGCGGCTCTTGTCAAAGCCCGCGCGCTGGAACTGGTGGTCCACGTTGGTGGTGAGCACGAAGTAGTCCCTCTCCCCCACCAGGTCCAGCAGGTCCCGGTACACCGGCTTGGGCGGGTCCACATACCGATTGTACCAGATGTGCCGGCTCCACCAGGCCCAGTACTCCTCCAGGCTGTCAAAGGGGAAGAAACCCCCGGAATACATATCCGGGATGCCGTATTTCTTCTGAAAATCCCCGAAGTAGCGCTCAAACCGCTCCCCGGAGTAGGTGAGGCCGGCCGAGGCGGACAGCCCCGCTCCCGCCCCCACCACCACGGCCTCCGCCCGGTCAAGGGCCTGTCTCAGCTCCCCGATCCGGTCCCAGGAGGCCGCGGTAGATTTCTGCGTCAAGATCCTTGAAAACATTGAAAATCACCCTTCGGATGGAAGTCTTTTGGCAGAGGCACTCCTTGACGGTGTCCACCGCGATCCGGGCGGCCTCCCGGTTGGGGAAGTGGAACTCCCCGGTGGAGATACAGCAGAAGGCCACGCTGTGCAGGCCGCGCTCCTCTACCAGCTCCAGGCAGGCGCGGTAGCAGGAGGCCAGCTCCTCCCGGTCCCGCTGGGTCACCCGCCCCCGGACGATGGGCCCCACCGTGTGGAGCACGTGCCGGGCCGGGAGGTTATAGCCCCCGGTGAGCTTGGCCCGGCCGTTGGGCTCCGGGTGCCCCTGGGCCTCCATGAGGCGGAAGCACTCGTCCCGGAGCTGGAGTCCCGCCGCCGAGTGGATGGCGTTGTCGATACACCCGTGGCAGGGGTGGAAGCACCCCAGCAGGGCGGAGTTGGCCGCGTTGACGATGGCGTCCGCCCGCAGCCGGGTGATGTCCCCCTGCCAGAGGACCAGGCGTGGGTCGGCCTGGGTGGGGACCAGGGTCTCCCCGTCCACCACCCCCTTCTCCGCCGTCTCGGCGGAGAGAAGGGCGTCCTGTTCCGCCAGAAATTCCGGGTCCAGGGGCATGGGGGGCCGCAGATTCATCAGACTGCGCAGGAGCCGCCGCTGCTCCCCCTCCTCCCTGGGGAACTGCTCCCCCTGGGCCCGGTACTCGGGCATCTCCGCCAGCAGGGCCCCGTTGAGGGCCTGGAGTTGTTCCAGCCGGCTCATGGCGCGCCCCCCTCTCCCAGCTTCTCCACCGCCTGCACCGGACAGATGCGGAAGCAGTTCCCACAGTGGAGGCATCGGCTCTCGTCGATCACCCGGGGGATTTCCCCGCTGATGCAGCCGGAGGGACACACGCTGCGGCACCCCTGACAGCCGATGCACTTCTCTCCCCGGATGCGGTAGCCGGTCTCATGGACGGCCGCCCCGCCGAAGGAGAAGCTCTGCCGGAAGGGGGGCTGCTGGGACAGGTCGAAATACTCCCCCTCCCCCTGATAGATCTGAAACACCTCCAGGGCCTCCCGGCTGCGCCGGGTGGGGTAGATCCTGGCCATATAGGGGTTGCGCTCAAAGATCTCCTCCAGCCGCTCTCTCCCGACGTTTTTCACCGCGCCCCGCAGGGAGATGGCCACAGAGGACAGGGTGTCCCGCCCCTTCATCCCGGTGAGGGCCGCGAAGGGGCGGGCGGTGAGCCGCTCGTAGAAGGACTTGCCCCGGGCGGTAAGGAAATAGAGGCCGCCCTCGTCAGAGAGCATCAGGTCAATGACGCAGGTCTGAGGGAGCCCCTGCTCATCCAGGGTGGCAAAGACCACCGAGTGGATGTCGGCTTGCAGAATGTGAAGAATGTCTTGGGTTGTCATGTTCGCTCATCTCCGAAGAATTTTCACAGGGCGCGGGGCGCTCCGAAGGGAACAATCCCTCCGAAGCGCCCGGTTGGGGCGTGGTTACAGGCTGTACTCCTGGGGCGGGTTGCCGGAGAAGTCGGCGATCACCCCGTGGGCGCCCTCCAGATAGAACACCTCAAAGATGGGGTTGTCGGCGGTCTGGTACTGGCCCTTCACAATGGGGTTCTGCATGCACATCTCCTTGACCGCCATATTGTTCTCAAACACGGCCTTGCCGCTGAGCCGAATCCAGGCGTAGGTGGGGCTGGACACGGAGATCTCGATGCGGGGATTGGCCTGCATGTCCTTGTAGACCTCCTTGGTGCTGTTGGTGCAGAACCACAGCCTGCCGTCCCGCTCCCCGGCGAACATGAAGGGGCGGCACTTGGCCTTGCCGTCCCGGCCCACGGTGGCCAGGTACTGGACCGGATTCTCATTCAAAAATTTCACGACTTCGTTCATGATAAACTGCCTCCTAAGGTTTTTGCAAAAGGTGGATTGCCTCTTGTTGCCCAAATTGTAGCGCGGTTTTCCCCTTTTGAACAGTACGCACAATCTTGTGGCTTAGTTACCAGCTGGTAACAAACGGGCGGGTCAGAACTTTCCGTTGCTGTTCTGCCAGGTGGACGGGTCGGCGATGGTCTCCATCACGTCCCAGTGCTCGGCGATCTTGCCGTTCTCCACCCGCCACAGGTCGTAGTAGCTGGTGGGCGCGCCGCCGTAGGTGCCCTCGCTCACCGCCAGGACATAGTTCCCCTGGGCCAGCACCAGGTGGGTCTCGTTATAGATCATCTGGATCCCCTGCTCAGCCAAGGCGGTCAGGGCGGCGTTCAGGCCGGACACCCCGTCGGCGATGGCGGTGTTGTGCTGGAGATAGGTGTCGCCGTCAAAGTAGTCGGCCGTCTTGTCCGGGTTGTGGCCCTGCATCACGTCGTAGAGGAAGTTCTGTACCAGCTGCCGGTTCTCCTCGGTCTTGTCCAGGTCGGTGATCTCCAGGGCGCCGTCGATCTGGGTGCGGCCGGAGGGGTTGGGCTGGTCCGCCAGCGGGGCCAGGTTGTCCCAGTGCTCGGCGATCTCCCCGTCCTCGTCAAAGCGGAAGATGTCGAAGGCCACCTGCTCCCCCGCTCCGGCGAAGTTGTAGACAGTCTGGAGGAACACATAGTCCCCGTCTGCAAAGGCCCGGATGTTGTTCACCGTGGTCTTGACCGGGGAGGAGGCCAGGTACTCCACCGAGCCCAGGAAGGCGGCCTCCCCGGTGCCGTAGGCCAGGTTGTGCTGGATGTAGTTCTCGT
>CAJFMZ010000243.1 GCA_904393575.1 uncultured Sellimonas sp. | reverse complement strand
GATCCTGCAGCTTCTTGGTGAGTTCGACGTCGGTCATATTATGAAATTCGTTGCCTTTCATCAGGATTCACCGCCTTCTGCCGTTTTCTCGGCGGGAACGTCCGCCTTCTTCACAAACTTGCACTTGACGGGCAGCTTGTGAGCGGCAAGCCGCATCGCCTCGCGTGCCACGTCCTCGCTCACGCCCGCCATTTCGAACATGACTCTGCCCGGCTTGACGGGAGCAACCCAGTATTCGACGCCGCCCTTACCGGAACCCATACGGGCCTCGGCGGGGTGACGGGTGATGGGCTTATGAGGGAAAATGTCGATCCAGACTTTACCGCCGCGCTTGATGAAACGGGTCATTGCGATACGGGCCGCCTCGATCTGGTTGGACTTGATCCAGCCCTGCTCTTCCGCCATGAGCCCGTACTCGCCGTACGCGACGAAATTACCCTTCTGCGCGCTGCCCTTCATGTTGGGGCGGTGCTGCTTTCTTCTCTTGACTCTCTTGGGGATTAACATTATCTGCCTCCTTCCGCCTTCTTTGCGGCTTTCAGGACTTCGCCCTTGTAGATCCAGCACTTGACGCCGATCATGCCGAACGTCGTGTGCGCTTCCGCAAAGCCGTAGTCAATATCCGCGCGCAGCGTCTGAAGGGGAATGCTGCCCTCGTGATAGTGCTCGCATCCCGCGATCTCGCGCCCGTCGAGACGGCCCGAAACCTGCATCTTGACGCCCTTGACGCCCGCGCGCATCGTCCTGCCGATCGCCTGCTTGAGCGCGCGGCGGAAACCGACACGCTTTTCAAGCTGCGCCGCAACGCCCTCCGCAACGAGCTGTGCATCCGCGTCGGGCTTTCTCACTTCGGTAATGTTGACGCTGACGGGCTTGCCCTTGGTGATCCTGGCAAGCTCTTTCTTGATGACTTCGATCTCGGAGCCGGCCTTGCCGATGAGCACGCCGGGACGCCCCGTGTACACGGTAACGACGATCCTGCCCGCCGCGCGCTCGATGAGGATGCGCGAGACAGCCGCCGCATAGTACTTCTTCTTCAGGAACGTGCGGATGGTGTGGTCCTCTTTGAGAAACGCGGAGAACTCCTTCTTGTCGGCGTACCACTGCGTATCCCAACCCTTGATGATGCCTACTCTCAGTCCGTGAGGATTGACTTTCTGACCCATGTTAGATTTCTCCCTCCGCTTTCTTGACGTCCAGAATGACCGTGATATGGCTCGTTCTCTTGAGGATCGCGTGTCCTCTGCCCTTGGAGACGGGCTGCATACGCTTGAGCATCGTGCCGCCGTCCGCATAGCAGGCAGCGACGTACAGATCGCCCCTGTCCATGCCCTGGTTGTGTTCCGCATTTGCGACCGCGCTCATGAGCACCTTCTTGGTGGGCGCCGCGCCGCCGTTGACGCTGTTTTCGAGGATCGCCTGCGCTTCGCGCACGCTCTTGCCGCGGATGAGGTCGAGCACCGTACGCACCTTGTAGGGAGAGACGCGGACGTATTTCGCGACGGCGTAAGGACGCGTTTCTCTCTTTTCTTCCACGCGCGCCGCCTTCTTCTTCATATTCGTCGCCATAGCTTATCTCCTTACTTTTTCCCGGGCGCGCTCGTCTTAGCGGTGTGCCCTTTGAATGTTCTCGTGGGTGCGAACTCGCCGAGCTTGCAGCCCACCATGTCCTCCGTCACATACACGGGAACGTGCTTTCTCCCGTCGTATACGGCGATCGTGTGACCGACCATCTGGGGGAAGATCGTCGACGCTCTCGACCAGGTCTTTAATACCTTCTTTTCGTTTGCCTCGTTCATCGCCTCGATGCGCGCAAGCAGCTTCGCTTCGACGTAAGGCCCTTTCTTAACGCTTCTCGACATGGTATCTCCCTCCCTTAATTGATCCTCTTCAGGATGAACTTGCTCGTCGGATTCTTCTTCTTTCTCGTCTTATATCCGAGCGCCGGCTTGCCCCAAGGAGTTTCGGGACCGGCATGACCGACGGGCGACTTGCCTTCGCCACCGCCGTGAGGGTGGTCGTTGGGGTTCATGACCGAACCGCGCACCGTGGGACGGATGCCGAGGTGGCGCGTCTTGCCCGCTTTGCCGATGCGGATGATCTCATGCTCGACGTTGCCGACCTGACCGATGGTCGCGCGGCACGCCGCGGGGATGAGACGCATTTCGCCGGAAGGCATCTTGATCGTCGCGTAGTCGCCCTCGCGCGCCATGATCTGCGCCGAGATGCCCGCGCTTCTCGCGATCTGACCGCCGCGGCCCGGCTTCATCTCGATGTTGTGGATGGTCGTACCGACGGGGATGTCCGTAAGGGGAAGGGCGTTGCCGACCTTGATGTCCGCACCCGCGCCGCTCATGACGCGGTCGCCGACGTTCAGACCGACGGGCGCAAGGATGTAGCGCTTTTCGCCGTCCGCGTAGACGAGGAGCGCGATGTACGCGCTGCGGTTGGGATCGTACTGGATGCTCGCAACCTTGGCGGGAATGCCGTCCTTGTTGCGCTTGTAATCGATGATGCGGTACTTTCTCTTATTGCCGCCGCCGATGTGGCGCACGGTGATCTTGCCCGCGTTGTTCCTGCCGCCCGACTTGCGCTGATCCTCAAGGAGGGCGCGCTCGGGCTTCGCCTTGGCGATCTCGCCGTAGGCGGGAACCGTCATGAGACGGCGCGCGGGAGATGTGGGTTTATATCTCTTGACTGCCATGTTTCCTATCCTCCGCTGTTACGATAACGAGTTGAAGTGCTCGATTGCCTTGGAGTCCGCCGTAAGCTGGACGATCGCCTTTTTCGTATCGGGCGTATAGCCGCTGTTCCTGCCCATTCTCTTGAGCTTGCCGGGGCAGGTGACGGTGTTGACGCTTGCAACCCGCACGCCGAACATCTGCTCGACGGCGATCTTGATCTGCGTCTTGTTTGCATTCTTTGCGACCTTGAACGTGTAGCGCTTGTCCTTAAGATGATATCCTCGGGTACCATTATGCGTACACCTCCTCGAGTTTTTTGACCGAGCCCTTGGTGAGCACCACGACGGCGTTCGCCACGATCTCGTAAGTGTTGATCTCGTTGACCGAGAGCGTCGTGAGCGTGGGAAGGTTGCGCGCCGCGAGAATGACGTTTTCGTCGTTCTCGTCCATGACGACGACGGTGCGCTTATCCAGCTTCATCGCCTTGCGGAACGCCTCCATCTCCTTGGTCTTGGGCGCGCTGACTTTGAGTTCGTCCACGACGAACAGCTCGCCGTCCGCGACCTTCTTGGAGAGCGCGGATACAAGTGCGCCGCGCTTTGCGGAAAGGTTCATCTTCTTGGAGAAGTCGCGGCTCTTGGGTGCGAACACGACGCCGCCCTTCGTCCACTGCGGCGCGCGGATGGAACCCTGACGCGCACGACCGGTGCCCTTCTGTCTCCAGGGCTTTGCGCCGCCCCCGCGGACTTCCGTGCGGGTGAGCGTGGACTTCGTTCCCTGTCTCTGGTTGCAGAGGTAGGTGACGACCGCCTGATGGATGAGGGGCTCGTTGTAGTCCGCGCCGAACACCTTGTCGGAAAGTTCGATGTCGCCGACTTCCTCTCCCTTCATGTTGTATACTTTCACGTTTGCCATGATCGTTCTCCTTATGCCTTGACGCTCGTCTTCAGCGTGACGACGCTGCCCTTGACCCCGGGGATCG
>CAJFMZ010000242.1 GCA_904393575.1 uncultured Sellimonas sp. | reverse complement strand
ACATGTCTCTGCGCAAGAGCCACCTGAATCCTGTGGTTCAGAAGTGCTACGAGGAGTTCCTGGGCGAGCCCGGTAGCCATAAGGCTCATGAGATTCTTCACACCACTTATGTGAAGCGCGGCTATTGATTGAAATTCTGATACGCTATGAAATAGGGAAGCGTGCTGGTTGAGTGCCGGCACGCTTCTTGCTTTCTGTAGGGAACTAGTTGCCGTGGCTTGCACGAGAGCTGTCCCTGGTGTATAATATCTGCACAAAGGGATTGGGAAAAAGGCGGAATGACAATGAAAAAAGTTCTTTCAGTGTTGCGGATTGTGGGGTGTGTCCTGTGTGGGGCAGGATGTGTGTTTTTTCTGCTGCCAGTTTTCCGTGGTGGCTTTAACTTAGGAGCAGGCTTTGGCATGTTTGTTTGTCTGTTGGGCTTGGTGTTACTGCTTTTCTTTGGGAAGCTCTCTCGAATGGGGGGATGGAAGCAGGCAGCGGTTCGGTTGCTCACAGCGTTTTACTGTTTGGGGCTTGCTTGGGCAATCTATCTCACGGGATTGATGTTTTCCGTTCAGTCAAATACCCCTCCTGAGAACACCAATGTGATTGTGTTAGGAGCTCAGGTGTACGGAGAGGAACGCATGGGGGTCAGTTTGTCAGGACGTGTACAGGCGGCCTATGAGTATCTGGCAGAAAATCCGGAAGCACTGTGCATTGTCACAGGTGGCCAGGGCGGGGATGAGCCTTGTCCGGAGGCAGTTACTCAAAAAAATGTGCTGGTAAAAATGGGGATTGAGGAAGAGAGAATCTTTTTGGAAGATCAGTCCCACAATACCCGGGAAAATATGATGTTTGCCAAAGAAATCGCAGAGGATCAGAACATGGGGGAGGAAGTGACCATTGTCACCCAAAGTTTCCACATGTATCGAGCTGCTCAGCTTGCCAAGGCGGCTGGGTTTACGCCTTACTGCTTAATTGCTGAGACCGATCCCCTGTTATTTCCGGAGTACTATGGAAGAGAGCTGCTTTCCCTGACCAAATGGTGGGTGGAACGGCTTGTGATAGAATAAGGAAAGGAGTGCGGCTATGGGACTTCTGCTTCAAAATGTCCGCTTGATTGACCCCTCTCAAGGAGTGGATTGTGTGCAGGATTTGCTGTTGGAGGACGGAAAAGTCTCCCAGATAGGAGAGCATCTGTCCGCCGATGGCATGGAGGTTGTGGATGGTACAGGTCTGGTTGCGGCTCCCGGCCTGGTGGATATGCATGTCCATCTTCGGGATCCCGGGTTGACCTATAAGGAGGATGTGTTTACAGGCTGTCGGGCTGCTGCTGCCGGTGGCGTGACTAGCTTGTTGGCCATGCCCAACACAAAGCCGGCGATGGATACTCCAGAGACGGTGCGTGATCTGTTGGAACGGGCAAAAACAGCCGATGCTGCTGTGTATACAGCTGCGTGTATCACCAAGGGACTTCAAGGAGAGGAGCTCACAGATTTGGTGGGCCTCCGTCAGGCGGGAGCCATTGCTTTGAGTGATGATGGCCGTCCGGTGATCAATACCCGCCGTCTGTTGGAAGCTTTGGAGCAGGCCCCTGCTTTGGGTATGGTTATCACAGCCCACTGTGAGGATCTGTACTTGGCTTCCGGCGGATTGATGCACGAGGGCGAGGTGTCCCGGCGCTTGGGGGTCCCCGGGATTCCCTCAGCGGCAGAGGATTGCGGCACGGCCCGGGAGATCGCAGCTGCGGCCTCGGTGGGTGCTCCTATCCACATTTGCCACGTTAGCACAAAGGGCTCCGTGGATTTGATCCGTGACGCGAAAGCACGCGGGGTCAAGGTGACAGCAGAGACCTGCCCCCATTACCTGCTGTTGACAGATCGTGCCTTGGAGAGCCGTGATGCAGATTACCGGATGAATCCGCCTCTGCGCACGGAAGAGGATCGTCTGGCTCTGATTGAGGGCTTGAAGGACGGCACTTTGGATGCGATTTCCACAGACCATGCGCCCCATTCCCCGGAGGAAAAGGCCGACTTTTGCAAAGCGCCCAATGGTTCCATTGGCATGGAGACCTCCTTGGCAGCGACCCTTACAGCCCTGGATGGCCAGCTGAGTCTGTCGGAGATTTTGGCGAAGATGAGCTGGAACCCTGCTCGGATTCTACACATTCCCGCTGGTACCCTTGCAGTTGGCTCGCCTGGGGATGTGGTGTTGTTTGATCCAGAACAACGTTGGACCGTGGACGAAAATGCCCTCCACGGGAAAAGTAAAAACACCCCCTTTAAGGGAATGAAATTGAAAGGGAAGGTGGCAATGACCATCTTCCGTGGCCTTCACATACTCATCCTTGACCTTCTCAGTAATGCCGTAGATGGTCACACTGACATCTTCCTGCTTCTCGTTGTAGTCATCGGTGGCAATAGCCAGGTAAGTGTTGATGATGGCGATGTCGACGTTCTTGTTCTCCTGGTCCACATAGACCTCAGTGAGAACACCGTTGCCGGTAGCGCCCACACCAGCCTTGTTGTTGCGGTTGATGGCGGTCTCATTGAAGATGGCGCCGTTAATGCTGTGGTCAGTCACGCCGTCGATGGTGACCTTCACATCATAGGTGTCCACCACGTTGCTGCCCAGCAGGTCGTACAGCTCGCGGCCGGTGACCTTGGTGGTGTAGGACTGCTTCAGCAGCTCGGTCTTGGCATAGGTGCCGATCTCCTTGCTGTCGTAGCTCCAGGTGCGGGCGGGACGGCCGAACACGTCGGTGGCGTTGTCGTTCAGCTCCAGGTCGCCCTGATACAGCTGCTCGCCCAGCTCCACTACATAGCGGTTGGCGTCGGTGGTGTTGCTGGTGGACTTCACGTCGTCAATGGCGTCGGCGTAGTCCTGATTGCTGGTGATATAGCTGTAGCGGACGTTGTTGTTGATGGTCACGTCGCCGATGGTCCAGCTGCCGTCGGTGCTGGCCTCAACAGTGCCGGAACGCAGGGTGTTCAGCACCAGCTGAGCCACGTCGTTACGGGTCATGGCCTGGGTCACGCCGGAGTCCACGCCAGTGAACAGGTCGATGGCGTTGCCCTGGCGGGTGGTGGCCAGCTGCCAGTCGCCGCCAAAGTCAGAGGCATACTGGAAGTAACCCAGAGCCTTCATCAGCATCAGAGCGGCCTGGGCGGTGGTCACGGTGTCGGAACCACCATAGATGGTGTCGCTGTAACCAGCGGTGATGCCGTTGGTCCAGCAGGCGGCCACGTAGGGCTCGGCCCAAGAGGGGACATCAGTGAAGGGGCTGGTGTCC
>CAJFMZ010000241.1 GCA_904393575.1 uncultured Sellimonas sp. | reverse complement strand
ACCTGCTCCAGCCAGTCCATACGTACGAATACCTGATAGCTGTAGTTGGTATTGGAATAGGGCCTTTCAGCGAATACGAAATAGGTTTCATCCTCCATTGCAGAATACTGCAGCTGATCCAGTTCCACCATCTTATTGTAGTAAGTCGGCGCGATGGCCGCAAAATCATCCATGTTGATTGTGGTCAGGTATCCGTCATTGGCCCACTGGGCAACCTTCGGATAGTCATATTCCATCAGCAGCGTCGGCAGCTGTTCCCCGGATGCCAGCAGGGAATACTCGGTCATAACATCGGTACGGGTAATCGGCTCAAACGTTACCGTGATGTTGTATTTATCCCCGAAGTTTTCCTGGATCCACTTGGTCCAGTAGTTGTCGGATACATTGGGTACCCCTTCCTGACCTCTGTCATAAACCGGAATCTTAAGCGTTACATTTTCCGCAAATGGCTCCCACTCTGCCGTTGTGTCAGTGGCTTCCCCATCGCCGCCTTTGGTTTCTTCTGCCTCAGCCTTGGTTTCTTCTGCCTCTTCAGCCTCGGTCTTTTCCGCAGCTTCGGTTTTTTCTGCTTCAGTCGCAGCAGCTGTCGTAGCCGCAGCGCCGTCGCCGCAGCCTGCCAGCGCTCCGGCTGCCATAGCTCCCACCAAAGCTACAGAGAGTGTCTTACGAAGAACATGTTTTCTCATCAATCATACCTCCTAGTTCTTTTACTTTGTCGGAATGGCCATCCCTCTTTTAAAATCCCAGATGCGGATGTTTCTCCCGGGCTCCATCCCTCTATTAAACAGGCCTTCGGCATCCCAGATCTGTAAGAATCGTTTTCCCACATGATCCGGCGGATTCCGATGCCTTTTAATATTCCAATCGTTGGTTCCATTTGATCCTGATCGATTTTATCAGCCTTTCACGGCTCCGATCATGATTCCCTTTACAAAATACTTCTGCAGGAACGGATAAACACAGATAATCGGAATCGTTACAAACATAACCGATGCCGCCTGCAGGACTTCCGGCGTACTCGTCACGGCTGCCGCCTCCGACAGGCTGGTCGTCTGCGCTTCCGTCGCCGATGCCACCATCTGATACAGCTTATACTGCACCATCTTCAGGCTCTCGGTATTGATATAGTACATATTGTCCGCATAGGAATTCCATCTCCCCACCGCGTAAAACAGCGACAGCGTCGCCATGATCGGCTTGGACAGCGGGATAACGATCTTAAACAGGATCTGGAAGTTGGACGCTCCGTCCAAAAATGCCGACTCCTCCAAACTGTCCGGTATGCTGGACTGGAAATACGTCTTCATGATCAGCATGTTATACGGCGAATAAATCAGCGGCAGGATCAGTACCCATACCGTATCCAAAAGATTCAAATTCTTCATCAGCAGGTACGTCGGGATCAGTCCCGCTGAAAAATACATCGGAAACATCAGCAAAAATGTCAGCAGCGTTCTTCCCTTCAGTCTCTTCTTGGACAGCGGATACGCCGCACACGTACACGCGATCATTCCCAATACAGTAAAGATCAGGGTTACGATCACGCTGTATACAAAGGAGTAGGTCATACTTCCGTCTTTAAACAGGGATACATACGCGTCAAAGGTGATATCCACCGGCCAGAAAAATACCTGCTTGGCCACCACCGCCGTGTTGCTTGAGATGGACTTGGATGCCAGATGAATAAACGGCGCCACACAGGTGATACACAAAATAACGACCACCAGCATCATTACCGCGTCACTGATACGAAATTTATTAATCGCTCTGCTTCCGCCAGCTGAGATTTCTTCGTTTTGGTTGTTTTTCTTCTTTGCCATTTTTAACCTCCATTCTTGCGGCCTTTCTTCCGCAGTCTTCCTAAAAGGTCTTATAACAGACCCTCTTCGCCCAACATCTTCGCCACCTTATCGGATAAGAGTACCAGGATCAATCCCACCAAAGACTGGAACAATCCTACGGCTGTCGCCTCACTGAACTTTCCGTTGTTCAGACCTCTCTCATAGATGTAGACTGCTAACTGATACTGGAAGTCTTTTACCTGGCTGTTTCCAAGCGCCTGCAGACGCTCCAGGTTACTGTTCATAACCTTTCCTAAGTTCATAATCAGCAGGGTTACGATGGTTCCCTTGATTCCCGGCAGTGTGATGTGCCACATCCTCTTCCATCTTCCTGCTCCGTCGATCATCGCAGCTTCGTACAGCTCTCCGCTGATTCCCGTGATCGCTGCCAGGTAGATGATGGTTCCCCATCCCATGGTCTGCCATACATAAATCAATTCATAGGATACTGCCCAGTGCCATTTCTCGGTCAAAAACGGGATTCCTTCGTCGATCAGGCCCGCGTTCATCAGCAGGATGTTTACCACACCGGTGCTGGGTTTGAAAATCTGATAGGCAACGCTTCCCACAATCGCCCAGGACAGGAAGTGGGGCAGATACAGGATCGTCTGGGTTACCTTTTTGAACTTCGGATAGCGCAGCTCATTGAGAATCAGCGCCAGAA
>CAJFMZ010000240.1 GCA_904393575.1 uncultured Sellimonas sp. | reverse complement strand
CCACGATGGTCTTTCCGGCATATTCCGGCTTTTTGGCCAGCTCGCCCGCCGCCCACAGGGCGGCTCCCGAGGAGATCCCCACCAGAATGCCCTCGGTCCGGACGATCTCCCGGCCGGTGGCCAGGGCGGCCTGGTCCGTCACCCGGATCACCTGAGCATAGATGGAGCGGTCCAGGGTGTCCGGGATGAAGTTGGCTCCGATGCCCTGGATCTGATGGGGGCCCGCCTGCCCGCCGGAGAGGAGCGGGGATGCGTCGGGCTCCACCGCCGCCACCTGGAGGGCGGGGTTCTGCTCCTTCAAGTACCGGGCGGTGCCGGAGATGGTGCCGCCGGTGCCCACCGCGGCCACAAACACATCCACCTTGCCGTCCGTATCTGCCCAGATCTCCGGGCCGGTGGTGCGGTAGTGGGCCTCCGGGTTGGCGGGGTTGCCGAACTGGTCGGGGATGAAGCTGCCGGGCAGCTCCCGGGCCAGCTCCTGGGCCTTGTCCACCGCCCCCTGCATGCCCTGGGCCCCGGGGGTGAGGACCAGCTCCGCCCCGTAGGCGGCCAGCATGGCCCGGCGCTCGGCGCTCATGGTGTCGGGCATGGTGAGGATCACCCGGTAGCCCCGGGCGGCCGCCACACTGGCCAGACCGATGCCCGTATTGCCGGAGGTGGGCTCGATGATGACCCCGCCGGGCTTCAGGAGGCCCTTCTCCTCCGCGTCCAGGATCATGGACAGCCCCACCCGGTCCTTGGCGGAGCCGGCGGGATTGAGATATTCCAGTTTAGCCAGCACCCGGGCCTGGAACTGGTGCTTGGCGCCGTAGCGGTTCAGCTCCAGCAGGGGGGTGTGACCGATGAGTTCTTCCAGATTGTGCGCAATGGCAGGCATGGCAGGTCCCTCCTAGTAAAATGTCGGCGCTGGCTCTCCCATCAGTAACAGGCTGAGACAGCGCGTTCTCTGGCCTTCCTATGGGTCGATGATACTCCGGAAACAGAAGACTGTCAACGGTTCCCCTTGCAAACGCGGCGGGTTTCCGTATAATAAAAGACACAGAGGCAGCGGGAGGCTGTCCCTGCCGGCCATGGAAAAGGAGGACCAGAGCATATGAAAGTCGGACTGGTGCTGGAGGGTGGGGCCCTTCGGACCATTTTTTCCACCGGCGTCTTTGACGCACTGCTGGAGAAGGACGTGATGGCAGACTATGTGGTGGGAGTATCCGCCGGGATCGCCTACGGGGTGAGCTATGTCTCCAAACAGCCCCGGCGGAATCTGGAGATCTTGACCCGGTTCGTCAACGACCGGCGGTATATGGGCCTGAACAACCTGGTAAACCGGCATAACCGCAGCTACTTTGGCTTGGAGTTCTCATACGGCACCATCCCTAACGAACTGGTGCCCTTTGACTACCAGACCTTCGAGGCCTTCCCGGGGCATGTGGAGGCCGGGGTCACCAACCTGGAGACCGGTGAGGCCGAATACAAGGAGGTCACCACCGAGGACAAGCACTTCCGCCTCCTTCAGGCCACCTGTGCCATGCCCCTTATGTTCCCGGTGTTCCACCTGGATGGCAAGCCCTATCTGGACGGGGGCGTGGCTGACGCGGTGCCCTACCGCCGGGCCTTTGCGCAGGGGTGTGACCGGGTGGTGGTCATCCTCACCAAGCCCCGGAGCTTTGTCCGGAAGCCGGAAAGGCTTCTCCCACTGATCCAGCGGCGCTACCGGGACTACCCCAACTTCTGCAAGACCATGGAGGAGCGTCCGGAGCGGGACAACCGGGACCGGGCAGAGCTGTTCCAGCTGGAGAAGGAGGGCAGGGCCCTGGTCATCGCCCCCAACTCCCTCCACGGAGTGGGGCGGATCGAGCACAATGTGGACAAGCTGCGCATGCTGTGGGCGGAGGGCTATCAGCAGGGCATGGAGAACATGGAGGAGATCCGCTCCTTCATGGATCGATGATCGTTCCCTCCCCCGGGCGTCCAGGGCGAAGGCGTCCAGCATCTCCGCCAAAAGGGAGAAGAAAGCGGCCATCCGCTCCAGCTCCTCCCGGGAGCGGCCCTGAGCCAGCGCAGCGGCGGCAGCCGCCGCTCCGGAGATCAGCGGGCCGGAGGGCAGGGAAAAGGACACGGCAAACACCTCCCCGAAAAATGTATGGGGCGGGGCCGTCCTTTATGCGGTTCGATCCGGCGGATCGAAGAGATACAGAAAGCAGAGGGATCGGTATGGCGAAAATCGTAGTGATTGACGGCCAGGGCGGCCGGCTGGGGAAACTGTTGGTGGAGGAGGTGAGGGCCCGCCTGCCTCAGGCGGAGCTGCTGGCCATCGGCACCAATGGCATTGCCTCCTCCGCCATGCAGAAGGCGGGGGCCTCCCAGGTGGCCACAGGGGAAAACCCGGTGGTCCGGGGAGTCATGGATGCGGACGTGGTGCTGGGGCCCCTGGGCATCGTGGTGGCCCACGCCATCC
>CAJFMZ010000239.1 GCA_904393575.1 uncultured Sellimonas sp. | reverse complement strand
GACCGTTTTGCCGCAGGGTCTCATAGTGAGTACAGGCGTGTTTCCCGTCCGGCCGGACCATCTGTTCCACCAGCGATCCCTCACAAGGCCCCAGAGGCGCGTCAATGGTGCTGGAGGGCGGGATGGGTGTTCCGACGCAGACTGCCAGATAGGTCCGCTGAAAGTCGGGCGTGTGAAGCTGACGCTTCAGCACCTCCTGGGCGTGGGGATGGCGGGCCACCACTAACAGGCCGGAGGTCCCCCGATCCAGGCGGTGAACGGGGTGAAAGTCCCCCTCTTCGCCCTCCTGATCGTAATAATTGAGCAGAAAATTGCCTATTGTATCGTCAAAATGGCCTGGTCCGGGGTGGACTGTCACCCCTGGCGCCTTATTGAGTACCAGCAGGTCCTGGTCCTCGTACACAATGTCCAGAGGGCCAGGGGCGGGGACGATGCCGCTGCGCCGCTCCGGGTCAGAGAGACGGACAGACAGCACCTCCCCTGCTTTGGGGATGTACCGGGTATTGACCCGGCGGCCGTCCACCAAAATTCCATCTTCCAGCCACTTGATTCGCCGCACCACAGTGCCGGACAGGCCCAGGCGGCGTTTGAGCAGGGTGTCCACCTTGATCCCGGCCAGCTCCGGCCCGATGGGCAGCTCCAGACGGCGGCTCATAGCTTTTTGGACCAGCGGTACAGGTGGAACATGTAGAAGGCGCAGTGGAGCACCAGCACAATGGGAGTGATCACCATCCAAACGAGTTCTCCCAACACCAGAGCGATCACAAAGGGGACCCACAGCAGCCACAGGGTCCAGTACCAGCTGTCATAGGCGGCGTGGGTGCGGATGGCAATGCTCCGCTCATCCCGCTCGGCCCGCTCTACCTCCCGCCGGTCCTCGGGTTTCATAGCCGCCATGGCCAGGGGGAGAAACAAACTGCCGCCGCCCAGACCGATCAGCGCCCCGCCCAGGCCGGAGCACAGGCCCACACCCCCTGCGGGCAGTTGCTCGTCCAGGATAAATACGATGCCAAACAGGACCAGACCCACCATTACGGCGGCGGCTGGTACGATCAAATTCTTCTTCATGTGGACTCCTCCTCAAACAGAAATACTTCCTCAATGGTAAGCCCGAAATACCGGGCGATCTTGTGGGCCAGGAGCAGGGAGGCGTTATACCGCCCATTCTCCAGGGAGATGATAGTTTGGCGGGTGACGTCCACCGCCTCGGCCAGTTCCGCCTGGGAGATGCGCCGCTCCTTCCTCAGCTCTGCAATGCGGTTGGTCAAGCTCTCGCCTCCTTTGAGATTAGTAAAGCTCGCTTTACAATTTTAGTATAGCACGCTTTACATATATGTCAAGCCCGCTTTACGTATTTCTGCAAAAAAATTTGCCCCGCCGGTTTTCACCGGCAGGGCAAAGAGGAACGTGATGATTTCAAGACAGGTGCAGGCCGTAAAATCCCACCAGGGAGAGGGCCATCAGGCCGATGGTCACAAGCTCGATGGGGATGCCCTGGAAACTCTTGGGGCAGCTGGTGAGGCTCACCTCGCGGCGCAGGCCGGCCAGACACATCAGAGCCACCGTTGCCCCTGCGCCGCCGAAGAAGCCGAAGAGGAGGGCGGCCCCCAGGCCGTATCCACGCTGGGCGATGAGCAGTGCCGCGCCCATGGCTGCACAGTTGGAGGTGATGCTGGCCAGATTCTCATCCATCCGCCGGGAGAGTTCCGGCACACAATTTTTCAAGAAATACCGCAGACCGGCCACCACCGCCGGACCGGTCAGGGCGAAGGCCAGGGTCTGAAAGTAGCCCAGTGCGAAATGCTGGAGCAGCTGGTCCAGCAGCCAGGACACCAATGCGGTGAGGGTCATCACCGCCGTCAGGCTGTAGCCCGTGCGCCAGGCGTCCAGAGGATCCTGGAAGGCCTTGATGCGGGTGCCGATGCCCAGACAGTTGACCAGAACAAAATTTTCCGACAGCAGCGCCGCCAGAGCGACTCCCGCCAGCTGAAGTGCTGTCATGCCGCACCGCCCCCTTTCCAGCGCTGGGAGCGGTCAAACTTCGCCGTCCACATAGTCAACGCTCCCTTCCGTATCCAAATTGGCCACAATGGCCAGGGCCTGGTTCACACAGGAGGTCACTGCCTCCGAGGTGGCGGTGGCGCCCGAGGCCGCGTCCACCGAGTTGTCCCCCGCGGTGCGGATGGTGCCCGACTTGCCTACATACTGGTCCAGATACTCCTGCGTCATGGCGTCGGTTCCCACGCCCTCGGTCTCCTGATGGCTGGTGATGGCCACGCCGGTGACCTCGCCGTTGGTGTTGACGCCCACCACGGCGGTCATCAGACCGCCGAAGCCGTGGGCCTGGACCTCCACACAGTAGCCCACCAGACCGCTGTCGTTGTAGCCCGCCGTGATGCTCAGGGCCCCGGAGGCATAATAGGGGGTCTCCGTGCGTATGGTAGCCTG
>CAJFMZ010000238.1 GCA_904393575.1 uncultured Sellimonas sp. | reverse complement strand
AAAGACAAAAGTCAGTGAAAGCGAGCGGGGAAGCCTTGGCGTTCAGGTGATGGATATCGATGAGACCACAGCAGAACGTTATGGAATGCCGCAGGGTGTCTACATCAGCGGACTGACCCAGGACAATACGGACTCCGATCTTCAGAGAGGGTATATTATTACCGCAATCAACGGGACAGCTGTTACCGATACAGACGATCTGAAAAATGAGCTTGGTTACTACCGGGCAGGTCAGGATGTGACTTTGACAGTGGAGTATCCGGACAACAATGGCGAATACAGCTCCCATGATATTACCGTAACCTTAGTTTCCAGCCAGTCGAATCAATAGGACGCCGTGTACTACTTGATTTTTCCGGACTGACACCATATAATAGGCTTGTATATCATGACAGGAGTGAAACGATGAACAGATACCGGAAAGAACATGATAACAGGTGGTATGAAATTACGCTGAAGGACCAGAGCGTGCGAATCGTGAAAGGCCAGCGTTCCATACCGGCTTTGAAAAAGCAGTACCAGGGACAGATCCGTTCCATCAGACGGATACCCATGCAGGGGCTACAGAACCGGACGAAAGAGCGGATGGGAAATTACATTGCGTTTCTGGATTTTGAATATAATACAGGTGACCAAAATCAATACCCGACGGAAATCATTTCCGTCGGGATATTGATCGTTGAGAGAAAAACCATGAAAGAAAAGGAGTCTTATTATTCGCTTGTACGGCCAAAGAAGAACCGGAAGCTGAATCCATACTGTATGGAGTTGACCGGCATCAGACAGGCGGAAGTAGATCATGCACCGGACTTCGGACCTGTTTTCCGGGAAGTTCTGAAGTTGTACCGCAAATGGAATATCCGCCAGACTCTGGTATTTGGCAATGCGGATAAGCCGGTATTTCTTGACAATCTGATCTTAAACGGGGAAGAAGAAGAGCTGTATCGGATCGGAGAGGGAATGCGGGACATTTCTCAGCAGCTGTTTGTGACGTTATTTGGAAAAGATGGAAGTCTTTCCCTGGAAAAGACGGGAAGGATACTAAATGTCTCCGTGGACGGAGCGCTTCATAATGCGCTGAATGACGCCAGGCTGCTTTTTTTATGTTACCGGGCGGTCATGAAAGGTGAGATTCCGCAGGATCATCTTGCACAGGCCAGGGAGGAGCTTCTGATCAGGGAGTCCTATCAGAAGAGCCGCCGGTTCGATGAGCCGAAGGAGGGACTGCCGGAACAGAAGCGAGAAGAAGCGCAGAAACTGATTGCGGATCTTCTGGATCATGTTGAGACCGATTCCCTTCGGGAGAAGGGGAAGCTTCTTGCGCTTTGCGATGATCTCCTTCTGGCGTCCGGAGAGAAGCCGCGGTTTCAGAGGGAGTATTTTCACTGGATATAACAGAATAGAACAAGACGGAAAAGGGAGAACACAGCATGCTTCAACTCAAACATATTAGAAAGGAATACAGAACAGGAAAGCTGGTTCAGAAAGCGCTGGATGATGTCAGCCTGAATTTAAGGGATAATGAATTCGTTGCCATTCTGGGACCAAGCGGGTCCGGAAAGACTACACTTTTAAATATTGTAGGGGGTCTGGACCGATATGACAGCGGAGATCTGATCATTAACGGGATCTCAACCAAAAAGTATAAGGACAGAGACTGGGATTCTTACCGGAATCATACAATCGGTTTTGTTTTCCAAAGCTACAACCTGATTCCCCATCAGACGATTCTGGCCAACGTGGAGCTGGCGCTGACTATTTCCGGCGTGGGAAAATCAGAACGGCGGGAACGGGCGCAGAAAGCACTGGAAGAAGTGGGACTGGGAGAACAGGTTCATAAAAAGCCAAACCAGTTGTCAGGAGGACAGATGCAGAGAGTTGCCATCGCAAGAGCATTAGTCAATGACCCGGATATTCTTCTGGCGGATGAGCCTACAGGAGCGCTGGACAGCGAGACCAGCGTCCAGGTCATGGATCTTCTGCGGGAGGTGGCCAAGGACCGTCTTGTTGTCATGGTCACGCATAATCCAGAGCTGGCGGAAGAGTATGCAACCAGGATTGTAAATCTAAAAGACGGGCAGATCCGTTCGGATTCCGATCCGTACGAAGTGGATGAGACTGCTTTAAAAGCACCGGAACATCAGAATATGGGGAAATCCTCCATGTCGTTTTTGACCGCTTTGTCACTTAGTTTTAATAACCTGAAGACGAAGAAAGCGAGAACGCTCCTGACTTCCTTTGCAGGCTCCATTGGAATCATCGGAATTGCGCTGATTTTGTCTCTTTCTACTGGCGTCAACCAGTATATTCAGTCTGTGGAGGAGGAAACACTTTCGGAATATCCTCTTCAGATTCAAAGTACAGGCTTTGA
>CAJFMZ010000237.1 GCA_904393575.1 uncultured Sellimonas sp. | reverse complement strand
CTGGTAGACCGGCCCGAAAAACGGCAAAAAAAGAACCACCGGAAAGCCTTGCGCCGCAAGACTTCCCGGTGGTAGACCTGGTAGACATTTGGTAGACCGAGAGAGAAGTCCAGGTTCATACCAAAGGATTCGCATATCGTTTCAGCAACGCTTGATATCCCGGTTCTTTCCGGAGAAATGCGCACCCCGGGTCCCGCTCTACACTGTCCAGGATGGGCGGAATCAAGGCGCACTGAACGTCCTCCGTCGCCTCTTTGGTGGGCAGATGGGAGTACAGGGGCGACTGGCTCAGGTCCCAAGGCACGGTCAGACTGTGGAGGAGCCGTTCCAGCAGCTCCAGAGCCTTGTGCCCATCCTGCTCCGCCGCCGCCATTTGGAAGGGTGTGGAGAGCACCGCGTAGTCGGACAAATCAAAGACCTCCCCAGAGCGGACGGCGGCGTCGGCCAGTGTGTGGGCCCGCGCCCGGTCCCCCTCCTCCAGGGCCCAGTCGATCATGGACAGCAGGGTGGTCTGAATGCTGTGGGCCCGGTCGAACAGCTCCTGCTCCAGAAACACCCAGGCCTCCTCACGCCGCCCCTGGGCCCAGCGCAGGCGGGCCTTGAGCTCCCGTTTCTCCCGGTGGGTGTCGGACAGCTGACCCAGCAGCTCCTCCGCCCGGTCCAGCTCCCCGGTGTTCACACAGCGGGAGGCCAGGGTGTAGGTGGACCACTCCCGCACCTGAGAATCGGCGCTGCGGACGCACCGCTCGTAGAGGGCGGTGACCTCCGCCTCCTGTGTCTGACGCTCCGGGCTGCCGTCCTCCGGCTGGAGAGCCAGGACGCCCGCCAGCATGCCCGCCGCGTTGTAGGCCAGCTTGTCGCTGTTGGGGTACTCCCGCAGCTTGTCCCGGGCCAGCTGGAAGGCGGCCCCACAGCCCGCCTCCTGACTGATCTCGTACAGCTGGTTTAAAAACAGCCCGATCTCCTGGTCGGTCAGGTCCTCCTGAAAGGACAGCAGGGTGTTCAGGTCCACCCCCAGGGTCCGAGCCAGGACAGGCAGCAGGGTGATGTCCGGGTAGTTCAGATTCCGCTCCCACTTGTTCACTGCTGGGGCGGACACCCCCAGCTTCTGGGCCAGCTGCTCCTGGGTCAGGCCCAGGGCCTGCCGCCGGGTGCGGATCACCTCGTTCAGCTTCATGGCACTCCCTCCTTCTCTCTGCCCCTATCCTACCAGAGTTTGCACCAATGCACAACGGAGCGGTGGGAAAGAAAGCCGGACCGGACATTAACCGGAAGTTAAAAAATCCCCGGCCTTCCGGCCGGGGATAGGATGTATTGGGGATCTCAGGGGTTGGGGACAACCTCCACAGTATAGCCCTGGTCGATGAGGCCCTGGACGATGCCGGTGTCGCCCACCATGTGTCCGGCGCCCACCACCATCAGTCCAGTGTGGGAGCCCTCCTGGCTCAGGTAGTCGGCGGCGTACTGGATCATGCCGGGGTCCCGGTCGGTGAAGAGCTTGCTGTTGAGCTCATCGTCGCTCTCCAAAATGGCCTCTTTGTTATAGATCTTCTCAAAGCCGGCCACATCCCGGTTCTTCCAGGTTTCCATCATGGAACTGATCTGGTCGATCTGGGCCTGGATGGCCTCCTGGGTGGCGGGCTCCAGAGCCTCCTCCCCCAGGACAGATACCAGAGCATCCCGGATTTCCTGGTCCACGGTGTTTACATCCACTGCCATCAGCAGACCGCTGGCCAGATAGATCTCCTGGTACTCAGGGGACAGGCCGTCAAAGATACCGCCCTGGAAGGCGTAGGTCTCCACAGCGTCAATGGGAATACCCGCGTTGGAGGCCTTGGCATTTACGTACAGGTCCACCGCCATGGCGTTGGAGCTGGTGGTCTCGTCCAAAGTGGCCAGAGACTGGAAGGAGGTGGCCAGGGCCCAGGCCTTGTACTGGGCAATTGTCTGTTCATCCATTCCCAGCTGGCTGGCCACCTTCACTGTGGCCTGGTACAGCTCCGGTGAGACATGGTCGGCCAGGGTGGTGCCGTCAGAGTACATCTGCATGGCGGCAAACTCAGCAATCTGGGCCTGGTCGTTGAAGTCCAGCTCAAAGGTTACCTGATCCGCGTTCAGGATGATGTCCCGCAGCTGCTTGTGGAAGGGGTAGGTATTGTTTACGTCGGTATGGATACTTCCCAGCAGGTACAGGGTGTTCCCCGCCCCGTTATCTGCCTTCCACAGCAGGCCCAGGGACCCAGCGTTCTGCTGGTCGTACAGGTTCAGAATCAGGCTGTCGGCCATAACGGCGGCCTCCAGCAGGGTGCAGGGAGCTTCCAGACGCAGGCTGGAGCCATCGCCGGCCAG
>CAJFMZ010000236.1 GCA_904393575.1 uncultured Sellimonas sp. | reverse complement strand
ACATCTCCATCACCAACCACCGGCTGGCCGTGGCCCACGAGGCCATCGACTCCGGGCTGTACGACACCCTCCAGTTTCCCTTCAGCTACCTCTCCGGCCCCCAGGAGCTGGAGCTGGTGGACAAGTGCCGGGAGGCGGACATGGGCTTCATCGCCATGAAGGCCCTGGCCGGCGGCCTCATCCGGGACGGGCTGACGGCGGCCGCCTTCATGGAGACACAGCCCTCCGTGGTCCCCATCTGGGGCGTTCAGTACGACTGGGAGCTGGACCAGTTCCTGGCCTGCGTCAAAAATCCCCCGGAGATGACGGCGGAGCGCCAGACGGTCATCGACCGGGACCGGAAGGAGCTCTCCGGGGACTTCTGCCGGGGCTGCGGCTACTGCATGCCCTGCCCCGTGGGGATCGAGATCAACAACTGTGCCCGCATGACCCTGATGCTCCGCCGGGCCCCGGCGGCGGGGTGGCTCACCCCGGAGTGGCAGGAGAAAATGGGGCAGATCCAGCAGTGTCTCCACTGCGGGTCCTGCAGCTCCAAGTGCCCCTACGGCCTGGATACCCCCCGCCTGCTGGAGGAGAACTACCGGGACTATCAGAAGATCCTGGCCCAGCAGGAGACGTGACCCACTGTGCAGTGTGTTTGAAACGAGCGGCGCTTCGGCGCCGCTTTTTTCTGTCTCAGGGGCGGGAGCGGAGGAGATTTTCACCGGGGACTTTTGTTTTATGAAAAGGATACTAAAAATAAAATTAAAGATTGACTTTAATAAAATTAAATGATATACTCCAGATAATGAGAGGAGGCGACGCGCGATGGCCATTGAGACCGTGCCTGAATGGATGGCTGGGCTGGAGGACGAGGACCTGGTGTTCATCAAAAAATTTGTGCTGGCCTCCGGGTCATTGAAGGAGATGGCGGGGGAGTACGGGGTGACCTACCCCACCGTGCGGCTGCGGCTGGACCGTTTGATCCAGAAAATCAAACTGGGTGAGGACACTGCCGCCGACCCCTATATCGGCCTCATCAAGCGGCTGACCGTCAACGAGAAGCTGGACTTCGACACCGCAAAGGTGCTCATCAGCGCCTATAAGAAAGCGAAGGAGGAATTATAAATGGCGATGTGGTCTGTATTTGGAATAATCAGCCTTTTGATAGCCTTAATTTCCATTCTTCTGCCTGTGGCGCTGGTGGTGGCACTCCAGGTGTGGCTGTGCAGGCGGAAGACCCACTGGCTGGGCCTGATTCTGCCGGGGCTCAGCTTCTTGTTCAGTCTTCTACTGGTGTTCAGCGTCGGCGCCTTTGGCCTAATCAATCAGGGGGGCAGCGTCGGCACCCTGACCCTGGAGGAGAACGGCCAGGTGATCCAGCAGACCATCACGGAGAATGGCATGACCACCGTCTATGACGGGGAGGGGAACATCCTCGACCAGTACCCGGCCCCTGACGCCCAGGAGAAACAGAACCGGATTTCTATGGAAGGGCTCCTGGCCGTGGGCGGGATATTCCTGGTGTGCAACATCCCAACGGTGGTGCTGGGTGGCATCTGGCTCCACTACAAGAACCGCCGGGATTTTCAGGACGAGATCAAGAAAATGAACATCCAGGACCTTGGGTGACGAAAATATGAAACTCAGGAGTTCCAAATTCGCCCGAACCGCCAAAGGGACGGAAAAGGAGGGCGGCTCTTTTTTGGAAGCCCCGTTGATCGATAAAAAAGCGAAGGGAGAGGGATAGTATGGCAATCGCATCTCTGTTTGGAGTGGTCGCTCTGCCGATTGTACTCATTGGCATTTTACTTCCGGTGGCCTTGGTGGTGGCCCTCCAGGTGTGGCTGTGCAAACGGAAAAACCGCTGGCTGGGGCTGATCCTGCCGGGGCTGAGCCTGCTGTTCAGCCTGGCAATGCTCCTGAGTGTGGGAGTGTTTTCCCATGTGGGGACTTCTGTCGTCTCCTATGACGAGCATGGTACTGTGGTGGAGGAGCACCATGAGGAGTCCCATCCCGGAGTTGGCGCGGAGACCTTTGCGCTGATGGGGGTAAACTTTTTGATCAACAATATCCCCACGGTGGTATTGGGGGGTATCTGGCTCCACTACAAAAACCGCCGGGACTTCCAGGATGAGCTAAACAAAATGAACATTCAGGACCTGGAGTGATTCGGTTTCCAGAGGTTCCAGGACAGAGAGGAGGAAACGGCTATGTTTATCCTGCTGCTGATTTTGTCCCCCTTCATTCTGATTTTTGTAGGCCTGCCCCTGATGGCGGTGATCGCCGTTCAAAAACGGCTCTGCCGGAAAAATTCCAAATGGGTGGGGCTGATCCTGCCGG
>CAJFMZ010000235.1 GCA_904393575.1 uncultured Sellimonas sp. | reverse complement strand
GGAACGACTGATGTAGCGTTTACTGTACTGGATGTTCTGGGCTACCTGGATGAAATCCCGGTATGTGTCGCTTACGATATTGATGGAGAAATTACAACGGAATTTCCGCCGACTTACCTTCTGGAGAAGGCAAAACCGGTGATTGAAAAGCTTCCTGGATGGAAATGCGATATCCGTGGTATTAAAAAGTACGAGGATCTTCCGGAGAACTGTAGAAAATATGTTGAATTTGTCGAGGAGAAGATTGGCTATCCGATTACGCTGGTTTCCAATGGACCTGGACGTGATGATATTATTTACAGATAAAAGAAAAAAGACAGCTGTGAACAGACAGCTGTCTTTTTAGCTTTTATAACAGAGGAATGCCGTTGGCGGAAGCTGTTTCCACTATGTCATCTGGCCAGATGGAAGACTGTACTTCGCCGATATGGGCTTTTCTCAGATAGAACATGCAGATACGGGACTGGCCGATTCCGCCGCCGACCGTATATGGAAGTTCACCATTTAGCAGGGACTTCTGAAAATCCAGCTCTGCCCGTTCCTCGCAACCGGCTTCTGCAAGCTGGCGGCGCAGAGCATCCTCATCAACGCGGATCCCCATGGAAGAGAGTTCCAGGGCCGTGTCAAGAACCGGGTAGTAAACAATGATATCCCCGTTCAATTCCCAGTCATCATAGTCCGGAGCCCGTCCGTCATGACGTTCACCGGAAGCAAGTGTCTTTCCAATCTGCTTGATAAAGATTGCTTTTTTCTGTTTGGCAAATCGGCATTCTCTTTCCTTTGGAGTGCAGTCCGGATAGAGATCTTCCAGTTCCTGAGACGTAATAAATGTAATATCATCCGGAAGAATTTCGCCGATATAATTATAGCGGCGGGCCATGAAATGTTCTGTTTCCTTCAATGCCGCGTACACCTTCCGTACCGTGTATTCCAGTGTCTCATCGTTTCGCTCTTCTTTTGAAATGACCTTTTCCCAATCCCACTGGTCCACATAGATAGAATGAAGATTGTCAGTATCCTCATCCCGGCGGATTGCGCTCATGTCGGTATAAAGTCCTTCGCCGGAGTGAAAGCCATAACGCTTTAAAGCATAACGTTTCCATTTTGCAAGAGAGTGTACAATCTCCACTGCCTTATCATTCTGCTCTTTTATGCCAAAAGAAACCGGCCGCTCTACGCCGTTTAAGTTATCATTCAGTCCGGATTCCGGGCGGACAAAAAGAGGGGCGGATACACGGGTCAGATGCAGATTCTTTGCAAGGGACCTTTCAAAGTGATCTTTCACCTCTTTGATGGCAACTTCTGTCTCCCTGATGGAAAGCGGCGGACAGTAGCCTTCTGGTATCGTTAAGTGTTCCATGTTCGAGTCCTCCTTTAAAAAATTATTTCTAGTTTAAAATAAAACTTTTATACTGTCAAGAGATAAAGTGATAACAGACAAGAGAGTAAAAATATATTTTTAAGAAAGAGATTAGATAAATTTTAGAACCGTGCCACAGAACCGACACATTTCAATGATAAAGTAAAAAATGTAAAGGGGGAGTCATAAAGCGTTTTCTCGGTTCATATAATAATGATACCGGGAAACAGAAAAAGGAGGTTTTTTTATGCAGCAAGGAGATACACCGGGATATACGGAAGCAATTTCAATGGAAGAGTATTTGAATAAACGAAAAGAGATGAAAGAAAAAGAAAAAAGAGGCCGGAGAAAAGATCACCTGACCGATGAAAATCCAATTCTTTTCTTTAGCCTGGCATGAAATAAAACAGAATAATGTCTGCGGCAACTGCCATGCGGATATTTCATCAGACAGTGCGTTCCGGGGGAAGCGTTTCCTCTGGAAACGCACTGTTTTTTTGACAGGAGCCTACAGATCCGGAGAATCGTCATCATTTCGATGCAGAAGTCTGTAAAACAAAGTATAACAGTACAGAAGAACCGGAACAAAAATCGTGCAGGCAATAGCAGCCTTCAGAAGTCCCTGGGATGCAGAATGGTCAAGAAAGGCAAAAATAAGGGTGCTGATATACATGGCCGCCAGCAGAATAATTCCGAGGATAGCGAGAATACGTTTCGTTTTTTTCATGAGTAAAACCTCCTGGTGGATTCTTTTGGGACAATTATATAAAATGTCCAGGGAAAAAGCAATAAAGATGGTCAGGGTGGTTTTTCTTGCATTATAAAATATCCTGTTATATAATGAAGTCTGCCAGGAGAATTTTAAATCAAAGGAGAATTTGATATGAGTACGTTATTGGAACAGTGGAGAGAGACTGCGTATTCCAGAGAGATGACAAAGCAGCAGCTTGAGACTTT
>CAJFMZ010000234.1 GCA_904393575.1 uncultured Sellimonas sp. | reverse complement strand
TAGGCATATTCATACTCTTCATTAACTTCTTTATTTTTTCTATTTCAGAATCAGAGTCTCTATTGAAATACATTTGAAGCAATATACCTATTGCGACCAATTCCCCATGCATATATGCCCTTGTATCTTCTACAAACCACTTTCTTAGTGAGTCATACAAGGCATGCGCCAGTGCCATCTGACTGCTTCCGCTGCAGAAGCCACTAACAATAGATGTATGCAACAGATTCGTCATAATTAAATCCGTATACCTCTCCGCCGGATAGTCTCCTTCATAAGCTTGCTTTCCTTCATTTATGAGAAATTCGTATATACCTTTTGAATTTATGTATCCTATGTACTGTTTAAGATTACAGTCCCTATAGCTAACTATGTTGAGTTTATGTTTTACCTCTACCAGCTTTGCAATCGAATCCATAATTCCTGCCGCCAATGTCCGTCTGGGTGCGGCTGCAATAATTTCCGTATCCGCAATAGCAACATCCACCTCCTGGTTCATAGGTATACTGCAATCTGTTCTTCCCTCATCATCATACATAACACATACTGCAGATGTTGCTACACATGTCGCCGCGCTTGTAGGCACAGTAATGATACTCCAGTTTCCCAGTGTGGCCACCGCTTTTGCTAAATCAATACATTTTCCCCCTCCTATTCCGACCACTACTGTACTTTTTGATTTTTTTCCATATTCTGCATATTTCTTAGCCCAGTTAATTGAGCATTCGCCATTATGTTTAATTATGTTCGTATTTATACCATACCGATCCCATTCTGATTTACACTTATTTAAAATCAGCTCTGTACTAGACACACCCCCTATAACCAACGGCCTGCCGCCAAAGCGAAGTATTTCTTTTGACAGTTCCGTAATACAGCCATTTCCAAAAAAGTATTTTCCCACTCCTACTTTAAGTGGTACTCTCTCCTGTGTTTCTACCACAATCGTTTCCCCCTCTTTCATGATTTACCATAACATCTCGTGTTATCACAACATCACTATGCATCCCTAAAATATTTGTTAAAACAATATCACCTATATAGCATGGTGCTGTTATCTTTATTCTTTTTATCTCATCGATTGCTTGTTCAATATATTCTTTAGGAATCGGTTCTGTCAGTCGGACGCTTGCAAGTGGAAGATGACCATCCAACACTCTTACTGATGTTGCAACATTTCTTTTAGGATGCATGCATTCTTCCAGTGCATATGATTCCCCTCTTTTGCATCCAGCACCGTATATCAATATCTCCTCTCCATTCAAATTTATGGATACTTCACACCCTTTAGGGCAGATTATACATGTGACTGTTTTATTCATAAAATAAGACCTCTATTTCTCTATTTGAGTTTATATTTTTTCCATCTACCCGAACCTGTACCATTTCAGCAGGCACTACATTTTTTCGTATTTGTGTCAAAATCACGTTTTCTCCCTGCTTTACAATTAGCCTTCCCTCCTTTATTGGCTTGGTGGCACGAAATGATAGTATAAAATCAATTCCCCCAAAAATATGCTGAGGAACCACATATCTAACTCCTTTTCCTGCAAGCAATGGAATCTCTCTCTCAGTTTTTTCTTTTCTACCATTCAAATATATACAAACGCCTTCTGCCATCCGCTCTGCTTCCAGCGAAACATGATCTGCCAAATCGTGAACCTGCAGCACATTACCGGCAGCAAATATTCCTCTCACAGTAGTCTCATAAAACTCATTTACTATTGGAGCATTCGTCAACGAATCTATCTGCACCCCTGCCTGTTTTGACAACTCATTCTCTGGTATTAATCCCACAGAAAGTATAAGTGTATCACAGGGAATCCTTTTTTCTGTCCCTGGAATTGAATTTCGGCTCTCATCAACTTCACTTATTGTAACCGCTGACAGACGGCTTTTTCCATGAATGTCAGTAACTGTATGACTTAAATAAAGTGGAATTCCAAAATCATCCAGACATTGTTGAATATTGCGCCTCAAGCCACTGGGATAAGGAAGTATCTCATAAACCCCAATTACATGTGCTCCCTCTAGCGTCAGCCGTCGCGCCATAATAAGGCCAATATCTCCGGAGCCTAATATTACAATTTCCTTTCCTACCATCAAATTACACATATTTATGTAGTTTTGCGCTACCCCTGCTGTGTAAATGCCGCTAGGACGTTCACCTGGCAATGCCAACGAGCCTCTGGTTCGTTCCCTGCATCCCATTGCTAAAACCACTGCATCTGCCTGAATAATTTGTAAACCTTCAGCGGACGATAAAGTAAGCTGCCTCCCCGAGGTCAGAGCTATAACCA
>CAJFMZ010000233.1 GCA_904393575.1 uncultured Sellimonas sp. | reverse complement strand
CGATTCCCTGCTGGGGAAGGCGGTGGGGAACCTGCTGTCCAACGCCGCCCTCTACTCGCCGGAGGGAGCGGAGGTGCGGGTGTGGTGCGGCCTGCTGGACGGCCGAGCGGCCCTGACGGTGGAGAACACCGGGGCCCACATCTCGGAAGAGGCCCTGCCCCACCTGTTCGAGGCCTTCTACCGGGAGGAGAGCTCCCGGAACCGTGCTACCGGCGGCAGCGGCCTGGGACTGTATCTGGTGAAGATGATCCTGGACCGCCACGGGGCGGCGTGTAAGATTGAAAATACGGTGGAGGGCGTGCGGGCCGCAGTCATGTTCCTGCGCCCGTGAACTGGACCGCATGCGATGGACAACCTACATGAAAAGACAGCGAACCGGGAGCTAATTGCTCTCAGCCCGCTGTCTCCGCATAAGTCAAATATTCAAAAACTCTGTCGGTGTCATGATCGCCGGACGTTTCACCCCGGATTCCAGAAAATCCTTATCGCCGGTCAGCAGCACATCGGCTCCCGCTTCAATGGCCGCCCGCAAAATGGGGCGGTCATTGACATCTCTGATCTGCGCTTCGGTCCGATCTTCCTCGGTCGGCACAGGAACTAATTCCAGAGTAAGCAACGCAACGGAAAGGAATTTGTCCAGCGCCGCCAGTTTGCTCGGGAACTTCTTGTTGAAGATCCGCCTCATTTCATCCACATTCTGCTCACAGATCAAGCCATGATTTGGGTAAGAGGCCGCTTTTACATATGCCTGATAAGGTGTGCCGTTTGCGCTTAATGCGGCAGAAATGAGGACATTGGTATCAATCAGGACTCTCATGCCTTTTCGTCCTCACTTCTCAATTCTTTGACCAGCGCCATCACATCATCTTCTGAAGTAAGGCCGGTGCGCTGCGCTTCTCCGGCCATTTCCTGCTGAAGCATCTGCATGGCGTACACAGCGGAATTGACCATGCGGACGGTGTTTCCTTCAACGATGAAAGTGACCCGGTCCCCGTTTGACACGCCAAGCACGTCACGAACATCCTTCGGGATCGTGATTTGCCCCTTTGCCATGACTTTGGCATTGTCTACAAACGCATTTGCTGACATGATTTCACACCACCTTTCTGAAATATGGAAAGTAGGGATTTCCCTACTTTTATTATATGCGAAAGGCACGGAAAAATCAATGGGAAATGGAACCGCTTCTGACGCGCTGGGAGAGACTCTGACAGTTCGCTTCCGACGAAGCGTATCTGGACTTCTACTGGGCAATATGGTACTATGGACGGGAACAGTAAGTGCCGAAGATCACATCCCGAGCGGGGGGAAGCGTTAATGGAAAAAGTAATCCTGATCCACGGCTCTGGCCACAAAGCGGACAGCTGGCAGAAAACCATCTCTTATCTGGACCACCAGGAGGACATCCTGTGTCCGGAGCTGTCCGCCATCTTAAACGGGCGGGAGGCCAGCTTTCCCAACATCCGTGCCGCCTTCGCCCAATACTGCGCCCAGGCCGGCGGGCCAGTCCACCTGTGCGGCCTCTCCCTGGGGGGCATCCTGGCCCTGGACTATGCCCTGGACCACCCGGAGAACGTCAAGACCCTGGTGCTCATCGGCACGCCCCACAAGGTCCCCAAGTTCGCCTTTGCCCTCCAGAACGTAGTGTTCCGGTTTCTGCCCAAGTCCGCTTTCGCGTCCATGGCCTTTGACAAGAGGGACACCTTTGCCCTGGGGAACTCCATGAAGGACCTGGATTTCAGCGGTCGGCTGGGGGAGATCCGGTGCCCCACCCTCATCCTCTGCGGGGAAAAGGACGGCGCGAACCTGAAATCGGCCCGCTTTCTGGCCGGACACATCCGGGGGGCGGAGTTGCAGGTCATCGGAAACACCGGGCACGTGGTAAATGAGGAAAATCCCAAGGCACTGGCGGAGCGGCTGAACGAGTTTTATACTTTGCACGCTTGACTGCATCACGGACGCTTGCGGCCGTTGCAGGATATAAAATCTTTCTTGGAGGTGAGCGGGTGAAACGCGGACTTGATGCAGCTCCATGCAAGGCTTGAGCTGGATGGCTTGTATGGAGCAAACGGAAATACCCCATCCCAATGGCCTTGCATGGTGAGACGGAAAAATAATCATGCAAAGGAGTATTGAGATGAATTACAAAAAGGTTGATTTCAGCACCTGGCCGAGAGGCGATCTGTTTCAGTTTTATATGGACCACATGCGAGT
>CAJFMZ010000232.1 GCA_904393575.1 uncultured Sellimonas sp. | reverse complement strand
GATATCTGCATAACGGTTCTCCTTCGCTGTTTTCTGCAGGCCAGGGCACACAGGGCGGGAACAAAAGAGACCATCTTTCGGTTGTCCCCCATCAACCAGGGATGGTCATGCGCGATACGCCTCTTTTCCTGAAATTAACCCTATTGTATTCCATCTGTAAGCGGCTGTCAAGAGAGCGGCCGGGGACCGAAATATCCTTTTCATCAACCAAAACATCTTGCAGTATCAATTCTTGCTTTTATACATCAGATAATCGATATAATTTTTCAATTCAGGCAAATATTTTTTCGGAAAATTTCTGGGCAAACGAACCACCTGTTCCTCCCGGCTAAGCGGAAGGGGATTGTTCGTTATTCCCAGCAAATAATCCACCGACACATTGAAATATTCCGCAATGGCGATTTTGATGGCATCGGGCGGTTCGCTTTTATCGCGCTCATAAGATGAGATGGAGTGTTTGTTGATGTTCAAAATCGCCGCCAAATCATCCTGAGTCAATTGGGCATCCTTTCTCAGCTCATATAAACGCTCTCCTATCATTTTCTTACCTCTTCTTTCTCCTAATAAGAAAATTATAGAATAAAGTGCGATTTTTATTTAAATAGTAGACAAATAAGTCACAAAGTCGTATAATATCGAATATAAATCTATATTTCAAGAAGGAGGGATGAATGAATCGATCTAAAATGGCACGGGGAGGCCTGGATGGGTACAAAAGAAGGAGGGATGTTCAATGAACGGTTTGGTCTTTGGTACAATCGATGGTTAGAAGAAAGGAGACGCGCAATGTGATGGACCAAATGCGGATAGGGGAAAAAAATGGGTGAGCGGTAGCGGGGGGACCACGAAAATGATCAGATCTACTTTGAACGATAAGAGAGGATAGTTAGAAAAATGAAAAAGTTGATTGCCTTAATTCTTTGTTTGTTGATGTGTTGTACAGGAATTACCTTTGCAGAAGAAACTCCAACGGAAGCTCCCACGGAAACTCCGGAATGTCAACATGAGTGGGGAATCCTGCATCAAGATTCGGAAAGTGAGTTCACATTTTGGGATGAATATGAACATGATTGGATTCTAACCGAGACAACCTATCGCAAATGCAAAAAGTGTAATCAGGAGGACGTAAAAACAGACGTAACGAAGCAAAGACAGAATCACGATTTCGTTGATGGAATATGTGATTGCGGTTACGAATGCCCGCATAATTGGAAAAGCGCAGGCGCCAATGAGACCGTTGAATATTTTAGTATAAGCGATGAAAAGCACAAGAAGAACACGGTTTCGGTGGAAGAATTTGTCTGTTCCCGCTGCGGTATGACAAGGACAGAAAAAACTACGCTTGACTATGAGTACGAAGCACATACCTATACCGATGGGAAATGTACCTACTGCGGCGAAACTGATTTGGGGTGGGAGAACCCCGATTTCCCCGAAATAGTCCGGAACGCTCTGCTTGAGCATGGATATTCCCCCACCACGGATGGCCTCAAAGGATTCCAGGCAAATTATGGACTGGCCGTAACCGGAACCGTAACCGAGGAGACGCTTGAACTGTTGGCAGAAATGGGCTACTGTGAACATAAGAACACGGAAAAGCACTATAGTGTAGAAGGCTGGGGAGAAAACGACTTTAAGGATAACAAAGATGGTACACATACTTTTGTAGGCGAGTCCTGTTGGCAAACAACAATATGCACGAAGTGTGGTAAAGTCATTTCAGAGGAAATAGTTGACGGTGTTCCTTTCGTTGAGCCGCATAAATTCGTAAATGGCGAGTGCGAATATTGCGGATTGTTGGAAAGCCCCGCGCCTACGGCAACCAATAGCCCTGAGCCCACTGTTCCGGCAACATCCGAACCTACTACCACCCCTGTCGCGACGGACGAACCCATGGCTACCGCTACCCCTGAACCTACTCCACCAGAAGAGACCCGGACGCCTAAACCCACAAAGACGCCCAAACCGGATAAGAATTCCAATAGCAAAAAAGAAAAACAGAAGCCGGTTACTCAGGAAAAAGAACTGCGAATTTTGAGTGTGGAAAATTTGGGGAGTGCGGAAATAAGTGAGGCCTTGAACGAGCTGGAAATGCGCGAAAGAATGCTATCTTTTCTTTCGGCGATTGGGTTTGAAGAGCAGGTTAACGAGGTACTGAAAAATTCTGGCGAGGCGCTATCTGATGCCGCCGTTTCGGTAACATTA
>CAJFMZ010000231.1 GCA_904393575.1 uncultured Sellimonas sp. | reverse complement strand
TAAAGTCATGTTCGTGTCCTTCCGAGAGTTTTGGCAGAACCCTGGTTTCTTTTGTCTGGCAGTTTGCACAGACGCGAACCTGTTCTCCTTCTTCCTCCCAGGTGGCTTCCTTCGTCGTCGTCCAGTCTCCCCATACGTGTTCGCAGACAATATTCAGCGTCTTTACCGCCGTCTGACCGCCTGCCGTAGCCGTCAGCACAGCCGTGCCGGATGCGCCTGCCGCAATCCGGATCGTTTGATCCTCCACTGTGACGGCCTTACTGTCGGAAGAAATCACAAGGCTTCCCCCGGATACCGGCATCGTCTTACCATCCATGGATACCACCAGGTCCAAATTAATCTCTGTCCCAGGATTTGCAGTCACTTCCGCTTCGGCAAAAGCCAGCGTACCGCCTATGGTGTCCAGATTTGCAGTGGCAGACACCGTACAGTCAATCGAATCCGCTCCTTCCGGATCTGCTTCCTCCACATCCGAAACGCCGCCCATGAAGAACTGTACCCAATGTTTGATTCCGCTGTATTCAAAGCATCCGATACCAATGTGGGTAAATTCGGTACTTAATATATTTTTTCTATGCCCCTCCGAGTTCATCCAACTGTCCACCACATTTGCGGCATCCGGCTGCCCCATGGCGATATTTTCGCCAATACTCATATATTTCATTCCGTCCGCTGCCGTAAAGCACGCTGTTCCGTCCGGACGCATATGGCTGTAAAATACTGCCAGCTCTGCCGCCCTCTGCTTCGCAATGGTTTCCAACTCTGCCGCCATGATAAGCGGCTCCACTCCGGCCTGCACCCTCTGCTCATTGACCAGCGCAAGCACGTCCCTCGCCTGTGCCTCATGACTCTTTCCGGCCACATCCATGGTAACCGTCGGCGACGGTTCTTCCGCCCTGGGCTGGATGGTAATCATACCGGCCATCAAAACTGCACACAGCAAAACTGTCATCACTTTTCTCACTTTTTCTCTCATAGGGATACCTCCTTCCCTCGTCGGCCATCCGGTCTCCCATGCACTCCCCATATCAGAAAAATTTACAGTGTTTTCCTGACGTTTCTGTCCCCCATTTTTCGTCCCATGCCATCTCTTGGTTTACCAGACGCCCTTTTGCATACAGCACCTTTTATATCGGAAATATATCCGATCCTTTTCTTGTGTCCTTTGGAATCCCCCCCCTTTCTGTCTGTCTTTTGTTAAATCATTCCATTTGTCTTTCTCCGTTTCTCCCTTATCACACATCCTGCCAAAATCATCATAGTGCCAATCATACCAAGCAGATTTCCCATTCCGCTACTTTCACCGGTCTCTGCCGAATCCTGCGGTTCCATTATAGCTTCATCGGTAACGATCAGTTTCTTTTCCGCTGTATAAATGCCGACCTTAGCTGTCAAAATGACTTTCCCTCGGCCTCAGGCGAAATTACAATCGCCTGATCCTGTACCGTTTGGACGCTGATGATCCCGCAAAACAAACGTCTCCACCGCTCTCTGCTGTGCAGCGTCTTCCAGTTTTTCCGTCATAATAAAAGGCTCCACTCCTGCCTTTTCTCTTTCCCCGTTGAGCATTTTCAGCATTTCCCTTGTCAAACCTTCCTGATATTCCCCTGTCAGATTTAGCTGAAATTCGGAGGATAACTCTTCTGCTCCGACCTGCAGTACCTACAAAGAAACCATCATACACAAACACAACACCAGTGCCATTCGTCTCCTAACCTTTTCCCTCATAAAAAATCCCTCCCTCTCCATTTGACATACAAAAACTTTCAAAAATCGACTACATACATCCGCACTTTTAACTATTTTTATTATATCATATGTATCTATAAACATCCATCTTTTAATTCCGTACAATACAGATTTTATGTTTAATTTTTTCTTTCTTTTTTCTTACAAACAGAAACTATTTTGTGTATAAATTTATTATTTCATTAAATTCAGACAATTTATCCCCATATATTTTTACCAATTATTATTATTCGTTTATTGAATCACCTCTTTTATCATTGAAACATCGGATGCATACGCGGATAAATTAAATAAACGGCAATCTCATAAAAAAGAAACTGCAGACAACTTGGATCTTTACTTTAACTCGCTCCCTTTCTGTGTTAAAATAAAATTATTAAAAAGCCTGTATCCGTGCGGCAGACACAGGCTTTCCATCATACGCCGCATAGAAATGAGGGTTT
>CAJFMZ010000230.1 GCA_904393575.1 uncultured Sellimonas sp. | reverse complement strand
TCTCCGGTGGGACAAACATGGCGTATGGCTGTGTACCCGACGACTGCACCGGGGAAGCTTCCGCTGGCCCCGGAAAGGTGATGCCACATGGCATCTCACTCCGGATGAGTTTCACTGGCTGGTCTGTGGAGTTGACTGGCAGCAGGTGAATGGTCATGACCTGGCAAAATGGGTGTACCAGGAAGAACCTGCAGATGCCCAGAGCAATGCAATAACTCAATGAAATATAATGAATATCCATGCGTGATGTCATATAATCCACCGCATAGATATCTCGCTTCTCAGCACCACCAGTGACCCTGAACAGCTTCGCGCTCTGGCAATTGCCATGGTGCAAAAAGTCATGGCTGAGAATGCAGAACTTCAGAACCGTATCCGCATCCTGGAAGAGCAGATGAAGCTCGCACGCCAGCAGCGTTTCGGTAAAAAATGCGAATCGCTGGCCGGGATGCAGCGTTCCCTGTTCGAAGAGGATGTTGACGCGGATATCGCAGAAATCTCGGCGCATCTGGACAGACTGCTTCCTCAGACCGGGGACGAAGAAAAAACAACAACACGTCCTGTTCGTAAAGCTTTACCCTCACATCTTCCTCGGGTTGAAAAGGTTATCCCGGCAGATGAAGAACGTTGCCCGGAATGTAATGAATTCCTGCGCTTTATTCGCAATGAAGTCAGCGAGAAAATGGAATATATCCCCGCACAGGTTGTGGTCAATCGCTATATCCGTCCGCAGTACAGCTGTCCCTGCTGTGAGAAAGTGTTCAGCGGAAAAATGCCGGCACATATCCTTCCGAAAAGTGCTGTTGAGCCATCGGTTGTCGCACAGGTTGTCATCAGCAAATATACCGACCATCTTCCCCTGTATCGTCAGCAGCATATCTTCTCCCGAATGGGGGTGGCGGTTCCCGTCAGTACAATGGCGGATATGGTTGGTGTCGCCGGAGCTGCACTGGCACCGCTGGCAAAACTGTTACGCCATGAGCTTCTGACACGGGATGTTATTCATGCTGATGAAACGTCCCTGAGGCTCCTTGATACCCGGAAAGGTGGTAAATCCTGCTCCGGCTGGCTGTGGGCTTACGTCAGCGGTGAAAGAAGCGGTCCGCCGGTCGTCTGTTTTGACTCGCAGACCGGGCGGGCCCTCAGATATCCTGAGGCCTGGTTGCAGGGCTGGCATGGCGGTACGCTGGTGAGTGACGGGTACAACGTGTACAAATCTCTGGCGGATAATCACCCAGGTATCACATCTGCCTGTTGCTGGAGCCACGCAAGGCGCGGCTTCGCAAATCTGTACAAGGCCAGCAGGGAGCCCCGTGCAGCCATAGCGCTGAGAAAAATCGCCGGTCTTTACCGTATTGAGAAGCTCATCCGCGATCGTCCTGTGGAAAAAATACGGCAGTGGCGACAACGGTATTCCCGGCCGATAGTGAACGACCTGTTTGCCTGGCTTGAAGAGCAGGAGCCGTGTTGTCCGACTGAGGGCCCATTAAATAAGGCGATTAACTATATTCTGAACCGGCGCGATGAACTGAGTTGCTTCCTGGGGGACGGAGCTGTGCCCCTGGACAACAATATCTGCGAGCGTGCCATCCGCCCGGTGGTCATGGGGCGGAAAGCATGGTTATTCGCCGGTTCACTGATGGCCGGGAACCGCGCGGCACAGATAATGAGCCTTCTGGAAACGGCAAAACGTAATGGTCTGGAGCCGCATGCCTGGCTGACAGACGTTCTGACGCGTCTACCGGAGTGGCCGGAAGACCGACTGGCAGAGTTGCTGCCCCTTGAGGGATTTACCTTCTCCGGGTGAGTGATACCTGCCATCAGGTGTTCGTGCAGCGGGCCATAACCCGCAGTCGGGAGTTGAACGCCTGACGACAGGAAATGAGCCAGAGCAGCGACCACGCGGGCTGACAGTGAGTCAGAACCTGAATCAGCCTGGAGCCATTCCCGGGGAAGGACTTCGTTTACCTGCCACCAATACCTGTGCCAGTACTTCACGACCTGACGCATTTACCCGACTCAGTACTTCAGAGCCCGCCGCCGGTACCTGCCCGGCGATCGTCCCTGTGCAACAAAATAAATCAACCATCGTCAGACGGTGATCAATCGTATGCGCTGCCAGTGGCTCGCCTGAAAAATGCGTCAATATGAGTTCGCCGGAACGATAC
>CAJFMZ010000229.1 GCA_904393575.1 uncultured Sellimonas sp. | reverse complement strand
CCAGGATTTTTTTCAGTTCCGCCTTACTGTATCCCTGACGGGTTCCCAGAAAATACATGGCCACTAAAGTGGCGATGGTCAGCGCCAAAAACGGCTCTCCCAAAAACTGAAGTACGCTCTGTACTCCCTGGGGAATCGGAAGATATACGGCGATGGTACTCAAAAGGATCAGCACCAGGGGAATCAGGATGATCGTAAGTACCAGCCAGAAAGGAGGCAGGCCCCGCTCTTTGTCCTTCACTTCCTCGATGTTGGCAGGCAGACTGGTAAAAATCTTATTGCCGATCACTCTGCCCCATACGATACCGGCAATCACAGTGGAGATTACCGCCACAGGGATCCCCACGGCGATCATCGTCCCCAGGCTGACTCCCAGCGCATTGGCCACCAGCACCGAACCGGCCGACGGCGGTACAAAGGCATATCCGGAAGCCAGTCCGGCCAACAGCGGAATCGCATAGCACAGCGTGGATTTCTTCGTCTGTTTCGCCACATTAAATGCCAGAGGAATCAGGATTACCACTCCGGCTTCAAAAAATACGGTTGTTCCAATCACAAGTCCGGTTAATCCCAACGCCCATCCGGCCTTTGTCTGTCCAAACTTCTGAATCAGAGTCTGGGCAATCTTCTGCGCGCCGCCGCTGATCTCCAAAATCCCTCCGAACATGGAACCCAGTCCGATCAAAAGGGCAATCCCCTGCAGGGTTTTTCCTACGCCCTTCTCCACCGTCTCTCCGATCAGGGACAGCGGCATCCCCGCGCCCACACCGATCACGATCGCGGAGATCATCATGGAAATCACCGGATGCAGTTTAAACTTGATAATCAAAAATAGGAGCAGCAGGATCCCCACCGCCGCCGCAAGTATGAGCCGGGTGGGATCCGCCATAAATACTGGTTCTGTCATTGTTTTCCTCCATTGTTCCCAGACAAATGGTCTGGCTTTTTTATTCATCTGACCTCTTTTAAAATCATCTGATCTTTTAGCGGTAAAACTAGTGATTGAATCAGTTTTTTTGTATTTTCTTCAATAAGTCATCTGATGTTTTTATTTTAATACATTTTTCCCAAAAATCAATCCTGTAATTTTTCACAATTTCTTTTCACATTTTTGTGTACAATCACGATTTGACATTCCTCTCTTTCTGTCCTATTCTTATTTTTATAAGATTTCTGGGCAAAAAATAAAGTCCCAGTCATACAGCACCTTTATTGCTATAGACACGGAACGATTGGAGAAAAATCATATGACGAATTTATCAGACGAAGAAAAAAGCCTTCCGGAACGGTTAGCGGAAGACGTAATCGCCTTTATTTTGCAAGAACATCTGGAACCGGGCGACAAACTGCCCAATGAGTCTGTGTTATCCGAAAAAATGGGGGCCGGAAGAAGTTCCATCCGGGAAGCCATGAAACTGCTGGCTTCCAGAAATATTGTAACTATACGCCAGGGTTCCGGTACCTACATCGCCAAGACGCCGGGGATCGTGGAAGATCCGCTGGGGTTTACCTTTATCGGAGATAAGGAAAAGCTGGTAACGGATCTTCTGGAAGTGCGCTTTCTCCTGGAGCCATCCATCGCCGGTATGGCGGCCTCCAATGCCACCGCCGAAGACATCCTTCGGATTCGCCGCCTGTGCCTCGAAGTCGAGGAGCTGCTTGCCGCCGGAACCGACCATACGCATAAAGACATTGAATTTCATACGGCCATCGCCATGAGCAGTAAAAATCTGGTGGTACCCCGGCTGATCCCCATCATCAACAGTACCATCCCTCTGTTCATAGAGATGACCGGAAACATCCTGAAACAGGAGACCATGGAAACCCACCGGGCCGTCACCGAGGCCATCACCGCCCACGATCCCATCCGCGCCCACGACGCCATGTATCTGCATCTGGTTTATAACCGTTCTAAGATCACGTCCAAATTTGTGGAGCGGTCCAATACCACGATGCAGGCATACGAGGCATCCAACTGCAAGCATCCGGATATTTGACCCTCGCGTCAGCCGCCAAATGGACATGCAAACATGTCCCCTTGGCTTGTTGGCCGCGGGAATAAGGAATGTGTTCTGCGAAAAAAACGGGATCTCCCGCCGGTCTTTGTACCACCCTG
>CAJFMZ010000228.1 GCA_904393575.1 uncultured Sellimonas sp. | reverse complement strand
ACGCAGACTATAACAAAGTCCGATAAAAAAGAATTATCTATGACGGCAAACGGCGGCTTTGTTATCCGACTCAAAAAATCTTAAAAAATCATATAAAAGGAGAAAATTATGAAATTCAAGAAGTTTGTATCAGTTTTTGCCGCTTTGATGGCGGCAATCGTGTGCACATTTTCGTTGGCTGCTTGTGGCGGTAACGATAACTTGGGTACGACCGAAGAACTCAAAAAAGACGAAAACGGTAACGTTGTTTTTGACGGCGTGGAGTTGCGTTTCTCGACTGTCGTATCGGGTACGGATAAAACCGCATTACAGCAAATCGTCAACGATTTCAACGACGAATATGACGGAAAGATATATATAGCGATGACGCCTATTTCGTCGCACACATTCGAGAATACGGTTATGTCGCAAATTAAGTTCGATAATAACGCGCCGGATTTGATTATGTCGCATAATAAATCGCATAAGCAATTTTTGGACAACAATTACATAAGACCTCTTAACGATATTATGGAATTGTCCGGTATCAAGGTGAATTTAAGCGATTATGCCGAAGGCATCGCCAAATACAGCTCGCTCGGTCAAGACGGAAAAATGTATAACGTTCCGATCGATATTCAGAGCTTGATGGTGTATTATAACAAAGATACTCTTGCCAAGTACGGTGAGGTTCCTACCAATCGTGAAGAGTTAATTGCAATTTGCACCGAGTACGCCGAAGATACAGGAGAGCTTCCGATAAGCTGGGCGACCGATTATGATTTCTTTTACAACTATTTGTGCATGACCGCATTTATGCAGAATGGCGCAAAAATGTACAATACGTCGAATTACAAAGCAGAGTGGACGACCGAACCTAATTTACAGGCATTTAAGGATGGTATAGCATCTGTGCGCGGACTTATCAAACACGTTCCGCAACTTGCCCAGGGCGATCTCAGCGAAACTGCATCGACCAATCTTTTCATACAAGACAAATGTTTGTTTTATGTAACGGTGCCTTGGGGACTTGATGACCTTGCAGCGGCATACGCAAAGAATCATTCGGGTATGACGGCGGCAAAAGTCAAGTCGGAAGTGCTTGGCGCAACATCGCTCTCGCGTTGGTTTGCATTGGATCAAACAAAGGACTATGCCGAAAAAGTTTACGGTGAATCGCACGCTTTTGCTATGACGAAAACATGCCGCGATGTAAACAAGCAAGCGGCGATTATGGAGTTTATTAAGTGGTTTACTCAAAACGGTAAACAGGGCGCTAAATGGGCGGCTGCCGGACACATCAGTGTTTCTAAAATCATATCGGAGTCCGATGAATACAAAAACAATTCCGATGTTAAGAATTTTATAAGCAAAGGATATCCCGGTATAGATAAATTCGAGTGTGTGGGCATTACTCCGTTTTATGACGAACTCGGTAAGAGATTTACCTCGCTTATTACAAACACAATAAACAAGAATACAGCGGATGATGACTTCAATCAAATCAAAACTGCGCAGGATAACTATAACTCTGCTGTAGAATTTGCGGAAATGTAATTATGGAAAATACTATTATCCAACAAAAAAAGGCTGAATTAAAGAGAAGCAAACGCAAGCAGGGCATGGTTGCGTTTGCTCTCATCAGCCCATACCTGATTATATTTATACTGTTCACTTTAATCCCCGTTATTCTTGGATTCGGATATTCGTTTATGAAGTACAATCCGCACAATCCAGCGCAAAACGGTTTTATCGGCTTCGATAATTATCTGAATATTTTCAATTTCGATTTGGCGGTATCAAAACGTTTTTGGTCGTCGTTCACTACAATGTTAGTATTCGATCTCGTTGCGGTTCCTATTATGACGATCATACCGTTAATACTTGCGTATCTTTTGAATATGCATCCGCCCGGATATAAAGTGTTTCGTGCAATCATATATTTGCCGAGCGTTGTATCTATCTCTATTATGGGTATCATATTCGGCAATATTTTCAAAGGCGATGAGTACGGACTTTTGAATGCTTTATTGGGTACTAAAATAGATTGGCTCGGCGGAATGCCGTGGCAAGGCGATACTTTGAGATGGGTCGTCATTCTTATTGCAAGTATTTGGTGGCAAACGGGAACGAATTT
>CAJFMZ010000227.1 GCA_904393575.1 uncultured Sellimonas sp. | reverse complement strand
TAAAATCGTAATTTCCGATTCTTCATACCAGCCATTTTTATCATCATCCTCTCGGTCATAGTAAGGATTTGGTGCCGTTGTATAATAGCCAGTAGTCGAACTACCAACTCCCATCTCAAGATCACTTGGCAGAGACCGATGTTCAATCGCCACAAAATTATCATTTGCATTTAACTGTTTAATTTCACGAACTTGATCCGATGTATAGGAAAATTCTGAGTGTGCAGTGATACTTTGTCCACTTACTTCACTAACAGATAAAGTAGCACTTGGATGGTAGTCAAACGCAAATACAGACTGGGTTGCGACGCTAATTAGCAAAACCGGAACTCCCACGCGAGACAGCCAACATTTGATTTTCATACATGACACTCTCCTTCAAATTTGAATTTTTGGGGACTTCTGTTTTTGTTTTTCATCTCCTTCAATAATTCACATATCCAACTACGCTAACAGTATCATCCGAGTTATTGCGTACCGCCAGCATATAGTTGCCCCGTTCATCTACACGAATAGTTTTGTTAATGCTCCCATTCTTTACATTGATGTAATAGAAATAACCATCTGGTGCAATTAGACCAAAATCCACGCTGGCCGAAAAAGGGGAATATGATGCATTGATCGTAACTGTTTCACCAGCTTCTAAAGGAAATTTGACATTTCTCATTACGGATATAGAATTTTCCTCTAAATCAACTTCAAAATTGACTGATGCCCGTGTAGTTACTGCTGTCATATCTTGCACTATCGCATATATCTTATCTCTCTCTAATTCATTCAAATTCAGAATTGATGTTTTGTCCGTTGCTAGCGCAACTGATATTATACAATTTGTCACGAGAATAACTGATAACATCATGGATAATATCTTTTTCACTTTCATAATATAAATCTTCCCTTCCTCTATCCATTATCTATCTTATTTATTTATCAATTTACCAATGGCCTGAAATGTTCCCCGCAGTTGTAAGGTCTATATAATCTTTTTCTAATGTATCCATAGGATAAACTTCTCTTTTTTCTACAAAGGTGGCAACAAGTCCGCAGATAGCGCTAATCAATAAAATACAAACTAAAATCAATGCGGCCTTCTTGCATTGCCATGCCTTCTTTGACAGGCTTTGGGTATTCTCTTCACTGATGGCCCCCACTTTCTTTTCGCTATCGTGTTCTTCTTTGGGCTGCGTTTGCCCGCAAATCAGTTCATCCAATGTGATTCCGTACAATTGGCTTAAGAAAATTAGATTATCGCTGGACGGCACCACCGTCCCCTGCTCCCACCGGGAGATGGCCTGCCGGGAGACGTTCAGCTTTTCCGCCAGGTCGTTCTGGGACAGGCCGTGGTCCTTCCGCAGCTGGACCAGTCTCTCTTTCAATTCCACCGTTTTCTCACCTCAAATTTTAAAAATTTTTATGAAAAATGCAACCGTATTCGGTTTACATCAGGGGAAATCAGTGGTTGCCCCCCTAAAATTTCTCCTGATTTCCTTGAAAAAACGGGAGCGGCTGCTGGGGCCGCTCCCGAATACGCTGTCCTTATCTCGGACGCAGAGGCAAAACGAAGTTTTGCAGAAAGTTCTTTGCCAAGCTTTCTTTCAAGAAAGCTTGCGGGCTACGCCGGTGCGGCGGGCGGCCTCGGCCACGGCCTGAGCCACGGCGGGGACCACGCGGGGGTCGAAGGGCTTGGGGATGATGTTGTCCTCGGAGAGCTCCTCGTCGGGGATGACGGCGGCCAGAGCCTGGGCGGCGGCCATCTTCATCTCCTCGTTGATGTCGCTGGCCCGCACGTCCAGAGCGCCCCGGAAGATGCCCGGGAAGGCCAGCACGTTGTTGATCTGGTTGGGGTAGTCGCTGCGGCCGGTGGCCACTACCCGGGCTCCCCCCGCCTTGGCGTCGTCGGGGAAGATCTCCGGGGTGGGATTGGCGCAGGCGAAGACGATGGCGTCCTGGTTCATGGTCCGCACCATGTCGGGGGTGACCAGGTTGGGGGCGGACACGCCGATGAACACGTCGGCCCCCACCATCATGTCGGCCAGCTTGCCCTGCTTCTTCTCCCGGTTGGTGACCTTGGCGATCTCCTGCTGGGCCCAGTTCATCTCGGGGTTGCCCTCGTA
>CAJFMZ010000226.1 GCA_904393575.1 uncultured Sellimonas sp. | reverse complement strand
AACGGATTTGCTTATGGGATTTAGCTCAGAGTGTTTGTATTGTTTTCATTATCCAGATAGTTTGGGCTATCTGATTTTTTGTTGCCATGGTGTTGCCATAGACGTACTTATTTAAATTCAAGAATACAATAGAATATTATAGCGTTCGCTTGAGTACGTCATAAAATCTTGCTGTTTGAGACCTGCGGGTTTCTGCTGTCTCAAACTGATACTTTAAGGCATATTCATGCTGAACCGTCTTGCGAGCGGCAATGTACTTCCTTATATCACTCGGTTGCTTTAGACGAGGCCAATAAACAAGAAAATCCGGAAGTGATACATTCTCCTGTAAAAAAGTGGCTGTTGGCATATCATTTTGAGCAGACATTCCTACTTCAAATGGAACCCACTGTGAATATCTTGTGTGTTCCGACATTACGACAATAATATCTGTACAATCATTAAGATTTTGTTTGATATGGTCCGTTAATTCTTTACCGCTTCCCGTCGTACTAAAATCAAGAACATCGAGATAATAGGGGATATTCATTGCTTTAAGTTCGTTAGCGATTTTGTTGGCAGTATACGAATCTTCTTGTTTATGTGATATAAAGATCTTAATCATCGCGCCCCTCCAATCAAAAGCTTCAAATTATCCCAAGTCCATTTATAAATTTTGTCTGAATCCTTTGCTGCTACTGGTTTAACGCACTTATCATCTGACCGTCCCCACAGAAGAAAATAAGGCACGTTTTCTTCTTGTGCAATCTTTAATTCTGCACTTACACCAGTTGCTGTGTTGGTATACTTACCGCAGATTACAATAACAATGTCGCACCCTTTAATTCTACGGCGTGCATTTGCTTTCCAATCTTTAGCAATTGCTTCTTTTATGGATAGGTCTGTAATCTCAAACGGAGAATCCGAATTTCTGGCTTGACCTACCAACAGATTTTTTAGGTCTGCGTCATGGTCATAGTCAAAGCTTATAAAAGAACGCTTTTTACTCATTTTTATCCTCTTTTCTAAATTAACTTATTATGAACCAAGCGCCAGTATTGTTTTCCAATAGATGTCAATGCACACGACTTCGAGTTCATTGCTGCAAAATACATATGATCTTCTCCGATAGGTACAACCAGCCCAATCCCTTCTAATTTTTGTAAATCAGAGAAAATTTTGGTGTTTGTTGCATTAGCATATGGCTGAACGACTTCATGTGTCACATCTGGAGAATTCGTTGGCTCAAAAGAAGGGTCGATTGCAAGTTCTGAACTTTCGCTAGGAAAATATGTGCATATCTTTCGGATGATTGAAATATCCACTTGGGGAATCACATTACGTAGAGATGTAAATCGGTTTACGTTCGTCTTAAAAACAGGGCGTTGCTCCCAGGGGCCTAATGCTTTATCAATGTATGCATAAATTCCACCCGGAGTAATATGCCCTGTTATATCAGCAGCCCCTCCAGATAATGCTTCCAGTAATAGCGAAGTGAAAAGGCCATGTCCATTTACTTCTACCGATGTCTCTGATGAGCGACTAGCTGTTAAAATAGTGACGCCTTCGTTAATCACTGCCGTATTTTGCCCTTCCGTATTTATGCTCCCCATAAAGCCAGAAAAGCAACTATCTAACATAATAATTTTGTCCTTACAATGAGATGCATTGGCAATTGTTAGCACATCCTGCAGTGATACGCCATAGTCATGCTTTGTAAAATCTGGTGTAACCAGATAACCACCAACAGAATCAATGTGGCCGTGGCCAGAATAATAGAGCAATGCAATATCAGCATCTCCCGAGAAACAATCTTCAATTAGCCCGCGCAACTTCGCTTTGCTACAAACATCTTTTGCTATTTTTACAGAAAAATTTGGAGAACCGTCACCATTTGTTTCTAAAACCTGTGCAACAGCATCTGCATCATTGCAACAACCATGTAGGGGGCATTGAGTATAATTATCAATACCTACGATTAATGCCTTCCTCATATTTTTGCTCCTCCCTTTTTATCTTGGCCCCAAAAACTTGTCCCCGTTCAAATGAATCATGTGATCGGGCATATCTGCGATCCAAACTTCCGTTTCCCAAGCAAGTGCCTCAGAGAATTTCTTGAATGTC
>CAJFMZ010000225.1:795-2291 GCA_904393575.1 uncultured Sellimonas sp. | reverse complement strand
GAGGTGCTGGGCGGACTGCCCACCCCCCGTCCCCCGGCGGAGCGCCAGCCGGACGGCCGGGTGGTCACCCGGGAGGGCGGCGATGTGACGGCGGAGTACCGCGCCGGGGCGGAAAAGGCCCTGGAGCTGGCCCGGGCGCACGGCTGCACCTGCGCGGTGCTCAAGGAGCGCTCCCCCTCCTGCGGCCATGGGAGCATCTATGACGGGACCTTCTCCCGCACCCTGGTCCCCGGCTCCGGGGTGACGGCCCAGCTGCTGGAGGAGCACGGAATCGCCGTGTATGGGGAATCCCAGCTTCCCTCCCTCCTGCAGGTCGAGCCGCAATAAATCGCGGCGGGCCGGGCGGCCCAGGTGTACCGTTCTAACGGCGGTTCTACAAAACGGGAAAACGGCGCGCCGGGTCGTCGCGCCCTACCAAATAAATACACAAGGAAAGAAAAAGAAGGAAACCAGAGGGCGGGCGGCCACATAGGGCCGTCCCTACAAAGGGAGAAAAGAAAACATCCCACCCGCAGGCGGCGAAGCGTCCTTTTAAGGTCACCCCCACAGCCGACTTCGCCGGCAGCTCCCCCGTCAAGGGGGAGCTTTTTTGCCTCGGTGGGGAATTATTTGCCCCACCGCGCGGCTTGGGCCCCACGGCACCAAAAGGCGCGCTTTCCGGCGATCGAGGCACAGCGGAACCATCAACCACCATGGAGCGGCAGCGGAAAGAGCGGGGAAATCCATCCCTCCACCACTCGCGCCTTTGGGAGAACCAGAAATTTGGCCTTATTGGCGTTCCCGTAAATGGGGGTCCGGGGGTAAGCGGTCCTAGGGGCACGCAGTGCCCGTCGGCCGCGTCCCCCGGCGATCCTTTGGTTTCTTTCCCATCGCGGGGAAAGAAACTCGCCCCGCAGGGCGAAACCCTTGCGAAACGGCGCGCCGGGTCGTCGCGCCCTACCAAATACACAAGGAGAGAAAGGAAAGGAAACCGGAGAGCGAAGCCCTGCCAGCTTGCACAGGTATCTATGCTGTTACCGGGTCATATCCTCAAAGTAATCTGCGGTCAAAATCGTGGTGCCGTGCTTCATGGCCGTGCGGATAGGGTCGCCCACGCCGCGGCCGCAGACAAAATAGCTCACGCTGGCAGTGACGTTTTTCATTACCTTGCCGCCGAATTTTTCCACGAGCTCCGCCGCCTGCCCCTCCTCATAACCGTCCAGTTTCCCCTTGACCACGAATCGCTTACCTTTGAACCGCTGGTCAAAGTCGGTGGGGATGTAACGCTCATGTGCGGGGCGCCGGGCCGCCGCGACGGCCTTTTGAATGGCAGAGCGCAGGGCATCACGGTTATCCGCAATATACTGCTCCATACTATGAGCTTTCAGATATTCCCGAATAGCCTCCTGGCCTCTGGGACTTCCCCGTAAATTGTCCAAGATGTTATCTTCCCAATCATCGCCCCACATATCGGCCATATAGTACTCAAAGGGTTCCCACTCATCCTCATCCCACCA
>CAJFMZ010000225.1:0-735 GCA_904393575.1 uncultured Sellimonas sp. | reverse complement strand
CCCACTCATCCTCATCCCACCAATCATTGATCCACTCCAGGAACTGCTTCTCGTCAATTTCCGCTTTGTATATGTTCACATCGGATTCCTGTGCCGGACAGCCGGAAAGGTATTCCATGATGGCCAGCCTGGCCGCAAACTGCTCCTCCTCCGGAAGATCGTCCAGCGCTGCCCCGCAGACTGTCCTGTAAATTCCATCCGCCTGCCCGGAATTTCCGCCGCGGCCAAAGGAGTAGGTGGCACACCGGACAAAGTTGGAGACCAGGCGCTCCCCATCGCTGGAGAGGATAAAAACCCACTCGCTGTTGTTGCTGTAGGTCCAGGCGGCGTTGGGGCCGGTGTACTCGTCCAGCAGGAGGTGGAGGGACAGCTTCTTCTCCCGCATGGTTTTGCACAGGGCGGCGTAGGCCTCCTTGTGCTGCTCCAGGTAGGGGGACAGGACCAGCTCCAGGTTCTGGGCCGCGTCGCCGAAGTCCAGGGGGCCGGTGAGGAAGAAGGCGACGCCGTCCTCCTCTTTGACAAAGGAGGGCGCGTTGGTCTCCAGGGAGGGCTGGAAGATGGACACCGCCTCCAGCACGCCGCCCCCCAGCAGGGCTTGCTCCACCGCGGCCCGCTCCTGCTCCCCCCAGGGGCCCAGGAAGGTGAGCTTTCCCTCCCCCTTGGCCGCCGGAGGCGCCACCTCCGGGTGCCGCCAGCCGTAGGGAATCCAGTCCTCGTCGGGGAACGTGTCCTTCC
>CAJFMZ010000224.1 GCA_904393575.1 uncultured Sellimonas sp. | reverse complement strand
CACTCTTTCCGACGCCTGAACAATGAATTCACTGCTTCTGTAATTTGTGGAAAGTCTGACTACAAAGGCCTCCGGAAAATCATCGGCAAACTGTTTCATAATGCCCGGAGTTGCACCCCGGAATCCATAGATTGCCTGATCGTCATCCCCTACCACGAAAAGATTTCTGCTTTCCCCGGCAAGCAGTTTTACAATTTCGTACTGGATTCTGCTGCTGTCCTGAAATTCATCGATCAGAATATAGGGATACGGTTCCTGCCACTTTTTCAGGATCTGGGGCTGTCGGCAGAAAAGCTGATAACAAAGCAGCAGCATATCATCAAAGTCGATTCTTCCCGCTTCTTTCTTCCGCTTTTCATAGGCATGATAAATCTGCCGGTCCTCCGGGTCATCCGTGATGCCGGCAAATCCACCATTATTTTTCACTTTACCTATCATCAGGAGCACATCCCTGTCTTTCGGGCGTGTTCGATTTTCCCTTTCTACATCTTTGACAGCCGCCTCCGCCATCACCTTCTGCTCCTCCTCCGTCAGGATCTGATCCGGTGTCAGATGGTAAATCTGCCGAAGCATCCCATAATAAATTCCATGGAAGGTGCCAAAGGTAACTGGACACTGTTTGAGTCCCATTCTTGCGAGAAACCGTTCCTTCATTTCTTTTACCGCATATTTGGTAAACGTAATAACCAGAATAGACTCCGGCCGGATACCGTAAGTACGGATCATATATTCCAGTCTTCCTGTGATCACTGCCGTCTTGCCGGATCCTGGTCCCGCAAGAACCATACAGGGACCGTCATGGTGCCGGACGGCTTCCTGCTGCTCCTGATTAAAATTAGAAAGCGGGGGTGCATCTCCCCCGCTGTGTTCTTTTCCCATACACTATTTCTCCAGTAATGCAATCGCTTTTCGAATTCTGTTCAGAGATTCTTCTTTTCCAAGAACTTCCATGATCTCGGTAGCTCCTCCCGGTGTGTTCTGCTTTCCGGAAACAGCCGTTCTCACCGGCCACATTACATATCCATTCTTACATCCTTTTTCTGCCACATAGCCTTTTAACGTTTCAAACAGTGCGTCATTGCTGTAATCTTCCTGCTTTTCCAGAATCGGAAGCAGCTCTTTCAATACTTCCAGCGATGTTTCCTCGTTTGTTTTCATCTTTTTATGCACGTACATGGATGTGTCGTACTCCGGAAGTTCTTCAAAGAAGTCGATCTGCTCCATAATATCCGGGAAAATTTCAATTCTGGTCTTTACAAGAGCCGCAATCTTCTTCAGATCATAATCCTTTGTAATGACCTTTTTGATATATGGCTCTGCCATCTCATAAAAGGTATCAAAATCCATCATTTTCATGTATTCACTGTTCATCCATTTCAGCTTCTGGATGTCAAATACAGCCGGGGACTTGCTCATATGATGATAGTCAAATACTTTGACAAGTTCCTCCAGGCTGAAAATCTCCCGGTTGTCCTGCGGGCACCATCCAAGCAGAGCAACATAGTTGACGATTGCCTCCGAGATAAATCCCTGCTCAATCAGATCTTCGTAGGAAGAATGGCCACAGCGCTTGCTGAGTTTCTTGTGATTCTCATCTGTAATCAACGGACAATGCACATAAACCGGCGGTTCCCATCCAAATGCTTCGTACAGCCGGTTGTATTTCGGCGCGGAAGAAAGGTACTCGTTTCCTCTGACAACATGGGTAATATTCATCAGATGGTCATCCACCACATTGGCGAAATTGTACGTCGGATAACCGTCAGATTTAATCAGGATCATATCGTCCAGCTCTGCATTATTGACTGTAATATCTCCATAAATTTCATCATGAAAAGTCGTGGTCCCCTCGGTCGGCATGTTGATCCGGATGACATAAGGCTTTCCTGCCGCAAGATTCGCCTCAATCTCCTCTTTACTCAGATGCAGACAATGCTTGTCGTAGACTCTGATTTCCGTTCCACTTTCGGATACGGTAGACTTCAGGCTGTCCAGACGCTCTTTGTCGCAGAAACAGTAATACGCGTCTCCCTGTTCGATCAACTGCTTTGCATATTTCATATAAAGCCCGCTCTTATTCCGCTCACTCTGTACATATGGTCCGTATCCGCCGTCCTTGTCCGGTCCTTCATCGTGAA
>CAJFMZ010000223.1 GCA_904393575.1 uncultured Sellimonas sp. | reverse complement strand
ACAGGAGCACCTCCTTATTTAATTTTCATTGTACAATTACAACACTTAAATTTTATACTGTTTTAACAAATATGTCAAGCACAGACTCTTTCCTTTCGTGGAAATCGCGGAAATCCGCCCGCAAAAAAGCCTTCCTCCGCTTACCACTCTTCCGTAAATTCCAGGTCCATAGCCTTTTTAATTTCTCCGTACGAGAACCCCTTCCTTGCAAGGTAGGCATAGATCTTCTGCTTCTCTTCCATAGAAGCAGAAGCAGGATCGTAATGCTTTTTTCTCAGCAGATGCCGGACCGCCTCCTGGGAATCCTCTTCCTCGTAGCAGCGCTCCATCATCTCATCCACCAGGCCGGCGTCCACCTTCTTTCTGGAAAGCTCCGCATAAATCTCTCTTCTGCTCTTTCGATCCTTGCGGGAGAGAATAAAGCTTTCCACATATCTTCTGTCATCCACATAGCCAAAAGACTCCACATAGCGGACTGCCTGATCCGCAATTTCCTCCGGGAACTCCTGCTTCACCAGCCGTTCTTTCAGCTCGCTTTTGGTCCTGTCCATACTTTGAAGAAGCGCCATCGCTTTTTGCTTTGCTCTTTTCAGGACGATGTCCTTCAGAATCGCCTGTACCTGCTCTTCCTCGATACTTTCCCCGTCCTTTAAATGGCAGGAGGACAGTTCGCTTTTGTATAATACAAAAGCGAACTGTCCATCCAGATAAATGCGGAATTTCGTCTTCGTCACCGGTTCCACTTTGACCTGTCTCATCATTTACTCTTCGCTGCCGGCTGTTTTTGCATCAGCTTCAGCGGCCTCCTCTTTCTCTCCCTTGCTGCCGCCGTCCAGGCCATAATGTGCGCGGACCTTGGCCTCAATCTCATCCATCACATCCGGATGTTCCTTTAAATATCCCTTGGCATTTTCACGGCCCTGGCCGATCTTATTGCCCTCGTACGCATACCATGCGCCGCTCTTGTTGACAATATCAAGTCCTGCCGCCAGATCCAGTACATCGCCCTCTCTGGAAATTCCCTTGCCGAACATGATGTCGAACTCCGCTTCTTTGAACGGAGGCGCGATCTTATTCTTCACGACCTTGACCCTGACATGGTTTCCGACCATCTCTCCGCCCTGCTTGAGCGTCTCTGTCCTGCGGATGTCGAGACGAATGGAGGAGTAGAATTTCAACGCCCGTCCTCCTGTGGTCGTCTCCGGGTTTCCGAACATGACTCCAACCTTTTCACGAAGCTGGTTGATGAAAATCACGACACAATTCGATTTGCTGATGACAGGAGTCAGTTTTCTGAGAGCCTGAGACATCAGACGCGCCTGAAGTCCCACATGGCTGTCTCCCATATCTCCCTCGATCTCCTGTTTCGGGACAAGAGCTGCAACAGAGTCAATGACTACAATGTCCATGGCGCCGGATCTGACCATCGTCTCCGTGATCTCCAGAGCCTGATCTCCACTGTCCGGCTGGGAAATGTAGAGCTCATCGATATCCACGCCGATATTTCCCGCATACACCGGATCCAGGGCATGCTCTGCATCGATAAATCCGGCGATGCCGCCTCTCTTCTGTACCTCTGCAATCATGTGAAGAGCCACCGTCGTCTTACCACTGGACTCCGGTCCGTAAATCTCTATGATACGTCCTCTCGGAACTCCGCCAAGTCCCAGGGCAATATCCAGGCTCAGGGATCCGGTCGGAACCGTCTCCACTGCCACCTGCGCCTTCGGGTCGCCAAGACGCATGACTGTTCCCTTTCCAAAATCTTTTTCCAGTTTGGCTATCGCAGCCTCAAGTGCTTTCTTTTTATCCTCATTATTTGTCATACTTCGATCTCCTTTTTGAACACGAACAAATGTTCGTCTGTGATATTAATAGTAACTGATTCTTAATTTCTTGTCAAGATGATTTTTGAGTTTTGGCTGAAATGCCGGATCAGAAAAAGGAAAGATGCCTGCCGCAGTCCGGCCGCGGCAGGGCTCTTATAGATATAGATAGATTTTCTATTTCATCTGTCTGACTCTCTCCTCGATCTCCGCGGAGAAATTCAGAACTTTTCTGGAATATGTCTGGTTCATATACCGGGACGTAAGCAGGAAATCCGCAGTGGCAAGATTATTCGCCACCGGAATATCATAGACGACCGCAATCCGAAGGAGCGCCTTAACATCCGGGTCATGAGGCTGTGCTTCCAGCGGGTCCCACAGAAAAACCATAAA
>CAJFMZ010000222.1 GCA_904393575.1 uncultured Sellimonas sp. | reverse complement strand
AAAAGACGGTGGTGTTACCAATCTGACGAAAGAACAGCTGATCTCCATCTTTACAGGAAAGACAACAAACTGGAAAGATGTAGGTGGACCGGATGAAGATATCGTACTTGTGACAAGACCAACCTCTTCCGGAACACGCGCAACATTTGAAAAGTACGCGCTGGACGGCAATCAGGAGGCATCCAATGCTTCCATGGAAACAGATGATTCCGGTGTCCTTCTTCAGAATGTTAAGGATACAAAGGGTGCGATTGGATATGTGGCATTATCTTATCTGACAGGAGATCCGGGAGTTTCCACTGTTTCTATTGATGGCGTAGAGCCGACACTGGAGAATACTTATTCTGGAAAATATCCGGTTTGGACATTTGAACATATGTATACAAATGGTGAGCCGAACAAAGTATGTGATGCTTTCCTGAAATACATCATGTCAGATGAATATGGTGCGAAGATGGAAGATCTCGGTTATGGAGTATCCTCCAAAATGACAGTCACTGAACATTAAGATGCCTTGACGGAAAAGGAGAGGAGAGCGGATCTGCCTGTACGAAAGGAACCGCTCTCTCTTTTTATCCATACACATTGATGGGAAGAAATCCGTTTGACAGAGAGGAAAATTGACATGATAGAGAAAAAGAAGACGGGAATGTTCTATAAAGAATATGGATGGAGAGGAGCAGCAACGCTGTTCGGACTGTTTGTGATTGCACTGACGATCATTATTGGAGCATTCCTTGTATATAAAGGGTCTGATACGTTTCTGAAGTTCGGCCACAGTATCTGGGAATTTCTGGGTTCCGCAAAGTGGGAGCCAGTGGACAGTTCAGAGGGCGGAGGAAAAACAGGGGCCTTGATCTTTATTGCCGGTTCCCTTGTGACATGCGGGCTGGCGCTTGTGATTGCAACTCCATTTGCTCTGGGTTCCGCTGTTTTTATGACAGAAATTTCACCGGTTTTTGGAGAGAAAGTTTACCGGCCTGTGGTGGAAATCTTTGCGGGAATTCCGTCTGTTGTCTATGGATGGGTGGGACTGACGGTTCTGGTCCCTTGGATCAAAGCCTTATTCCACCGTCAGGTGGGCCATTCGGTTTTGACGGCAGGACTGGTGCTGGCTGTTATGATTTTCCCCACCATTACCAGTGTATCGGCTGATGCGATCGGCTCTGTTCCGGAAGAATGCAGAAATGCGGCATATGGGCTTGGCTCTACCAGATGGCAGGCAATATGGAGAGTGATTGTTCCGGCGGCCTCTTCCGGTGTTGTGACAGGAATCATTCTGGGGCTTGCCAGAGCATTTGGCGAGGCCCTGGCGGTAGCCATGGTTATTGGTCAGACTACAGCACTTCCGACCAGTATTTTTTCGACAACCAAAACATTGACAACAGAAATCGCAGCCCAGATGGGAAATGCCATGGAGGGCGGCGAGTTAAAGAGCGCGCTTTGGACCATGGCACTGCTTCTGTTTTTGATATCGCTGCTTTTTATTTCCCTGATTCACTGGATTTCGGGGAGAAGCGGGAAAGAAAAGGGGGAAAAATAGATGGATCGAAGAATCAGGCGGAGCAGGATGGCAGACCGGATCATGACGGTCATCTTTTATGCAGTAGCAGTGTTTTTTCTGATCCTGCTGGCTGCCTTTGCATGTAAAGTGATTATTGGAGGATTTCTGGGCGCCAAACCGGAGATGTTTCGGTTTGACCGGCAGGGGTGCATTGGAAATCAGTTGTTCAATACCTTGTATTTGGTGCTTCTTGCGCTGATTTGCTCTGTGCCGGTAGGTGTCTTCGCAGGCATTTATCTTGCGGTATACGCAAAGCAGGGATTTCTCACGAAATTTCTGAGAATCTGTATTGAAACACTTTCATCCCTGCCTTCTATTGTGGTTGGTCTGTTTGGCTATCTGGTGTTCCTTGTTTTTATAGGAATGGGGAAAAGCCTTCTGGCAGGAGCACTTTCGGTATCCATTCTGACACTTCCGCTTCTGACAACGACAACGGAAGACGCTATCAGGGGACTGCCGGAAGGATATTTTAACGGAAGTCTGGGACTTGGGGCGACAAAATGGCAGTCCGTGTTCCATGTTCTGCTCCCGGCGTGTATTCCGAGAATCATGACGGGTGTCATTCTGGCAGCAGGAAGAGGATTTGGTGAGGCGGCAGCGCTTCTTTATACGACAGGATCCGGCAGCACACTTCGGTGGGGAAACTGGGATATCACCTCCCCGACGAGCCCGCTGAATATTTTAAGACCG
>CAJFMZ010000221.1 GCA_904393575.1 uncultured Sellimonas sp. | reverse complement strand
TGCGGACAAGCTCTGCCGCATAGCAGATTGCATTCGCAATAACCGGAGCTCCGGATGCACGGGAGACGATCATCACAAGCTCATCGTATCCTTCCCCGATTCCAGGGCCGTATCCATATCCTGTCGCTTCAAAGCTTCCTCCTGTATTAAAGGAAGAAAGCATCTTCACAAGAATATTTCCTGTCAGAGAATCCGTAACAAGGATATCCGGGGATGCCTGAAGAACATCGTTTCCTCTCATCACACATCCTCCGTCTGCACGTCCGGACTCTGCAAAAGCAATGTCATATCCTTTGCTCTGAAGTTCTTTCAGTGCTTTTTCTGTCTGACGGGCGCCGTCTACATTCAGGATACCAACCGTTGGTTTTGCGATACCACATGCTTTTGCTGTAATGATACCGTAAACCGCGTTTTTGATCATACCTTCAATACGGTCTGTACTGGAAGTACCTGTTGTATTGGCAATAAACATTTCTTTTCCTTTTGCAGGTGTCACAACACGTCCAACAGTAGATACGCCGATCGGGAACGGGAAGTGCATCGTTACCGCACCATCGATCTCCTTGTTTTTCAGCATATCTTCCATCTTTTTGTGGCCTTCCTCATCGTCAGCCACTTTGATTGTCGTTACGCCTTCTGCTTCCAGAGTTCCGATGTAGTACACATCAACACCCTGTTTTGCTGCCATCACCGCTGCCTGCATGGAATTTTCTTCGCCGTGTTCGCTGCCCATTCCTGTCAGAGCGATTTTCGGACGTTTTCCGTACTGTCCGCTCTCCAGGCCCTGTGCCATTTCCATAAAGGTAGAGGCAATCATTTTTTCAATACTACTTGCCATTTTCTACACCTCACTATTCTGCCATCAGAGTTTCAGCGAATTCTTTCATAGCTTTTGCGATCAGGCCTTTCACTTCTTCTTCTGATACAGCAGAACCTTCGTTTGCTCCCTCATTTGCCTGAATGACAAAAGATACACCATCAAAAAGATTTGTCATACGTCCAAGGAAGAGACTTCCTTTTCCGATGATCATTGCTTTTTTGATCTTTCCAGCAAGAATATCTTCTCTTGCAAATCCGATATACGGAACACCTGACGGGATATGTCCCTGTGTCGGAGCCCATCCGGTCAGTCCATGCTGTGCAATGAAGTCCGGAAGTGCTTTTCTGTCGATGTCACCGCGTTTTACAGCAAGTGCACCGATCATCTTGTAGTTAGCAAGCGGTACATCACCTGCTCCTGCCGGTTTTGTAATATCCGGATTCTGCATTTCAGGTGAGAATTTATCGATATCAGTTACTTTCCAGCCGACTCTGTCAAGCGGATCTGTAACAAGACTTCCAATAACAGCCTGCGGAGCAGATCCTGTTCCAACCGTATGACGTCCAAGTACATCCAGGTTGATTTCCGGGTTCATGCCATCGTTTTCTGTAACGACAACTGCAAAACCGCCCAGGCAGTCTTCCAGAATCGGAAGGCCTTTCTTTACATGGTCCTTACCATTCATACCAAGTTTTGCTGTACATCCTCCGGCTGTTACAACAACTGTCTTATATGCACCTGCTTTTACAAGTGCAGCAGCCTCAATAAGAGCATGTGTAGGACCTGCACAGAATCCACGTGCATCAGATCCTGTAGCAGAAACAAGACCTGCAACCTCAGCAGCCGCTTTTGCAAAGTTTCCGCCGCCTCTCTGGTTCATGTCACCACATGCCTCTTCTGCACAGTCGATGACATACTCTACATCTTCTTTGTTGATACCTGCATTTCTTACTGCATAGAGAAGAGCAAGAACACTGGTTGCTTTGCTCATCAGGTTTTCCAGCATAACATGAGCGGAAAGGTTTACGTCAATGTCATGAGCTGTGCGGACACATCCTACAAGCTCGTTGTTATGATATAATCCTTCTGCGTGCTCATTCTCCATGTAATGTTTGATTTCGTCCAGATCGTATCCATCTTCGATTCTTGCTACGATATCCTCTGTGATGATTGGATCTGCTGCAAATGCATCTTTATATTTTTTAACAAATTCTTTGTCAAGCTTTACAACTTCGAACATATCACATGCCTGCGCAAGGAAGAGGAACTCTTCTTCCGGCATGATTTCACCGAATTTTCCGTATCTTTCGGATCCTTCTTTTAATTTGTCATAGTAAGGAAATTCAATCTGGGAAAGGTCTTCCGGCGTAGCGTTTCCAATGTAAACCTGGTTTGGTACATAGTTTACACAATCTTCATAAGAGCGTAAATGGTCTCTTAATTCTTTTAAATATTCTGATTCCGGATTGACAACTCTTTCTGTTGTCTGTGTTGTTCCGTTATATACTACCATTTCAGGAGTATGTGCCAATA
>CAJFMZ010000220.1 GCA_904393575.1 uncultured Sellimonas sp. | reverse complement strand
CCTTTACAGTGGGTCTCACTTGCCCGCATAAAAATAGAAACTCCCGCGCTGCAAAGAATGGCCAGAATCAGATTAATCATATGGTTTCCTCCTCTTTTTCATCCTGCAGGAAACAGGCCATCACCCGGTTACTCACATCGATTCCACGGTCCGTCAAAGCAATCTGGCCCTGTGTTCTCTCAATCAGCCCCTCCCGTTCAAGCCTTCGTATCTCCTCTCCATAGATCTCTTCTACCCTCCGATGAAACCGCTGTGCAAACTCCTCCTCGGAAACTCCTTCCGTCATCCGAAGCCCCAGGAACATTGTCTCCTCCTGGGCTTCCCGTTCCGAAAGCTTCAGCCTGTCTTCCCGTGTCAGATGCAGTGCTTCTGCCGGAGTATTCTCATTCCAGATTTTCACATAGTTCTCCCTGTCTCTGAGATTGCTCCACCTTTGTTCTTTGAAAAGCGAAGCGGCTCCCACTCCAAATCCCAGATATGGAACCCGTTTCCAGTAGCCGATATTATGTCTGCACGCTTTTCCTTTTTTGGCATAGTTGGAAATTTCATATCGCTCATACCCATACGCCTGAAGGATTTCCTTCGTCCGTTCGTACATTCTTCTCTCCGTCTCCTCGTCCGGAAGAGGTGGATGCCCATTAGGATGACCGGTCTTTTCGTACCACTGCCAGAACAAGGTCCCTTCCTCCAGGATCAGGCTATATGCCGACAGATGCTCCGGAGAAAGGCTGCACACTCGTCTCAGCGTTGTTTCGTAGCTTTCCAGGGTCTGTCCCGGAATGGCTGACATCAGATCCACATTGATATTGGAAAATCCGGCCTTTCTGGCGGATTCAAACGTATCCAGGAACTCCTGCCAGGTATGGATCCGTCCAAGAGTCCGCAGTTCTTTGTCATCTGCTGACTGCAGCCCGATACTTAAACGGGTAATGCCTGCCTTTTGATAGGATTCCATCTGTCCTTTCCCAATGGTTCCCGGATTCAGCTCCATAGTAATCTCCACATCCCCGCGAAGGCGAAAGGATGTCCGTACAGTTTCTAAAATCCGGTTCACTTCCTCCGGGCCCAGCACAGACGGTGTTCCTCCTCCCAGGAAAATGCTGCTGACTTCACAGTCCTTTGCCTCTTCCGATGCGGCACAGATCTCCCGCATCAAAGCCTGGACATAAGCTTCCTGCTCCTCCTTTCCGGCAGGTCCGGATAAGAAGTCACAGTAGGCACATTTCTGCACACAGAAAGGAATGTGAATATATAGTTCCAGTTCTCGTTTCATCTAAAGATCCTCATTTCTCATTTCATACTCTTCTTCTACTTTACAGGAAATCCATATGAAATTCAAGAAAGGAGAGAACGGGATTCTGTCTTCTGCTTAAAACCGGTAAAGCTTCATATTTACATTTCTTTTAAATCCAAGATAAGTCACGATCAGATACAAAAGAACAACCGCCAGAAGCACAGCAGCCGCCCCTGCAAAATAGATCCAGATTCTGGAAGCGATTCCGGTATACAAAACAAACCGGCTGCCCATAAACACGACGATCACTCCGCTGAGAGTCATGGCCGCCAGAACCGGAATTCCATAGTAGCCCACAAGCTGTTTCTGGATGACCCGGTCAATTTCCCTCCTGCTCATGCCAAGCTTGGAAAGGATGTCATACCGTCTCCGGTATCTGGCCGCATCACTTAACTGCTGAACGGACAGAACCGTCAGTGCTGTGCAGACAAATACTGCCGACACATAAATCAGCGGGTAGGCGATGGCCGTCAAAAGATAGTGCAGTTCATTTTCCATCTCTGTCTGAACCAGAACCGGGGAAGCCATGGAGATAACCTCATCTGTCCCGCTTCCCCAGACAAATTTCGGCGCCTCTTCTGCCTCTTTTTTTCCGCCCCATGTTTCTATTTTTTTCTGGACAATCTGCTCTTCCCGTTCTTCTTCCAACTGATCCAGCTGTGCCTGCAATCCTTTCGGAGCATCCCCTTTCAATTCTCCTGCAAGCAACGTGTAATAGGGCTGCATCTGATCGGCTGCATCATCCGGTATCACAATCACATAGTCTGCTCCATTGTGCCCGTTTTGTCCAAAGGGCTCCGTATGAATTCCCTGACAGGACAGGACATGTCCCCCTGCCTCTATCTTATGTTTCCCGGAAAATGTTTCCAGATATGGGCGAATCCTTGGCTTTGTCTGAATACAGTATTCTCCTGGTTCCAAATGGACCTCCTCGTAGCCCAGCATGGCACGCAGATGGTTGTAATCGCTCTCTTTCATATATGTATCCATCTCAAAATAGCATTCCGATGCCATAGCTTCGACAATACCATCCTCCACATTCATTTCTACATCCCGCTTGTTTTCCCGTTTAACAG
>CAJFMZ010000219.1 GCA_904393575.1 uncultured Sellimonas sp. | reverse complement strand
ATATGGATCACCGGATCGCCATGGCGTTTGCGGTGGCGGGGCTTGCGGCTTCCGGAGAAACCACGATTTTGGAAGACCAGTGTGTTGACGTCTCCTATCCGGGATTTTTTGAGGCACTCCGCACACTGACACTGTCATAAACAAGAAAGGGGGATCCTCTCATGACCGATGAAGAATTATTTGCCTCCATTTATACTCATGATACCATCTATCTTCCGCCAAGCGAGCAGCACAGCGCCGCATTGGAGACTGTTCTTGGATGCAGCCATGCCAAATGCCGGTTCTGCGATTTTGCAAGAGATCCCTTCCGGATTCATCCAATGGAACAGATACGGCGGAACATGCAGATTCTGGGGCGTTTCCGCCCGGATGCGCACCGTCTCTTTCTGCTAGGGGAAAATGCATTTGTTCTGGATTATCATATGCTGAACGAGATCTTTGACATGACAGATTCGTTCATGCCGAATATCCACGAATTCGCCATGTATTCCCGTGTGGACGACATTGCCCGGAAAACCGACGAAGAGTTGAAGTCTCTTCATCAGATGGGCCTTACCACCCTCCACATCGGACTGGAAAGCGGAAGCGATTCCATCCTGCTGGAGCAGAACAAAGGCGTCACCTCCATGGATATGCTCGTGCAGCTTCGCAGACTGGAAGCAGTCGGGATTGAATATTATGTCACTATTATTCTTGGCCTTGGCGGGCGCCGTTTTTCCGTTCATCACGCCCTGTCCACCGCCCGGCTTCTCAATCAGCTTCATCCGGCGGATATCTGGTGCCTGAAGCTGAAGCTCTGGCCTGACACCCCGCTTTATAAAGATGCGAAAAAAGGTCATTTTGAAATGATGAACGATGCAGAAATGCTCTGGGAAGAACGGATTATGCTGGAAAATCTGACAGTCAAAAACTGTATGTTCCATGACACTACCGTTCTGAACGCCTACACGATCCAGGGACGGCTCCCGGAAGAAAAAGATGCGCTTCTGGATGCCATAGACTTCCTTCTGGCATCCTGCGGATATTAAAACATGTAAAACTAAGGAGAAACATTATGAAACGAAATCCGAATGCCTGCTTAATCTGCGGCAAAGAACTGATTTACACGGAACACGCAAGAGAGATGGAATGCTCCATCTGTCATCAGACATTTTTGTCCAATGCCTGTTGTGAGGACGGACACTTTGTCTGCGATTCCTGCCATGAGAAAAAAGGGCTGGAGGCTATTCGTACCTTCTGTCTGTCCACAGATCTGAAGGATCCCATCGAAATTGCCCGTCAGATCATGCAGAATCCCTATATCTATATGCATGGGCCGGAACATCATGTCCTGGTAGGATCCGCCCTTCTCACCGCCTACAAAAACTGCGGAGGAGATCTTGACCTGAACGAGGCGCTCTCCTTGATGGAGGAGCGTGGAAAACAGGTGCCTGGCGGCGTCTGTGGTTTCTGGGGATGCTGCGGGGCCGGGATCAGCACCGGTATTTACTGCTCCATCCTCTCCAAATCCACTCCTCTTGCCGGAGCATCCTGGGGGCTTTCCAACCAGATGACATCCTGTTCTCTGGAAAAGATCGGAACCCACGGAGGTCCGCGCTGCTGTAAGCGTGACTCTTTCCTTGCGATTTTAAGCGCCGTCAAGTTTACGAAAGAGCACTTTGGCGTGGAGATCCCGATTCCGGATCAGATCCGTTGTTCCTTTTACGAAGAAAACGGCCAGTGCCTGAAAACGCACTGCCCGTTCTATCCACTTTCCTGATATGAAATTAAAACTTTTTCCACGCTCCCGGATGGAATAATAACAGAAGCGGGAATAACTCCAGTCTGCCGGCGAGCATGTCAAAAATCATCACCAGTGTTGTTCCATCGCTGAACGCGCTGAAATTTCCTGTCGGCCCGACCAGTTCCAGTCCAGGGCCGACATTATTTAATGTCGTCGCTACCGCGGTAAAATTCGTTACCAGATCAAAATCATCAATTCCCACCAAAAGCACAGAAAAAGCAAAAATCAGAAGATATATGATCATATAGACATTTGCTGCCCTGAGTACTTCATGGGAGATCAGACGTCCGTCCATCTGAAGCTTCTTGACTCCGGCAGGATGTACAAGCTGGTTCAGTTCCTTTTTGATGGTTTTCCCAAGGATCAGAATTCGGGATACCTTGATTCCTCCGCCGGTGCTTCCCGCACAGGCTCCTACAAACATCAGCATGACCAGAATCGTCCGTGGCACCTGTGCCCACAGGTTAAAGTCCGTTGTGGCATACCCGGTTGTCGTGATAATGGATCCCACCTGGAATACAGAATGACGGAACGCTTCTTCCGCGGTCGGATAGGAAGACCGGATATACAAAAAGATCACAAGCACGGCCGCCGCAATGATCCCAAAATACCATCTGACTTCCTCGCTTTTTAATGCTTCT
>CAJFMZ010000218.1 GCA_904393575.1 uncultured Sellimonas sp. | reverse complement strand
TGCTCTTTTACTGTAAAATCCACACCGTCCAGCGCCTTAACAATATGTTCCCCCAGCCTGTAATACTTTTTCAAACCTTTTGCTTCTACCATCCATTGACTCATAGATACCCTCCTCACTTTCTGCTGTCATTTTTATCTACATTTAAAGGATATCTGTCAAAAATCACAAACCTGTCTCATTCCGCAATATTCCCAGTTTTGTGATTTTCCACATCCTGCTTTGGACGTTCCGGAAGATAAAGGCAGAAACCAGATCCCTCGCCTTCTTGGGAACGAACTTCGATGTATCCATTCTGAAGTTCCAGAATCTTTCTTGTGAGATAGAGGCCGATTCCGATTCCAGGCTCTTCGTGTACCTCCGGTTCCCGGTAAAAGCGTTTAAAAATCTCTGCCTGTCGTTCCAGTGCAATACCTTTTCCATTATCCCGAATACTGATTTTTGTAAAAATCTCCTGTCTGGTCAGACTGATATGAATCTCGCCTCCTTGCTGCGTATATTTCACGGCATTATCCAGGACATTAAATATCGCTTCTTCTGTCCATTTGCTGTCATGAACAAGCCACAGTCTGTCCGGACACTCTACATAAAGGGCGATCTGTTTCCCCGCAGCCGCCGGAACAATTTCTTCAATCGCCTTCCGGATCGTGGTGCACAAATCGGAATCTTTCATCTGTATCTGAATCAGACCTGTTTCCAGACGGGACATTTTCACCATACTTTGAAGAAGAAATTCCAGCTTATCCGTCTGCTTGTCCAGACTGTTCAGAAATTCTTCCTGATGGTCCGGCTGCGTTTCTTCCCTCAGAAGAGAAAGATAGGCCTTTATATTCGAAAGAGGGGTCCGTGTCTGATGGGAAATATCGGAAATCAGGCTTTTCAGCTCTTCTCTGCTTGCCTGGTTTTCCGCCTCTTTCTGTTTCCAGATCCGTCCAATCTGGTTCATTCTGGCACTGCATTTTCCAAACAAGGTATCTTCCACTTCTTCTCTCAAATCCGGCTCTCTCCCCGACAGAAGCGCATCCATATTTCGTTCCAGCTTCTCTTCAAACGTCAGTACATCCTTCTTTAATTTGACATATTTAACTCCAAGGGCAAGCGAAACCACTGCCATCAGCCCCGCCAGTATTATGCTCCAATCCATTGATATCCCATCCCGTATACATTTGAAATATATTTATGCTCTTCATCCTCGATTTTCCCTCGCAGCCTGTTGATATTGACTGCCAGCGCATGCTTGTCCACAAACTGATTTCCACCGTCCCACAATCGTTCCAGCAACACATCATAGGTGAGTAGTTGCTTTCGGTTCATCAAAAACTGGCGCAGAAGCCGGAATTCTGTCGGTGTCAGAAGACATTCCGCCTCTCCCGTAAAGACCTTTGCCCCATCGATATCCACTTTCAGCCATCCATCATCATACTCTTTCGAATCAGCCGGAGTCATATGCTTCAGAATAATATTAATTTTTTTCAGCAGAATTTTCACAGAAAACGGCTTTGTCACATAATCCACAGCTCCCATGTCATATCCGGTCAGGGCGTCCTCCTCCAGATCTCTGGCAGTCAGAAACATCACCGGCGTTTTTTTCTCATGGTTTACCCAGTCGCAGAAAGAAAATCCGTCCCCATCCGGCAGATTGACATCCAGAATGATCAGTTGGAGGTCTTCCTCCTGGCAGATTTTCTTGGCCCTTTCCACGGATGACGCTGAGAAAACGCGGTATCCCTCTTTTTCCAGTGCCAGGCAGATGGCATGATTCAAATCAAAATCATCTTCCACAATCAATAAGTTCTGCATCCTTCTCCCTCCCGTTTTTCTTGTTCCATCGTATCATATTTTGATGATTTTTGCTTTCATCACGGGAAAAATCACAGGATTGTGATTGTTTTGTATTTTAGATGATATATCTGGAGACGAGCTCTTCGATCCGTTTTGTATTCAGAACGGTTTTCCCTGTCTCAAACGTGAGGATCAGCCTTTCTCCTGGAAAAATATCATTTTCTTCGCATGCATTGATTTTTCTGATCGCATTTTCAGCGTATTTAGGGCTGTCCATTTTTCCATCATGCTCCCAGTATATTTCTGTTCTGGTCTTTTTCGACAGGAAGGTAAAATCCGGATAAACTGTTCCAAACCCATTCAGATAAAGGGGGCACTCATATTTATACGGAATTCTTTCTGCTTATATTCTCTGGATTCCCATTCCTGTATCTGCTGCTCCCATAATGGCTCTACCGGGCAAATTAACTTTCTTCTTTCAGGATGTTCATTCATAAACAGCTTTTCTCCCATAAAGCCGAATTTACTTCCGAATATCCCGGTCAAAATAACGTAAACGCCAAATAGCAGGTACCTTTTCAAAACCACCATATGTGAGATAATAGACTCATCACTAGAAAGTCAAAAATGTTTAGTACTCAACTTTTTTG
>CAJFMZ010000217.1 GCA_904393575.1 uncultured Sellimonas sp. | reverse complement strand
GGCGCCTCATGCACACGGTATACAAACGGGATCTCTCTCCAGAAAAAATCCTCCGCCACCGTCTCATTGGCAGCAAGCATAAAATCCTCAATCAGCTTGGTCGCCGTATTTCTCTCGTATGCTTTCAGCTCTGTCGGATGTCCCTGCTCATCCAGTATCACTTTCGTCTCCGGAAAGTCAAAGTCCACTGCTCCCCGTCTGTGGCGTCTGTTTCTCAAAATGGCCGAAAGTTCTGCCATCTCCCGGAACATCGGCACAAAATCCTTGTAAATTCTGCACTGTTCCTCGTCCTCATCTTCCAGAATCTGTTTGACTGCCGTGTAGGTCATACGACGATCCACCCGGATCACACTCTCGCAGATCTCATGGTCCGTCACCACGCCCTCCGCATTAATCTTCATCAGACAGCTCAGCGCCAGCCTGTCTTCCCCTTCATTGAGCGAACAGATTCCGTTGGAAAGGGTATGCGGCAGCATCGGAATAACCCGGTCCGCAAGGTAAACACTGGTTCCCCGCTTCTTTGCCTCCCGGTCCAGGGCACTGTTTTCCTGTACGTAATTGGTAACGTCCGCAATGTGAACGCCCAGATAGTAATCGTCTCCCCGCTTTTCCAGCGAAACAGCGTCATCCAGATCCTTTGCGTCCTCCCCATCGATGGTAACCATCTTCACCTCCCGCAGATCCCGTCTGCCTGCCCGGTCCGCTTCGCTGACCGGCTTTGCCACACGTTCCGCCTGGTTTCTCACCTTTTCCGGAAATTCAATGGGAAGCTCATAGGACATGGCGATACTCAGCACATCCGTTCCCGGATCATTGACATGACCAAGGATTTCCACCACCTCGCCCTCCGGCTTTTTCCCGTCTCCGCCATAGGAAGTCAGCTGTACCACTACCTTGTGGCCTGTCACCGCTCCTTTGGACTTTTCCTCCGGCACAAAGACATCCTGCAAAAACTTCTGATTATCCGGAAGTACAAATCCAAACGATTTATTCTTCTGATAATATCCTACCAGACGGGATGTACCCCGCTTGATAATCTTTACAACCTTTCCTTCCTGACGGTGTCCCGCTTTGGATCCGGCTCCTTTTGTAATCTGAATTTCCACTTCATCCCCCTGCAGGGCTCCTCCGGATTCTTCTTCCGGGATAAACACATCACTGTCCGAACCCTCAACACAGACAAATCCAAAGCCCCTTGTGTGGGCCTGGTACACTCCGGTCAGTCTGTTTCCCTGGCCTTTGATGTAGTTTCCTTTCTGTGTCCTGTGTATCTTTCCTTCTGATTCCAGCTCATCAAGCATTTCCTTCAGCTGCTGGCGCTCCTCTCTCTTCACCTGGAGAATCGAGGCCATCTCCTTGAGCTTCATCGGAACATAAAACTCATCGCAGATGAACTGATAAACCATCTGTTTTCTTTTCTCATATTGTCTGTCCATTCTCTGCACCTCTCATGCTCTCTTCTATTCTATCTGATATCGTAAAAAAAGAACACTCTATTTTTTGAAATAGAGTGTTCTGCATCTTCTTTCACTAAGCAAATACTTTTAAATTCAGTACTGCGGCAAAAATAAGAAAGAGTGCCGCAAGAACTTTCGTTACTTTAACAAGATTTCCCTCTATGGAACGTCCTCTGTTCTGTCCCCAGTAGGTATCTGCCATACCGGCGATCGTTCCGAGGCCGGCTGATTTTCCTTCCTGCATTAATACAACTGCCGAAAGAGCAATACAGTCTATTACAAATAAAATTGTGATTACGATTTTCAAGATTTCCAACTTCTACACCTCCTGCGCATAAACCATTTATAATATTAGCATATCCTTCCGGTTTTCGCAAGGAGTTTTTCGCTTCTTTTCCCGGCTTTTGCCGCCTCAATTAAAGAAATGGATTCCGGTAAACTGCCGCATCGCCTAATTCTTCCTCGATCTTCAAAAGTCGGTTGTATTTCTCCACCCGCTCGGAACGGCAAGGCGCCCCCGTCTTGATCTGTCCTGTTCCAAATGCCACGGCAAGATCCGCGATCATAGTGTCCGCAGTCTCCCCGGAACGGTGGGAGACGATGGAACGGTATCCATGCTCGGACGCCATACGGATCGTATCGAATGCCTCTGTCAGTGTCCCGATCTGGTTGATCTTGATGAGAACCGCGTTGGCCGCATGGCAGTCAATTCCCCTCTTCAGCCTTCTCGTACTGGTCACAAAAAGATCATCTCCCACAAGCTGTGTCTGAAGTCCCAGTCTTGTATTCATCAGTTCCCACCCGGAAAAATCCTCTTCTTCCAACCCGTCTTCAATGGATGCAATCGGATATTTCTCGATTAATTCCGCATAATAATCAATGAGCTCTTCTGTCGTGCGGACTACCTTCTTTTCTTTTCCACGGCTTTCTCCTACAAATACATATTTGCCAAAATCCCGGTCGTAGATTTCGGACGCCGCCGC
>CAJFMZ010000216.1 GCA_904393575.1 uncultured Sellimonas sp. | reverse complement strand
GGAACACCTTCCTTTGTGCTATTGGTTTTGGTCGACTAATATAATAACACAAAACTGGTGTTCCCTTTTCTATGTGTCCTACAAAAATTTTACGCTAGCGCCAATTTTCGTCTTTTTGCTATTTCACAAGCTCCACAATTCCGCGGATATCACGGACCACATAATCCGCCCCGGCATCTTGATAAATCTGTTCCGCTCTCTGAAGCTGCGTCGCTCTTTCTTCATCAGAAAGGGCGTCAAATTCTTCTCTGGAAAGTCCAAGCACCGAGCTTCCCTCCAGGATGCCGACTGCTTTCATCCCTGCGTTTTTCCCCTCTTTGATATCGGAAACCGTATCTCCAACCTTCAGGACCTTCCGCACATCGGAAAGTCCAAGAGCTTCCATATTTCGAAAGATCATGTACGGATACGGACGTCCATGGTTTTCCACTGCATTCGGGCTGAACCAGCAGTCCGGTTCATAGCCAAGTTCTTTTGCCTTTGGTGCAACAATGGCCATCATGTCATCGGTATATCCTGTGGTGGATCCAATCTTCAGTCCCATCTTCCGGAGTTCCTTCACTGTTTCGATCACATATGGTTTCGGGTCTGCAAAATTCGGAAGGTTCTCCAGAAGTTTCTTCTCACTGAGTTCATACACTGCGTGAACATCCTCCTCGGTCCAGTCTCTTCCGTATTTTTCTTTCCACAGACCGCGGATGCGCTCTCCCTGCAGCATGGTGCGGATATGGTCGATTTTCAGCATCCCCATCGGTCCTCTGACTTCCTCCATCGTCGGGTCAATGCCGTACTCGTGAAAAGAATCCAGGAATGCCTGTACCGGCGCAAAACATCCATAATCTACTGTCGTCCCTGCCCAGTCAAAAATCACTGCTTCGTATTTCATCTTACTCTTTCTCCTTTAAAAATTCTGAAATAATGGCTGTCACCTTTACCATGTCTTCCGGATAGATTTCCCCGATATTTCCGATACGGAAGGTGTCCGCATCTGTTACTTTTCCAGGATAGATGGCGTATCCCCGGTCCTTGATATACCGGTACATTTCCTGGAAGGAGAAATTGTGGTGTTCCGGATAGTAAAAGGTGGTGATAATCGGTCCCTGGACGTCTGCTCCCACATATGGTTTGATTCCAAGCCGGCCAAGGTTCTCGATCAGGATCTGGTTGTTCTTCACATAGCGCTCATGCCGTTTTTCGATACCGCCTTCTTCTTCCAGCTCTCGTAATGCCTGACGGAAAGCAAGCACCACATGGGTCGGGGAAGTAAATCTCCATTTTCCGTCCTTTTCCATCGTTTCCCACTGGTCATAAAGATCCAGGGAGAGGCTTCTTGCTTTTCCTTTGCTCTCCATCAGTTTGTCTCTTCTGCAGATGATGAAGGAAAATCCCGGAACGCCCTGGATACACTTGTTGGCGCTGCTGATGATGAAATCAATTCCAAGTTCTCCTACCTGGATATCGACACCGCCAAAGCTTGACATGGCGTCCACGATGAATGTCTTTCCCCGTTCTTTTACAACCTTTGCCACGGATTCGATATCATTTAAGATTCCGGATGTCGTCTCGCTGTGTACCATGGACACATGGGTGATGCCTGCATCGGCGTCCAGGTAAGATGCGATCTTGTCTGCATCCGGCACTTTATCAAAGTCTTCTTCATAAAGAACATACGGAATGCCGGCGTGGTCCGCAATGGATGCCATACGCTTTCCATAGGCGCCGTTGGCCGCAATCAAAAGCTTTTCTCCCTCTCCGATGACACTTGTAAGCACGGACTCCACGCCAAAGGTTCCGCTTCCCTGCATCAGTACCACGGTATAATCCTCCTCGGATACGTGAGCCAGTTTTAAGAGTTCTCTGCGGATCTCCTGAGTGATCTGTTTGTAGTCGTCATCCCATGTGCAGTGGTCAAACAGCATTTCTTTTTTTACGGTATCCGTTGTGGTGAGCGGTCCCGGAGTAAGTAATTTGTAGTTCTTCATGATTTTTCTTTCCTTTTTCCTCAATTATTTACATTCTTCAGATAATTCCTGATGCTTTTCCAGCAGATCTACGGTCAGCTTTTCCGGATATACCTTTGGATAGGCAGACTTATTGTCCGAATCCGTTTCTCCATCGTATACTGCCAACGGATAGGTCTTCTGAAGTTCTTTTCTTCCTTTTTCAATAATGCACTGAGCCATCTCCATTGCCTTGTCGGCTTTGTCTCCATTGTCCTTGTCCATCACTGCCACGGACTCTGTCAGAGAGAAGTTGCCTTCTGTCGGATCTACATAATCGATCGGGAGTCCTTTTTCCTTGTCTGCCACTGCCTGGTGTCTCAGCCCAAATCCAACTGCCACTTCACCGGCACGTACTTTCTTGAGGGGAGCAGAACCGGAATCCTCAATGTTATCTCCTGCATTTGCATAGATGTCTTTCAGGACTTCTTTGGCACCGTCCTCACCGTACTCGCTTACCAGAGCCTGGATCAGAAGCCATGCAGTGGAG
>CAJFMZ010000215.1 GCA_904393575.1 uncultured Sellimonas sp. | reverse complement strand
ACTTCTTCCGCTTTTCATGGGACGAATTCTGTTTTTCTCCATTGACGTTTCACTCCTTGTATTATTATTCTCGTGAAAATCACCAGTTTTCATAGTTTACTGTGGGAATTTCAAGCATTTTCAGCTCTCTTTACAGCCCATCTTCCCACAATAGTGCATTTTATTGTATCACAAGCATATTGCACGTGTCAAGAAAAATTTTTTCTTTTTTCACCCCTTGCCATTCTTCCCAAGTTGTGATATGTTGATAATAAGAATTGTTACTATTTTAATAATCAAACCGATTTGGAGGGAACAGATATGATAAATATTCGAAAAGCGGCCATCATCGGCTGCGGGTTTGTAGGAGCCTCATCCGCATTCAGTCTGGTACACAAAGGATTATTTTCAGAGCTTGTCCTGATTGACGCCAACCATGCCAAAGCAGAAGGGGAAGCCATGGATTTAAGCCACGGCCGCCCGTTCACTTCCCCTATGAAGATTTACGCAGGGACTTACGACGACATCAGCGACTGCTCACTGATCATCATTACAGCCGGCGCCAACCAGAAGCCCGGTGAGACACGGCTGGACCTGGTCCACAAAAATGTCTCCATTTTCAAATCCATCATTCCTGAAATCACAAAGAGAAATTTTGAAGGGATTCTGCTGATCGTGGCAAATCCGGTGGACATCCTCACCTATGCCGCACTTAAAATTTCCGGTTATCCAAAGGAGCGGGTACTCGGAAGCGGCACCGTACTGGACTCCGCCCGGTTCCGCTATCTGTTAAGCGAGCATCTCAACGTGGACAGCCGCAGTGTCCACGCCTATATCATCGGGGAACACGGCGACAGCGAGCTTGCGGTCTGGAGCAGCGCCAATGTTTCCGGTATCGGTATCAATGATTTCTGCGAGCTCCGCGGCCATTATCAGCACGATGAGGCCATGGACCGGATTTACCGCACCGTACGGGACAGTGCTTATGAAATCATCGAGCGGAAAGGAGCTACCTACTACGGCGTTGCCATGGCAGTAAGCCGGATCGCGGAAAGCATTATCCGCAACGAACACTCTGTTCTCCCGGTTTCCAGTCTGATGGAAGGCGAATACGGTCTCACGGATCTGTGCATCAGTGTGCCGACCATCGTCTCCGCCAAAGGCGCCGAACAGGTTCTGGAAATCCCGCTGAGCCCGGAAGAAAAAGAAAAGCTTCAGAAATCCGCCGCAGAGTTAAAGAAGGTTCTGGACTCTGCCATTTGACAAATCCCTGCCAATACCTCTAAAATAGAAATGCTGCCAGATTCATGGCAGCATTTCTCAGAAGGAAGGCAGGAATTTTTATGAAACAATCTACATTCTTCCGGGTACTGTTTTATCTCATTGGTCTTCTGGTGCTCGCCCTGGGCCTGACCCTGAACACCAAAACAGGACTCGGAGTCTCACCTATTATTTCAGTCGCATACAGCACAGCAGTTATCTCCGGACATAATTTCGGCAATATGACTCTTGTGCTCTATTCCTTCTTTGTGGTCATCGAACTTATTCTCCATCTTCTAAGAGAACGGCGCTATGTAGAAGAATCCCACGGCGCGCTGGCCCCGGCAGGAAAGCGGGACCGGAAACTGATCTTTCTGATGGATCTGCTTCAGATTCCTCTGAGTCTTGTTTTCACCCGGTTTCTCAATGTATTCTCCGCTGTACTGCCTGATCTGTATTCGAATACCAGGAGCACCCCCGGCGAACTGGCTCTTCGCGTCGGAGTTCTGCTTCTCGCCATTATCTTTACCGGCATCGGCGCCGCAATGTCTCTGAATATGCGCATTGTCCCGAATCCGGGCGACGGGATCGTCCAGGCTATTGCAGACACTGTACGCAAAAGTGTCGGATTTACAAAAAACAGCTTTGACCTGTTCAATATTTCCGTCACAATCATCTTAAGTCTGGCATGTACCGGTCATCTGGTTGGGGTCGGTATCGGAACGATTCTTGCCATGATCGGAGTCGGAAGAACCATCGCCATCTTCAATCACTTTACTTACCGGAAAATGACCCGGCTGTCCGGAATCGACGTTTAGATCATCGAACTCAATTCCATCATATCCGGAAATAAAAAACGGCAGGATCCATACGAATCCTGCCGTTTTGATTGCATCAACGCAATTATTTAACGTTAACTTCAGCGCCTTCTCCTTCGAGTTTTGCTTTGATTTCTTCAGCTTCTTCTTTGGATACAGCTTCTTTTACTACCTTCGGAGCGTTGTCAACGAGATCTTTTGCTTCTTTTAATCCAAGTCCTGTGATTTCACGAACAACTTTGATTACTTTAACTTTAGAAGCACCTGCTGCAACAAGTTCTACGTCGAACTCTGTCTTTTCTTCAGCTGCTGCTGCATCTCCGCCTGCTGCTGCTACAACAACGCCTGCTGCTGCGGATACACCAAATTCTTCTTCACATGCTTTTACTAAATCGTTTAATTCTAATACAGATAATTCTTTGATAGCTTCAATAAATTCAGCT
>CAJFMZ010000214.1 GCA_904393575.1 uncultured Sellimonas sp. | reverse complement strand
CATTTGGGATCACTTCCAGTCTGTAACCGTACTGTTCCTGGTACCGGGCAAGCATTTCCACATCTCCACGTCGTTCATGGCCGAACCGGAAGTTTTCTCCTACTACGATATATCTGGCATGAAACAGCCCTGAAAGAATCTTTTCGATAAAAACTTCCGCCTCCATCTCTTTCACCGAAAGGAACGGACATTCAATCAGATAATCCACACGTCCCTCCAGCCTGAGAGCACGTTCTTCATTCATCATCAGCTTTTTCTGATCAAGGTGACGCATTTTTTTGAATTCGGTCATCTCAAAAAAACAAACAACACTTTTTAAAGACGGATCCTGCTCTACATGTTCCATGATCCGCTCCACCAGTTTCCGGTGCCCCCGGTGCAGACCGTCAAACTTTCCAAGTGTTATGGCCGTTCTGGCTTCTTCTTTGTAATGTTCAAATCCTGTAATATATTGCATGTTCTTTCCTCTATTCCGGGCTGTAAAACATTTTCTCCACCTTATATTTTTTCTCCCTCTGATCAAACCGGTACAGGGCCAGGAAGCTCTGGTCCGGTCCGTAGACCCGGATCTCCTCCCCGTCTTCCGGGCTGAGCGTTTCCTCCAGCTGATCCGGCACAAGGGCGTTGCCATTGTAAACTGCTCTTTCCTGTCCCCGTCTGACGGAAACCTTCGGCGCCTCCGGAAACATGGCGTCGACCGGAATCAGGATCTCTCCGATCCGTCCCTCTTTGAGAAACGTGTCGATCTCGGAAAGGGTATGGCTGTCCTCCAGCGTAAATGTTCCTGAGCGTTTCCTCAGAAGTGATCCCATACAGGCTCCGCATCCAAGGGCCTGACCGATATCACTGCAAAGTGTGCGGATGTAAGTCCCTTTGGAACAGACCACTTCGAATTTCACCTCCGGAAGCTTCATCTCAAGAATCCGGATGGAACGGATCTCCACCCGGCGCGGCTTCCGCTCGATTTCTTTTCCTTCCCTTGCCAGTTCGTAGAGTTTCTTTCCACCTACTTTGACCGCCGAATACATGGGCGGAATCTGGTCATAGCTTCCCTCAAAAGAATGAACGGCCCTGCGCACTTCCTCTTCTGTCAGCCGGTCCGTTTCCCCGGTCTTCAGCACAGTGCCGGACAGATCCTGGGTATCGGTCTCTTTTCCAAGCACCATCACCGCTTCATACACCTTTTCCTTGTCTGTCATCCGTTCGCAGAGCTTGGTAGCCTTTCCCAGACAGACCGGGAGTACCCCTTCCGCATCCGGATCCAGCGTCCCGGTGTGGCCGATCTTTTTCTGCCTGGTCATCCCTCGAAGCTTTGCCACTACATCGTGAGAGGTGAATCCCTTTTCTTTCCTTACGTTCAGAATCCCGTGAATCATGCCTCTTCCTCCATCTGAATGGCGATCTGATTCATGAGGTTGTTGACTGCGTCATGCACGGTTCCCCGGAAAGTCAGTCCTGCGGCACGCACATGTCCACCGCCTCCAAAGAACTGGGCCACCTTGCTGACGTCCACTTTTTCTCTGGACCGGAGACTGACTTTGAATTCCCCGCTTTCCAGTTCGTAGAGGAAAATCGCGACCTCCACACCGGCTGTCATCCTCAGCTGGCTGACGATTCCTTCCAGATCCTTTGCCTTCACTCCAAAGAAATTCATACTTTTCTTTGTAATATAGGAAAAGATCACCTTGCCGTCCATGACACGGATACTCTCCAGAAGCGCTTTTCCAAGAACCTGGTTCTGGGCATAGGTTTTCTCGTAAAATGTTTTTTCAATAATTTCCGGTCCGTTGATTCCTTTTCGTAAAAGTTCCGCACCGGCCTCCATGGTCGAAGGCTTTGTGCAGGAATACTGAAAGACTCCGGTGTCATGCACGATTCCAAGATACAAGGCTTCCGCGATCTCTTTGGTGATCTTGTCCTTCTCCAGCAGATCGTAGATCAGCTCCGATGTGGAGCTGGCATCCGGAACAATATGATTGACATCCGCAAAAGCCTGATTGCTCACATGATGGTCGATGCAGACCGTCTTTTGGGCCTGTTCAAACAGTGCTCCTGCAAATCCAAGTCTTCCTGTATCCCCGCAGTCCAGTGCGAAGAATACATCGTATCCGGTATCTTCCGGGAGCTGGTGGCAGATCTTGTCCGCCCCTGTCAGCATATGGAAGGAATTGGGAATCTCTTCCAAATACACATCCGTGCTGACTTCCGGATAATACAGACACAGATACTGGTAAAGCGCCAGGCAGGACCCGGTACAGTCGCCGTCAGGCCTTACATGTCCCGCAATGCCGGCCCGCTTTACTCCTTTCAGTACTTCATCCAGTTTCAGCATAGTTATTCTTCCTCTTTCTTCTGGCCTTTCGTTACATCATCGATCTTCTTTGACATCGCCACTCCGTACTCGATCGACTGATCCAGGATGAACCGGATCTCCGGAGTGTTGCGAAGGTTCAGATTGTGGGCAAGCTGTCTCCGGATATATCCCTCTGCGCTCTGAAGTCCCTTGAT
>CAJFMZ010000213.1 GCA_904393575.1 uncultured Sellimonas sp. | reverse complement strand
TACCCAGATCTTTCTATTACATATGGAGTCAGAGGGGAACCGATTGTCAATGATGTGACGATTCTGGATGCCCGCATGACAGGAAGGGAAAGAGTGGCAGAGGTGATTGAGAACGGAAGCGGAGCCCTTGGTACGGTACTGTCAGATACTTCGTTGCAATTTCGGAATGTGTTTGAAAGGGCGGATGTTATTATCAGCAAAGGCCAGGGCAATTTTGAAAGTCTCAGTGAATGCACGAACAAGAACATTTACCATTTGATGATGGTAAAATGTGAGAGAATCGCCGGGATTATGAAGGCTCCAGTTGGAGAATTGATCTGCTGTCATGGAGTCCGGTGACAAAGAGAGCTTATCACGTCTGTTTCAGACGTCTATCAAAGAATCAGAAAAGATACCCCATGCTGCAGCGGTAACCCAGCTGCAGCATGGGGCTGTTTTTATTCCTGAAATTCTTTCCTCAGCACTTCTTTTGGAGGCTCGATTTCCAGAGCGATGGTATGCTCGGTGAGCTCGGAAAGTGCCCGGATTTTCTTGTTTAAGAGCGGGCGCATACAATTTGGCACATGTTCCTGATGAGCCCGGTGGATAGCCACACATTCCTTGCAGTTGCCGTGGTAACGGCAGGCTTTCTGGCAAGGACAGTGATCCTTCTCCTTGTATTCTTCCCGAAATGCGGAGGCAAATTCTTCCTGAAGCCGCAGTCCTTCGGCGCGGTCGCCACGGTGAAAGGCTTCCATGGCTTCTTTTTCTTTTGGATTTCCTTCGATGATCATAGGTATCCCTCCCTGAGTCCTGTTTCCTTTTGTACGGCCTTATTTTAGCACATTTTCGCTGTCGGCGGAAGCCAAAAGGAGGGGAGTCAGCGGCTGGTCCGTCAGAAGATAGAGCTCGTGGAGGGCACGGGTGATGGCCACATAGAGGAGTTTTGCATCCTTTGGATGATCCTGATAGTGGTCTGCGTCCGGCTTCCAGAGAATGACACAGTCAAACTCCAGACCTTTGGTCAGCGAGACCGGTAGTACCATGACGCCATTGTGGAAGCTGCTGTCGTCCTCTTCCAGAGGGATGCCAAGGCGGGATTTCAGCTCTGCGGCTTCTTCCGGTGTCCGGCAGATGACGGCGATGGTCTCGAAATTCTGTTCACGGACATGCTGAAGCGTCTCCTGCAGCTGGTGGAAGAGTTTAGAAGGCTCTGTCTGCAGGATGGATACCGGATGCCCGTGGCGGATCACCGGGTCGATCTGGTAGCCTCCCTGGGAAGCTCTCTGAAGAACCTGTCCTGCAAAGTGGGAGATCTCAATGGTATTCCGATAACTTTTCAGCAGAAGATAGAAGCTGTCCTTTGGTGAATCAAACATGGCTTCCTTGAGCTGTTCCCAGTCGTTCATGCCAGTCTCGTAGCGGATGTTCTGGGAGACATCCCCCATAATGGTAAAGTAGCAGTCACGGAGCATCTGTTTGAGGACATAATAGACGGTTTCGCCAAAATCCTGGGCCTCGTCGATAAAGATCTGGCTGAACAGTTCCTGGTCCTGTTTCTGGAAGATTCTCCGCCAGATGAGACCGTATGCCGCCGCATCGTAGACATCGGGCTTTCCTTTTTCGATTCCCGCTCTGGTGGCGGAGAAATCAAGGGACGGATCCGATGCTTCCAGCTGTTCCAGAAATGCAAGATAAAGTCCCGGAATAGTCCATTTACGGACGGAGGAGTCGAAGTATTTCCGAAAGGCCTGCCGTTTGGCCTTTTTGAAATCAGCAGTCTGTTCGGTACAGAGAAATTTCAGCCGGGAGAGAATCCGTTCATTTAAGTGTTTTTCGAACTGATACAGGGAATCTTCCGGGTGATAGCTTCTGGCCTCCTGCATACTGTCCAGAGAGAGAACCACACCCAGATCCGGATCCGTGATGTCCGAAAGGTTCAGCGCTTCTGTGGTAAGTTCCGCCAGAAACCGGTCCAGAGCACGGATATAAGGCAGATGGCTTTTGACAGGAGCTTCCGGATAATCCGGTACGATCCGGTACTGCTTTTTCCAGGCTTTTCCCATCAGGTACGGGAACATTTCGTCCATCCGCATTTCATGGATGTGGTGGACATCCAGTTCCGGAAGTCCGCTGCGGATATAGTGCAGGAGCATGTCGCTGCTTCCGATGATACAGAACTCAGAGGGCTTGTAGAGCTCTTCGTAGTTATAGAGAAGGTACGAGATCCGGTGGAGAGCCACCGTTGTCTTCCCGCTGCCGGCCACACCCTGGACGATGATGTTTTTGTTGGGCAGATCCCGGATGATGCTATTCTGCTCCTTCTGGATGGTGGCGATGATATCCCCCAGCACGGCGTCCTTATTCTGAGAAAGATATTTCACCAGCAGGTCGTCATTGGCAGCAATGTCATCGTCGTAGTAGCCGTGAAGCGTGCCCTCAGAAATGTCGTAAGTCCGTTTCTGATGGAGGTCGATTTCCACATCGCTGGATCCGGGAACGGCGTAATGTCCGTTTCCGAGACTGTTTTCATAGTACACATTGGCCACCGGGGCCCGCCAGTCCACCACGATC
>CAJFMZ010000212.1 GCA_904393575.1 uncultured Sellimonas sp. | reverse complement strand
GATTTATACGGAACGCTGGTGGATATTCATACGGACGAGGAAAGGATGGAGGTGTGGGAAAAGCTCGCATTGTTTTATGGATATTATGGAGCGTTTTACACGTCCCAGGAGCTTCAGAAAGCATATCAGGAACTTACAAAAGAGTCAGCAAAAGGAGCGCTTCGCCATGACAGTCATGAGAGTTTTCCGGAACTTCAGATCGAAGATGTTTTTCAGGAGCTATTTCGGCAGAAAGGCGTGGAAGTCCTTAGGGATCTTGCTGTTCATGCGGGACAGTTTTTCCGTGTGCTTACAACGGACTATGTCCGGCTTTACGATGGAACAAGGGAGATGCTGGAGGAGCTGAAAGCCGCAGGAGGGAAGCTTTACCTGCTGTCCAATGCACAGCGGATTTTCACAGAATACGAGATGAGGGCGCTGGATATTTTCCGATATTTTGACGGAATCTATATTTCATCTGTTTATGGATACAAAAAGCCGGATATCCGTTTTTTTGAGCAGCTGTTGGAACACGAAAAGATCAATAAAGAAGCTGCGATTATGATTGGAAATGACGGAATCTGTGATATCAAAGGGGCGAAAGAGGCAGGACTTGATACATTTTACATCCGGTCCAATATTTCGCCTAAGGAGGAGACTCCGCAGGCTGATTTCGTATTGGAAGAGATGAACCAGAGGAAGGTAAAGGAACTTCTCCTAGGTGGCAAAGAGGAGACCTTACTCTGTTGATAATGTGGTGAAACATACCAAAGCAGGAGGAAAAAGAGATGAAATTGTTAATCAAACAGAGAGTGTTTTCGTGGACGGATACTTACGACATTTATGACGAGGAAGGAAATGTCCGGTATTTTGTCAAGGGAGATTTTTTCGCAATCGGCCACAGGCTCCGTGTTTATGATATGGAGCAGCGGGAGATTGGGCTCATTCAGGAAAAGCTGCTGCACTTGATGCCCACTTTTGAAGTTTACATAGATGGGTGGCTTTGCGGTACTGTGTCGAAAAAGCTGACATTGCTTCGGCCAAAATATCAGGTAGACTATAGCGGATGGCAGGTGGAGGGAGATTTCCTTGGCTGGGAATACGATGCTTTTTCAGGAGGAGTTCCGGTTATGCATATTTCCAAAGAGATTTTTCACTGGGGAGACACCTATGTGATAGATATTGTGGATCCGGCGGATGAAATCCACGCATTGATGTTGGTTTTGGCGATTGATGCAGCGAACTGTGCTTCCAGTTGATCCGAAAAGACAGGGAAAGAAAAATGAAAAAGTCAAAGATTTTATCGATATTGGCCGGCGCGGCTTTGTTTTTGGCCGTAGCTCTTCCGATTCTATTTCTGGAAGCTGTAGTCGGCGGTTTTATAATGAAACAATTCGGATTTCAGTATGACTCGATGAAAGCTGTGTTTTTGTTTTTTCTCATTGCGGCTATCGTGGATGCGCCCTTTGAGATTCTCGCAGAGGCTTTTCCCAAAGCGATGGAAAGTCTTGGCTGGGTCCGAAGATCCGGAAGATTGTTTCTGTGGTTTGTCCTGGATATGGTGTTTGACATGGCAGCCTTTGCCATGACAGACCATTTTATGGACAGTATAAGGGTAGATGTAGTCGGAATCGTCCTTGTGTCTGCAGTTTCTTCAGGGATTTCCATTCTGCTGGGACGAAAAGAAGAGGGAGCTTCCGGAGAAAAATAAAAGGAGGAAGAAAAAAAATGATACAGATTGAACAGGAAAAATGTATTGGATGCGGACAATGTGTCCAGGACTGCGTTGGACATGCTTTGAAACTGGAAGATGGAAAAGCGAAAGTAAAACGGGACTGTATTCTTTGCGGACACTGCGCTGCAGTCTGTCCGGTTGAAGCGGTAAGCATTACAGAATATACGGAAGATCAGATGATCCCATACAAAAAAGAAACGTTTGATCTGGATCCGGATGTATACTCCAATGCAGTAAAGTTCAGAAGAAGTATCCGCAATTACAAGGATCGCCGGATAGAGCGGGAAACCATTCTCAGACTGCTGGATGTAGCTGCGCATACGGCAACCGCTAAAAACGATCGGAAGATGAAGTTTGTAGTGGTACAGGACCGTCTGGAGGAGTTTAAAGAACTGATTTTCCAGGGACTGAAGGAAGAACTAGAAGCGCACAAAGGTGAAAAAAGCCAGCGGATGGCGCTTCTTTACAGCTTTTATAAGGGAAGGGCCAAAGAACCAAAAGACGAGTTTTTATTCCGGAATGCACCGGCAGTGCTCTATATCATGGGAGAACGTCTGGATGATGCCGGGCTGGCAGCTCAGAATATGGAGATGATGGCAAGAGCCATGGGGCTGGGAGTGTTGTACAATGGATACTTGAAAGCCGCTACCATGTGTTCAAAAAAAGCCAGAACTTTCCTGGACAAAGAGGAAAGGCCGGTTGCCATCTGCATGTTGATGGGCTACCCGGCCGTAACCTACAAAAGGACGGCTCCGCGGAAAAAAGCGGAGTATGAAATCTTATAAAACCGAATTGACAAGTAAAAGAGAATGTGTTATATTCGTTCCAAGCAATGGAAAGGGAGTAGCTTAAACCTTCTTCGGAAGGTCGATTTGTAATCGTCAGCCGGTATCGAGAGGTACCCGT
>CAJFMZ010000211.1 GCA_904393575.1 uncultured Sellimonas sp. | reverse complement strand
GCCGCACTCATTATCTGTCCGGAACTGTGATTTCCTCTTCCCGGACAGGTGATTTCCAAAACATCGGACAGGCGCTTTCAGCGCACCGGTATATCCACTAGTGATGAGTCTATTATCTCACATATGGTGGTTTTGAAAAGGTACCTGCTATTTGGCGTTTACTTTTTTGATATACTTTTTCTTTCCATAAACAAACTTTCCTCCCTAAGACTGGTCTCGTGGTGCTTCACAATCCCTTCTGCTGATATCCCCCGCAGATACTACTGTATAATAAAAAAGACTGAACCTTTTTGACAATCGGTTCAGTCTTTTTTCAATTATTTACCAATTTTTTTCATTTTTTAGAGAGGAATGTCTCAAAATGGATTTGACAGTCAGAAATCACTCTGATTCTTTCCCTTTTTCTTTCTCCAAATGTGCTTTCTTCCAGGCTTCTTTCCCCTTCATTCCGGCCACATAAAGTGCGCCTCCCAGAACGCCGCCCAGCGTATTGTAAAATAAATCCGCCAGTTGAAAGGTTCCAAGACAGAGGAGCAGCTGCAGGAATTCGATTCCGAGGGAGGTCCCGAAACTGATTCCGAGGGCTGCCGCCATCATATGCAGTACCTTCTTCCTTCTCCAGAGTTTTTCGGAAAAGGTCCAGAACAGAAGCAGGATGAACGGAATAAACAGGAAGACATTTTCGATTGCTTCCGTACTGAATTTCCCGTCATCGCCACGCAGTCCCCATCCTCCCATTACGTTGGAGAGTGGATTGCTCCAGATGCTTCTGTTCAGTAAGGTCCGAAACAGCATCAGCGCAACGTAAAAGGCAAACAGAAACATCTTCCGGAATTCAGCGGATTTCCGAAAGACTTCCAGCCAGATCTTCACCGCACGCTTCCAGCTGGTCGCTTTGGCGAACAGATAGAAGAACATGAAAAATACGGCAAGCAAAATGGCAAAGCCAAAGGGCTCATAGATGCCTTTCAAAATATTGGTCAAAATCGTTTGAAGGATAGAAATCACGATCACCTCCCAGAAAATCCATTCCCATCATTTACAAATCAGAATATAATTCTTCCCGGTAAACTCCATTTGTAATCAATTTTCGGAAACTTTCTACGACTCCGGCCTTATCTTCCTGATAGGTAACACCAAACCAGCTGTCCGGAGTCTCCAGTACTTTGACCGTACACTGTTTCTCACGGAGCAGTTCCCCGATCAGATCCGGGAGGAGATATTCTGCCTTTAACGGATTTTCTGGCACTTTCTTTTCAAAAAAGGTACGGAACTCTTCTTCCAGCGTTGTCAGGAATTTCGGCGCCTGCCCCTCCCTGGCCGGAAATCCCCACATATTCATGGAAACATAGGATTCCGGGTCCAGCCGGACGCCGTCTGCCTCCGCTCCGATTTCACCCGTTGCCGGATCGATGGTTTTGACAATATTGCCTGTCTCCTTTACATCCATGATGTGAGTGTGTCCTTCCGCCACCTGGCATACGCCCCTGGTAACGCCTCCGTTGTCGGACAGGGTATTCTTCAGAATAAATCCTGCCATGGCAACTGCCGTATCCGCATGCTCCCCGACAAGCCAGTCGTGAAGTCTGCGGAAGGCTTCCTTTCCATAGTAATCATCCGCATTGATGACCGCAAACGGCTCCTGAATCAGCTCCTTTGCGGCAAGCACCGCCTGTCCGGTTCCCCATGGCTTGGCCCTGTCTTCCGGCACCGCACAGCCCTCCGGGATATCCGAAAGATCCTGGAATGCATAGGTCGTCTCTACCTGCAAAGACTTGCAGATCTTTGCCACCCGGTTCCCGATCCGCTCTTTGAAGTCCGCTTCGATGTCCTTCCGGATCACGAAAATGATCTTGTTGAATCCGGCCTCGATGGCATCGTGGATGGAATAGTCCATAATAATTTCATCGTGGAGCCCAACCGGTTCCAGCTGCTTGATTCCTCCGCCGAAGCGGGAGCCGATTCCGGCCGCCATAATCAGTAATGTTGTTTTTTTCATAGTGCTTTTCTCCCTTTCCTTGAACATGACCGGCAAGCCGGCCATGTTTCTCTTATGCATTTTCAAATTTGGTAAACCCAAAAGATTTATCGGTAATACTTTAACACTTTTCTACGCGCCTCTGCAATATCTAATCTTTTTTTCAGAAGCTTCCGCTTCTCCCTTCCGGAGCCGTACTCCAGGAAGAGCTCGAACCAACGGCGTATGATAAAGTATGGATACAGATATGGTTTTGTGTGAAGTCTGGGATATCGATCCCGCAGCTTTACAGGGGAAGGAAACAGAATCTCCATCCAGCGGTTTTTCCCTGTATCTACTTCCATCGCCAGAAAGCCCGACAGCTTTCGTTCCTGATCTTCTCCATGTCCGTAAATTCCTCCGGCAAACATGTCATCCAGCATCATCTCAGGGCGGATCTTCTTTTGGATGAACTCTTCCGGGACCATGCCAAGATCCATATGAAAATAGTCGATTCCCGTATTCAACATGGCCGCAAACAGTTTTTCTGCCTTCAGATCTTTCAAAAATGTCCGGAATGTTTTCCAGTCTATCCGATCTCCGGTTTTCTGCAATCCCAGAAGAATATCAAGCATCTGCCTGATTCCGGCTCCCTGTTCGTAAAAATGCCGGTAAAAATGGGCAAATACCTGAATCATCTGAAGGGTTGGTTCCAGAAC
>CAJFMZ010000210.1 GCA_904393575.1 uncultured Sellimonas sp. | reverse complement strand
TGGCTTGAACAAAGTGAAAGCCAGCGTCTTTAGGCGCTGGCCGGTAATAGAGGCTTATAGCCTCAGTGCAAACCACCCGTTGGACGGGTGGTCATGGTTGAAATCTGATTCACAGGAGGAGAAAGAAAAGATATGAATGCAAGTGTAGCAATCCAGTCCTTACCGGACGCGGCAAATGACGACGAACTGATCCGTATTGTAGACGAAGTGATCGCCTATATCAAAAGTACAGGTCTGAACTGTTCCGTGGGACCTTTTGAGACAACGATCGAGGGAGACTATGATGAACTGATGGACATTGTGAAGGAATGTCAGCACATTGCCGTTCGTGCCGGAGCGCCGCATGTGGCAGCGTACATCAAAGTCAGCTACAGACCGGAAGGAGACGTGCTGTCCATTGAAAAGAAAGTTTCAAAGCATCACGAGTAAGCTCTGGTCCATTGCGGCTCTTGTCGTGATTCTGGCCCTGTGGCAGGGAGCGAGCATGGCCGGTCTGGTGCCGGAATATATGCTGCCGTCGCCTGTGGATGTGGTGAAGGCTCTGATCAGTGAATTTCCGCTTCTGATGGAAAATGCAAAGGTGACGCTTGTGGAGGCGTTTCTGGGCCTGCTTTGCGGGGTAGCGCTGGGGTTTGTAATGGCCGTCATCATGGATCGTTTTGACCGGCTTTACCAGGCGTTCTATCCATTGATTGTGGTCACCCAGACGATTCCGACGGTGGCGATTGCGCCGCTTCTTGTGCTGTGGTTTGGGTATGAGATGCTGCCGAAAGTGATCCTGATTGTCATTGTGACATTTTTCCCGGTTACCGTGGGACTTCTGACGGGATTCCGGTCGGCAGACAAGGACATGATCAACCTTCTGCGCTCCATGGGAGCAGGGAGAGTCCAGATTTTCCGGTATATCAAGCTTCCGGGAGCTATGGGGCAGTTTTTTTCCAGTCTTCGGATTTCTGCATCCTACTCGGTGGTCGGGGCAGTGATTTCGGAGTGGCTCGGAGGCTTTAACGGCCTGGGGGTCTATATGACAAGAGTAAAAAAGGCGTTTGCATTTGATAAAATGTTTGCGGTAATTCTTTTGATTTCGGTGATCAGCCTTGTGCTGATGAAACTGGTGGATGTCCTGCAAAAAGTATGCATGGCCTGGGAACAGACAGAGGAGGATACAAAATGAAAAAGATCACAGCGGTACTGACCGCAGGGTGTCTGGCCCTTTCGCTGACAGCCTGTGGATCCGGCGGGGCGTCATCGGGAAAAAGCGGATTGGAAAAGATTACCTTTGTGTTGGACTGGACGCCGAATACGAATCATACCGGGCTTTATGTGGCCCAGGAAAAGGGGTACTTTGAGGATGAAGGGCTGGAAGTGGAGATTGTCCAGCCGCCGGAGGACGGCGCGGATGCGCTGGTGGCTTCCGGGAAGGCTCAGTTTGGGATCTCTTTTCAGGATACGATGGCACCGGGTGTTTCCGGGGAGGATGCGCTTCCGACCACAGCAGTGGCGGCAGTGGTACAGCACAATACGTCCGGAATCATTTCCAGAAAAGGCGAGGGAATGGACCGGCCGAAAGGACTGGAAGGGAAAAAATATGCTACCTGGGATGCACCCATCGAGAAGGCGATGCTGCAGAATGTGGTGGAGGAAGACGGAGGTGACTTCAGCAAAGTGGAGCTTGTGCCGAGTACGGTGACCGATGAGGTGTCTGCTCTGAAGTCCGGATCTGTGGACGCAATCTGGATCTTCTACGCATGGGCCGGAATCGCAACAGAGGTTGCAGGCCTGGAAACAGATTATTTTGCGTTTAAAGATAGGAATCCGGCATTTGATTATTATACTCCGGTCATTATCGGAAATAATGACTTTTTAAAAGAGGAACCTGAGACTGCGAAGAAATTTTTAAATGCTGTCAAGAAGGGGTATGAAGACGCCATTGAAGATCCGGATCAGGCGGCCGGAATTCTCTGTGAGGCTTCCCCGGAGCTTGATAAGGAGCTCGTTAAGGCGAGCCAGGAATATCTGGCGGATCAGTACATAGCCGATGCCGACAGGTGGGGCTATATCGATCCGGACCGGTGGAATCTTTTCTACAGCTGGTTGAATGAGAACGGGCTTACGGAAAACGAAATTCCAAAAGACGCAGGATTTTCCAATGACTATCTTCCGGAGGCATAAGGAGGAGCGATGGCAGATTTAGTAGTATCAGGAGTGACCAAATCTTTTGAGGGAAGGACCATCATTGAAGATATTTCCATTCAGATCCATGATCATGAACTGGTCAGTCTTCTGGGAGTCAGCGGAGGCGGAAAAACGACGCTGTTCAACGTGATTTCCGGATTGATGAAGCCGGACCGGGGACAGGTGTTCCTGGACGGGGAGGAGATTACAGGGAAGCCTGGAACAGTCAGCTACATGCTTCAGAAGGATCTGCTGCTGCCGTACCGGACGGTGGAAGACAATGTGGCGCTTCCGCTCATCATCGGCGGCATGAAAAGGAAAGAAGCCAGAAAAAAAGCGGGACAGTATTTTGAGGAGTTCGGACTTTCCGGTACGGAAAAGAAGTATCCGGCCCAGCTCTCAGGAGGAATGCGCCAGAGGGCGGCGCTGCTTCGGACCTATCTGTTTTCCGACCGGCTTGCGCTTCTCGATGAGCCGTTTTCCGCGTTGGATACATTGACCAAGCGGTCCATGCACCGATG
>CAJFMZ010000209.1 GCA_904393575.1 uncultured Sellimonas sp. | reverse complement strand
CTCTTCATCCCGCGTCACGATATTCTGGATGCTGCCTCCAAGCGCTGTCTCCACGGCAGTCTCGTACTTCTTTTCCACGCGGATAATGTCCGCCACAACGCCCAGGATGCCTTTCTCCCGGTTTTTCTGCTCCATGACCCTGCGGATACTGTTTCCATAGCCTTCATACCGCTCTGTCATGTTTTTCAGAGATTCCAGCCTGGACTGCTCCCTGTGGTAAGCGCTCTGTCCTGTCTGAATCAGCCCGTTTTCCTTTGTGATCTCTGACTGTAGACGGGCAATTTCTCTCTCATACTGTCCAATGGTTTCCGAACAGCTCTGGATCTGTGCAGACAGCTCTTTCCACTCGCTTTCATACTTCTCGTATTCCGTGCGGTAGACTTCCGTCTCCTGTGTAATCGTCAGAAGCTGCTGGGCAAGCTCCGTCTTCTGGACCCGGATCTGCTCTTTTAAGGTATGAAAATGCTGCAATTCCGCCTTCGTTGATGCGCGCACGGATAAAAGCTGCATGATTTCGTTTTTCTTTTCTTCACTGGACAGACTGATTCGCGCCATTTCCTCCTGAAGCCTGGTCAGGTTTTCCTTTTCGGTTTCGCTTTCCGACTCTTTCTCTTTCATCTGAGATTCCAGCTCTTCCCGTTGTTTCTTCAGCTCTTCCAGACTGTCTTCCCGTTTCCGGATTTCCTCTTCCACGGTTTTCCGTCGTTCCAGATAATGCGCATCATTCATCTGCACGCTTTTGATCTGTTCTTTAAGGAGGTCGATGCTGTTCTCATACTGTTGACGGATCAGCTTCGTATCATTGAGCTGCTTTCTGGCCGTTTCTGTGCTGGCATCGATTTCTTCCATACGGTTTTCCACTTCCGCATATTCTTCTTTCATGGAATCGTATCGCCCTTTAGCCTCATCCAGTTCCTCCTGGGCACGCTTCAGAGCCGCATCCGTCTCCTGTTCTTCTGCTTTGAGCTTTTCCGTCTGAACCAGAAACAGATTGATGTCCAGCTTTTTCATCTCTTCCCTTTTCTTCAGGTATTCCCGCGCCGTCTCGGACTGCTTCTTGAGGGGCCCGTACTGTTTTTCCAACTCAGAAAGAATATCTGTCACACGCACCAGATTCTGCTGCTCTTCCTCCAGCTTCTTCAGGGACGTATTCTTCCTTCTCTTAAATTTTACAATCCCCGCCGCCTCATCAAAGAGTTCTCTTCGTTCTTCGGGCTTTCCGCTTAAGATCTTGTCAATCTGTCCCTGCCCGATGATGGAATACCCTTCTTTTCCGATTCCGGTATCGTAAAACAGTTCATTGATGTCTTTGAGCCTGCAGCTCCTTCCGTTGATCAGATATTCAGATTCCCCGGACCGATAGAGCTTTCTCGTAACCGTCACTTCCTCAAAATCGGTCGGAAGCTTATGATCCGAATTATCCAGTGTAATTCCAACAGATGCATAGCTCAGCGGCTTACGGTTCTCCGTACCGGAAAAAATGACATCCTGCATGTTGCCACCCCGGAGCTGCTTTGCACTCTGCTCACCAAGTACCCAGCGCACGGCATCCGCAACATTGCTCTTTCCGCTTCCGTTCGGACCTACAATACCGGTGATTCCATTATGAAACTGAAAGACGATTTTATTCGCAAAAGACTTAAATCCCTGTACTTCAATGCTTTTTAAATACATAGCTCTCCTATTGTTTCTCCTGTAGTTTCAAAATCGCCTGATACGCCGCCTGCTGCTCCGATGCTTTCTTGGTCCGCCCTTCTCCTTCTCCGTAGATCTGGTCTCCAATCTTGACTGCAGTCCAAAAGCTCTTATTATGATCCGGACCTTCTTCCCGAATCAACTCATAGGAAACATGCTCATCGGAATTCCCCTGAACAATTTCCTGCAGGATAGTCTTGCTATCAAAAAAGAGCTTCTTGTTTTCCAGGTCATTGAGAATAAACCGGTGTATAAACTCTTTTGCACTAGCAAACCCACCGTCCAGATAAATCGCGCCAATCAGTGCCTCCATGGCGTCAGAAGTGACCGAATCCCTTTTTCTCCCGCCTGTCGCTTCCTCTCCTTTTCCAAGAAGCAGATATTCTCCAAGGTTGATATCTCTGGCGCAAAACGCAAGAGCCGGTTCACACACCATACTTGCCCTCTTCTTTGTCAACTCGCCCTCCGGCATGGTATCATATTCAAAAAAAAGAAATTCGCTGGAAACTACTTCCAGTACCGCATCTCCCAGAAACTCCAGCCGCTCATTACATTCATTTTTCTTCATATGCTTTTCATTTACATAGGAGCTGTGCCTCAGGGCATGGCGCAAAAGCTCCTGATCCCGGAACTGATATCCGATTTTTCGTTCTAGTTCTTTGATCTTCCTCATAAAACCCCCAATTAGCACGAAAAAGCCCTGACGGGCTTTTCCGCATTTATGTCTTAATTATTTGTTGCTGTTCTGATCTGCTCTACTGCGTCTCCCACTGTCACGATTTTTTCCGCATCATCGTTATCGATTTCGATATCGAATTCTTCCTCGATTCCCATGATAATCTGGAAAATGTCCAAAGAATCTGCTCCCAAATCATCTACAAATGTGGTCTCCATTGTGATGTCTGAAGCATCCACATTTAATACATCTGCGATAATCCCCTGTAATTTTTCAAATTCCATAGTTACATTCCTTCCTTAAAAGTTTTATTCTTGCTCTTTCTGAATGCATTCTTTGATTTTCT
>CAJFMZ010000208.1 GCA_904393575.1 uncultured Sellimonas sp. | reverse complement strand
GCTTGTACTGGTTTCGACGGGGGTTTTAAAGTTGGAGAAGCCATCCGCGGGACGGGACCGCGCAGTAAACCGTAACTTAAAAATAAACGCAGACAATAACGAATTAGCGTACGCTGCCTAATTTCGGCAGCAGTCGGCTCCGGACTGCCCGCGGTTCGGATCACCGGCTTCAACACTTGCGGGGCACTTCGTTTCCAAAGCTTTGAGGAGATGGAAGATGTTATGAAGCTACCGAAGACAGAAGCCTGTCATTAGGCGTCTGTACGGGGGAATCCTAAAATAATGACTGTGATGGGAGATGCTCCGATGGAGAGGCTTTCGGACGCGGGTTCGATTCCCGCCAGGTCCATTAAAAAAAGCGCCGTATCTACGGCGCTTTTTTTATTTATCTTGATTCTGACTGGATGGAATTACTTCCCACTGTCTTCCAGGATGTTGTGATCAATCCATGCTTTTGCAAGGTCCATCCACTGTCCGCACTGGGCCTCCACGCCTCGTCCATCACTGGAAAGGCTCAGATCTGTCGCTGTTCCAAGTCCATGTGGTCCTTTCGGGAACAGGTGGAATTCCATCGGAACTCCTGCCTTAACCAGTGCATTGACATAGAGCAGGGAATTCTGAACCGGTACGGACTGATCTTCGTATGTATGCCAGATAAAGGTCTTCGGCGTATATTCCGAGACATTCAGCTCCAGGGAGCATGCTTCCTCCAGGCTCTCATCCGCCTGGTCTCCAAGAAGATTTTTAAAGGAACCCTCATTTCGGAAAGTGCCGGCCGTAATGACCGGGTAGCTCAGGATCTGTCCCGCCGGACGGATCATCTCCGGCGTAGTATCAAGGATCCTGGCAAGCTCCGGCACATGCCAGTAGGTAGACACCATGGCTGCAAGATGTCCTCCTGCGGAGGATCCCTGGATCAGAATCCGGTCCGGATCGATGAACCATTCGTCCGCGTGTTCTTTCAAAAGCTTCATACACTCTGCCGCCTGAAGAAACGCATCCGGAAATACCGCATCCGGAGCCGTGGAATATCGCAGTACCGCCGCATGGTATCCCATCTCCAAAAAACGCACCGCAAGTCCCTCTGCCTCTCTGTCAGATGTCATCGCGTACGCTCCTCCCGGACAGATCAGCACACAGGGCCTCCTGCGTCCGTCATAGAGCTCCTTGGAATTGCTCCAGAAATATGTATATAATCTTGCGTTTGTCTCTTCTCCCCTGATTGTTACAGGGATTGTCTCGTATACCATGCGCCAGGCCTCCCCTTTTATCTTTGATTTATTCTTCGTCTTCCAGTCCCAGTATCTCTGAAAGCACCTCGATGATGATCTCGTTGGTACAGGATTTTACATATCCGATCATGTGAAGTGAAATCTCATCGGATTTCTGCGCGTCTGTCAGATCCGGATTTTTCTTTGTCATATCGATCAGCTGAATCAGCTGCGGTGTAAGTTCTTCGTATGTTTCGATTGTCGTCTGGGAAACAAGGTTTCTCAGATCTTTTTTCGTCACTGGTACCATCTCTATTATACCTTCCTTTTCCTTTTGAATCTACCCAAAATTACGAATTTTGAAATCTCTCTGTGCTTCTCTTGCCTGGTCTTTTTTGGCAATGTCCGCCCTCTTGTCATACAGTTTCTTTCCTTTTGCCAGGCCGATCTCCACCTTGACAAGACTGCCTTTTAAGTACACTTTCAACGGGACGAGTGTCATCCCCTTTTCCTTCATTTTTCCAAGCAGTTTGTTGATCTCCTGCTTATGGAGAAGCAGCTTGCGGACCCTGAGCGGGTCCTTATTGAAAATATTTCCTTTCTCATACGGACTGATGTGCATTCCATACACAAAGACCTCCCCGTTTTCGATGCGGATGAAGGATTCCTTGATGCTGCATTTTCCCATCCGCATGGATTTCACCTCGGTTCCCGCAAGGGAAATCCCTGCCTCGTAAGTGTCCAGAATAAAATAATCGTGATATGCTTTTTTATTATTTGCGATCAGTTTGACCCCTGTCTTTGCCATATCCTAGTCTCTCTCCTTTCCAAGCTCAAAGTCGATTGTCCTTTGCAGCTCGTCCGCCCCGGTCACACAGACACGCACAGTCTGTCCGAGCCGGTATGTCCGTCCGGTGTGCACGCCCTGCATTTCATAGCGGTCTTCGATATATTCATAATGATCATCCGTCATGTTTGCCACATGGACGAGTCCTTCAATCGTATTCGGCAGCTCCACATACATTCCCCATTTGGTAATGCCGGAGATGATGCCCTCGTATTCCTCTCCGATGAACTTCTTCATATACTGTACTTTTTTCAGCTTGATGGTCTCCCGCTCGGCCTCATCTGCCCTGCGCTCCGTCTCACTTGCATGCCTGGACACCTCTTCCAGGATCGACTGATAATGCCGGATCCGCTCTTCCTTCATCCGCCCCCGCAGTGTCTCCTTGATGATCCGGTGAATCTGAAGATCCGGATACCGGCGGATTGGGGAAGTGAAGTGGGTATAGTATCTCGTCGCCAGGCCAAAATGCCCTTCATTTTCCGGCGTGTACCGGGCCTGCTTCATAGAACGCAGCGCAAGCCTTGCAATCATCGGCTCCTCCGGTTTCCCTTCGACTTTTGACAGCAGTTTCTGAATCTCTTTGGGATGGACTTCCCTGGTACCGATATGCATGGTATATCCAAAATTGTGAAGAAATACCGCCAGTTTCCGGATCTTCTCCTCATCCGGCGCCTCATGCA
>CAJFMZ010000207.1 GCA_904393575.1 uncultured Sellimonas sp. | reverse complement strand
GAAAATACGGTATTTTACTGATGAATTATGCAGTCTGTGTCCTGGCAGGGCTTTTGACAACCGGAAAGAATCTTGGACATGTGGGAGAAGAGGGCACCATGACTGCTGTGGGATTTGGAATGGTAACCGGACTTTTGTACTGCGGATCGTTTATCCTTCTGCAATGGAATGTTCAAAAGAACGGCGTCATTTTATCTTCTACTTTTATGAAGCTTGGGGTCATTGTTCCGTCCGCTCTTGCTGTTCTCTGGTTTCACGAGACGCCGGGCTGGAGTCAGGGAATCGGGCTCTTGCTTGCCATAGTGGCTATTTTACTCATCAATCTGGAGAAAGGAACGGTCCGGACGGACAGGAGGTATATGGCAGGCCTGATTCTTCTTCTGCTTGGCGGAGGACTGGGAGATGCCATGGCGAAGTTTTATGACGCATATGGAAAAGAGACCTTTGGCAGCTTTTTTCTGATGTTGTCATTTCTGGTTTCCGGATTGATCAGCGGAGTGCTCGTCCTTCGGAACCGGGAACGGATTACGAAACAGGAGGTGCTCTTTGGAATTCTCATCGGCGTCCCGAACTATTTTTCAGCCCGTTTTCTGCTCTGGGCCTTGGCGGATGTGCCGGCTGTGATTGCGTATCCGACCTACAGCATTGCGGCAATGGCGGTGATCGGAGCTGCGGGAGTGCTGGTATTCAGGGAAAAACTGACGAAAAGACAGTGGACAGCCTACGGGATGGTGATTCTGGCGGTTGGACTTTTAAATATGTAGAAAAGACACAAAAAAGATACAGAATCGGTGTTGACAAATGTCTGTGGGAGTGCTAAATTAGTAAACGTAGATGTTAGCACTCGAAATAAATGAGTGCTAATAAGACGGAAGGAGGAGCAAGATGGAATTAATCCGGGATCTGAATGAAAGAAAACTGAAGATATTAAAAGCAGTCATTCAGAATTATCTGGAGACAGGTGAGCCGGTTGGTTCCAGGACGATTTCCAAGTACACGGATCTGAATTTAAGTTCCGCTACGATACGAAACGAGATGGCGGATCTGGAAGAACTTGGATATATCATCCAGCCTCATACGTCTGCCGGACGTATTCCGTCTGACAAAGGATATCGGCTTTATGTCGATATGCTGATGCAGGATAAGGAGCAGGAAGTGACGGAGATCAAGGAGCAGATGCTTCAGAAAGCAGACAAGATGGATCAGCTTTTGAAGCAGGCGGCCAAAGTGCTGGCCAACAGCACCAACTACGCCACGATGGTATCCGCGCCGGTCAGCTTGAAGAACCGTCTGAAATTTATTCAGCTTTCCCAGGTAGATGAGGAACAGCTGATTGCGGTTATCGTGCTGGAAGGCAATATTGTGAAGAACCAGATCATCCGGGTTGATCAGGAGCTTGGAAGTGAGACACTTCTGAAACTGAATATGCTTCTGAATACGACCTTGAATGGCATGTCCATTGACCAGATTACACTGGGGCTGATCGCAAAGCTGAAAGAGCAGGCCGGTATTCACAGCGGCGTTATCAGCGACGTTTTGGATGCGGTGGCAAATGTGATTCAGCTGGATCAGGATATGGAAATTTACACAAGCGGCGCCACCAATATCTTCCGTTATCCGGAATTATCCGATAAGCAAAGCGCACAGGAAATCATCAGTGCCTTTGAGGAAAAGCAGCAGCTTTCAGAACTTGTGACCAAGACGCTTTCCAGCGATAATAAAGGTATACAGGTCTACATCGGAAATGAAGCTCCGGTGCAGAACATGAAAGACTGCAGTGTTGTGACAGCCACCTATGAATTAGGAGAAGGCATGCAGGGAACGATAGGAATTATCGGACCGAAGAGAATGGATTATGAGCATGTCATGGATACATTAAAGACGCTGCAGACTGAGCTGGATACGATATTTCACAAAAAAGAATAGAGCTTAAAGCAGAAAGGTGGTATCCTGGTGGGAGAAAGTAAGAATCAGGAAGAAATGGTAAAAGAAGCCGTAGAAGAAGCGAAAAAACAGGCTGAACAGGACGGCGAAATCCCGGTAGAGGGAGAAACCGAACCGGCTGAACCAGAAAAGGAAAGCAGCCAGGAAAATACAGACAGCCAGGAAGAACAGGAAGCTTCCGAGGACGGCAAAGAGAAAAAGGGATTCTTCAAGAGAAAGAATAAAAAGGATCCGAAAGATGAGAAGATTGAAGATCTGACCGATAAGCTGACTCGCCAGATGGCCGAGTTTGACAATTACCGAAAGCGTACAGAAAAAGAGAAATCAGCCATGTATGAAATTGGAGCAAAGGATATTATTGAAAAGATCCTTCCTGTGATCGATAATTTCGAGAGAGGGTTCCAAAGCGTTGAGGACGGAAAGAAAGATGATCCGTTTGTAGACGGCATGGATAAAGTATATAAGCAGCTTATGAAGACGCTGGAAGATGCCGGCGTCAAGCAGATCGAGGCCTTGGGACAGGAATTCAATCCGGACTTCCACAACGCAGTCATGCATGTGGAGGACGAGGATGCCGGTGAGAATATCATCGTGGAGGAATTCCAGAAAGGGTATATGTACCGTGACAGTGTGGTAAGACACAGCATGGTGAAAGTAGCCAACTAACAAATATGAAATAAATCAGGAGGAATGCATTATGGGCAAAATTATTGGTATTGACTTAGGTACAACAAACAGTTGTGTAGCCGTAATGGAAGGTGGACAGCCGACCGTTATCGCAAATACAGAAGGCGCAAGAAC
>CAJFMZ010000206.1 GCA_904393575.1 uncultured Sellimonas sp. | reverse complement strand
TACCGTAAATACGACTTCCACGGCAGGAAGCCCGGATTTATGGTTGATGCCGGTTGGAATGCCTCTTCCGTTGTCAATGACTGTCACGGAATTATCCGCATTGACCGTCACTTCAATCGTATCACAAAATCCCGCAAGAGCTTCATCCACCGCATTGTCCACGATTTCGTACACAAGGTGGTGCAGTCCTCTCGCAGAAGTGCTGCCGATATACATTCCCGGTCTTTTGCGGACCGCCTCCAACCCTTCCAAGATCTGGATTTGATCTCCACCATATTCTGCGCTCATACTGATCCTCCTATTAATTTTCATTTGTCACCTGTCCATTCTGGACAAGGAACACTTTATTGATTGAAAAACGATGATTCACAAACTCCTCCACACCCGTACAGGTGATGAGAGTCTGAATATCGTGTATGCTGTCTAATAAATAATTCTGCCTGTTCTTGTCAAGTTCCGACAATACATCGTCAAGAAGCAGCACCGGTGTGTCATGAATCACCTGCTTGACGATTTCAATCTCAGCAAGCTTCAGGGAAAGAGCCGCCGTACGCTGCTGTCCCTGAGATCCGAATTTCCGGATGTCCATCCCATGAACCTGAAAACAGATATCGTCCCGGTGCGGTCCTGCCGATGTACTCTTCATCCGGATATCCCGCTCACGGTTTCTCCTCACCGCCTCCTCCAGAGACATCTCTCCTGTGGACGGCTCATACTCCATGACAAGACGTTCTCTTCCTCCGGTCAGTTTTTCATGGATCTCTCCGACAATCTCATTGAGTTCCCGGACAAACTGCCTTCTTCTCTCCATAATCTGCTCCCCGTAACGCACAAGCTGCAGATCCCAGATATCCAGCGTGTCTTTCAGATTTTCCTGAAAGGCCATCTCCTTTAACAGACGGTTTCTCTGATTTACCACCCGGTTATAGTCCGCCAGATTGTTCAGATAAACCTTATCCAGCTGAGAAAGCTCCAGATCAAGAAACCTCCGTCTCTGAGCCGGACCGTCCTTGATGATATTGAGGTCCTCCGGCGAAAAGAACACCAGATTGATGATTCCAAACAACTCGCTGGCCCGTCTGATCGGCATCCTGTTAATCGCGATCCCCTTAGGGCTGTTTTTCTTCAGATGGATATCGATTCGAAAAGGAACCCCATTTTTCAGAACCTCGACTTCAATATGGGATTCCTCTTTTCCAAACGAGATCATGTCCCTGTCCTTTGTTCCCCTGTGGGACTTCGTTGTTCCAGCCAGATAGACCGCCTCCAGAATATTGGTCTTCCCCTGGGCATTGTCCCCGTGGAAAATATTGGTGACAGGATGAAATTCAAGATTTAAAAGTTCATAATTTCTAAAATTTTTTAATTTCAATGACTGGATGATCATGCCGCACCTGTCCGCTATTTCTCTATTCTGACTTCTCTGCCGTCAAAAGAAACGACATCCCCGTCATACAGCTTTCTTCCGCGTCTCGTATCGACACTTCCATTGACCGTAACAAGTCCGTCCTGGATCACCTCTTTGGCCTCAACCCCGGATTCTACAAATCCGGCAGCCTTCAGAGCCTGTCCCAGTTTGATAAATTCATCCCGAAGCGTAATTGTCTCCATTTGGTAACCTCTTTCCTTAGATTGCGTTAAAGTTGACCGGAAGGATCAGATAGACATAACTTTCCTTCTCGTCTTTGATAAAGCACGGTGCTTTTGCATTCATAAAGTACAGTGTCACTTCTTCGTCATCGATCACCCGCAGTGCATCGATCAGGAATTTCGGATTGAATCCGATCAGAAGATCCTTTCCTTCTTTTGTGATGAAAATCTCCTCGTCCATGGATCCGATCTGAGACTGAATCTTCAGTTCCATCGCCTCATCGCCGATCTGAATAATAATCGGGCGCTTGTCTCCTTCTTTTACAAGAAGTGTCGCACGGTCGATACAGTTTAACAGTTCCTTTTTATTGATGTGCACTTTTGTCTCATAGTCGCTTGAGAGCATCTGCTCGATCCTGAAATACTCTCCTTCGATCAGACGGGATACCACAACGGTCTGGTCAAATTCGAATACAATATGGTTTTCCGCAAAGTAAATCCGTACTTCGCTCTCCGCGTCTCCGGATAAAATTTTACTGATTTCGATGAGTGTCTTTCCAGGAACGACAACTTTTCGATGGTCATAATTCTCCTTCAGCTCGATTTTCCGGATGGAGATCCGGTGGCCGTCCAGTGAAACTACTTTCAGAATATTGTCTTCTATCTCAAACAGCTCGCCTGTCATCAGCTTATTGCTCTCTGTATCGGCAATCGAAAAGATCGTCTGGCGGATCACTTCTTTTAATGTATACTGTGATACCACAATGGATTCTTCTTTTTCAATATATGGAAGATAGGAAAAATCACTTCCTGATTTTCCGGCAATCTGAAACTTTGCTTTTTCGCATGTAATGAATGTCTGATCATTTTCATCGGTTGTGATAACGATTTCACTGTCTGGAAGTTTTCTGACAATTTCAGAAAAAATCTTTGCATCGAGAGCAATCATACCTGGCTGAACAATCTCCCCTTCGATGATCGTTTCGATTCCAAGTTCCATATCATTGGCAGTCAGTTTGATTATCTCGTTTGTCGCATCAATCAATATGCATTCCAGAATCGGCATTGTTGTTTTGGAAGGAACTGCTTTGGATACGATTCCCACACCTTTTGCCAGATTGGATTTTGTGCAGATAATTTTCATGTGTATAACTCCTTTCGCTGAGCCAGATAAATTTTTATATATAAGATAT
>CAJFMZ010000205.1 GCA_904393575.1 uncultured Sellimonas sp. | reverse complement strand
GATGAGGGCACTTCCAAATGCCGCTGCCAGATACTTAAAATAAATCGTTTTGATTTTCCCGTTCAGAAAATCCATCCTCTCATCCCCCTGTTCTGAATTCGTTACCAATGAAAAAAGCCGGATAAGAAACAAGTATTTTTACTCATCTCTTATCCGGCTCATCATTTCTTTCTGAATGATTTCCCCTCCGCAGACGGACATCTCAGGCCGCCCCTTATCCGGCCGGACACAGTCAGCGCTGTGCCAGCCCTCCGAGAAACTGTAAGTAGTTTAACATGGGCGGGGAGGATTTGTCAAATATGGAGTTTCCTATACGCTTATAAAAATTCAGCTAAAATATTAGCCACTCCTTGCGTTTTCTCCCATTTCAAGCTAATATATTAGCTATGAACAATTACAATTTTTTAACCAAAACACCACGGGAAATCGATCAGCTCATTGCGTCGCGCATCCGCGGCATCCGTAAAAGACGCAAAATATCACAGAAAAGACTGAGCGAAAAATCAGGAGTAAGCCTGGGGTCTGTGAAGCGGTTTGAGCAAAGCGGTGACATCTCTCTGATTTCCCTCACCAAAATTGCAATCGCACTGGAAATCGAGGATGAACTGGAACACCTGTTTGAGGAAGTTCCTTTTCTCTCTATAGAGGAGGTGGCATATGCAAACGATTGAACGTCTTCATGTTTTCTATCACGACCGAAAAGTCGGGACAATGATGCTGTATCAGAAACATCTGGCCGCATTTGAGTATGACCACGAATGGCTGACTGACGGTTTTCCTGTCAGTCCCTTTTCTCTTCCGTTGGAAAAGAAAGTATTTCTTCCTAAGATCGATCCGTTTGAAGGACTTTTTGGCGTATTTGCCGACAGTCTTCCGGATGGATGGGGACGACTTCTTGTAGATCGCCTGATGCTCAGGAATCATATTAATCCGCATGAAACCGGAAGTCTGGACCGTCTTTCCATCGTGGGAAATTCCGGTATGGGGGCCCTGACATATGAACCGGATACACAGCTGGATTCACCCCAGCCCCAAATGGATCTGGACCAGATCGCATCTGAATGCAGGCGGATTTTACATTCGGATTATTCAGATAATCTGGACGAACTTTTCCGGCTCGGAGGATCATCCGGCGGTTCCCGCCCCAAAATCCTGACAAATATTGGCGGAGAGGACTGGATCATCAAGTTTCCTTCTACTCAGGATCGTGGCCAGATCGGGCTCCAGGAATACGAATACTCTCTGTGCGCCAAAGAATGCGGTATCGAAATGGCTGAAACCAGACTGTTTCCCTCCGGACTTTGTGATAGTTATTTTGGAACAAAACGGTTTGACAGAATCCAGAAGAAAGACGGAACAACAGAACGTATCCATATGATTTCCGTCAGCGCTCTGCTTGAGACCTCCCACAGAATTCCAAATCTGGATTACGATATTCTGTTAAAACTTACTTTAGAATTGACAAAGGATTTCAAAGAAGTGGAAAAGTTATTCCGTCTGATGTGCTTCAATGTATTTGCCCATAACCGGGACGATCATTCCAAAAATTTCTCTTTCCTGTATCGGGAAGATGAAGAGCGTTTTGTCCTTTCACCCGCATATGATCTCACATACAGTTACTCGCTTGGAGGCGAACATGCCACCACAGTTCACGGAAACGGGCAGAACCCTGGCATGGAAGATATTCTTGCCTCCGCTGATACAATTGGAATAGACCGCCGGAAGGCAAAGCAGATTGCAGAATCTATTCAGGAGTGTGTCATGAACCATCTTTCTTCCTATCTGAACAATCCTGACGAATAAACTTCAGGGGCAGACGCAACTTCTTACGAAATCACATCTGCCCCTGTATCATCCAATCTCGTTCTTCTCGATCTTTCTACTGCTTAATTCTGGAAACCACCTTCAGATCTACAAATGCTGTCATTTCCCACTGATCTCCGTTTTTCTCCAATGCATACTGGCATTCCTGCGTCATCAGCTGCAACGCTTCTCCTTCCACCTGCACATAATACGTCTCTCTGGTAGAAACTACACAGTTGTTATCTCCATTGTAAGATACGTCTGTCAGTTCATAGGAATCCAGCTGTTCTGTGATATCTCTTTGTACATAGCTCTCCTGTTCTTTATAAATATCGCTTCCCTTTTTCAGATAGTCCGAAATCAGCGAGAAATCATTCCGGGTTACCGCATCCGGGAAGTTTTTGAGGTACTGTTCCACTACGGCCTCCGGTCCGTTCTGATAGATATCCTGACTGTCTGCGCTCAGCAGTACATTTGGCTGATAAGTATAATCGCATTCTCCGCCGTATTCTTCGCTATGATACCCGACTTGAATCGTAGCCTGATCATCAACGGTTGCCCCTGTGCTGTCCTCAAATTCCAGAAGATATAGCTCCTTCTCCATCCGGTAGATTTCCTGATAAATGCTTTCCATCGAATACACATCGCCTACACTATAATAATGTCCGCCTGTCTGGTCCGCGATGTCTCTTATTTCCGATGCGTCGATATTTCCAATCCCGATGATAAACACCGGAACATGATACCGCTGCGCCACTGCAATGACATCGTTCTTCGTACAATTGCTATAATTGTCAAGCCCGTCCGTAAAGGCAATCACACATCGCGCTCCGCTCTGGGCCGCCACCCGCTCCACGGAAGTATATAATGCATCATACAGGCTGGTCATGTCTCCCGTGGTAAGTTGATTAATCTTTGTGTTCAGCACACCCGGATCATCGCAAAATTCCTGTTCCAGGCGAACCCCGGTGGCAAAGGACG